>DASWJG010000200.1:0-21567 GCA_036397315.1 Methyloceanibacter sp. | reverse complement strand
GACACCACGGTTCACCCCGAAATCACCAAGAAATTCGGTGAGGCGCTGTGCAAGCAAGGCGCGCGTGTCGACTTCACCTGGCTCAAAGGTGTCAGTCACACTTTCGCCGCGAAAGACAGTGCGCGCCAGACGCTCGCTTGGATGGGAGACCGCTTCAGAGGGGCGCCGGCGCCGTCTAGTTGCCGGTAGCTGCACCCTCTATCACGTTCAATTGCTGATCTGGATCAGCGTGTTCCCGGCGCCATGCCGCTGCACGAGAGAATAGAGCGCGGCGGCGTTGGACGGGTGCAGCCTGATGCAGCCGTGGGACGCGGGGCGGCCGAGATATTTCGTCTCGTAAGAGCCGTGGATCGCGTAGCCGCGCAGGAAGAAGATCGAATAGGGCATCGGCGAGCCGCTATAGATCGTCGAGCGGTGATAGCGGACCACGGCCGTCGGCCTGAAGGTGCCGGTGGGAGTGCGATAGCCGGGCCGCGCGGTTGAGACCGGCCAATTGTACCGGGCAATGCCGTCCACATAGACGTTCATGCGTTGGTTCGACAGATTGATCTTGGCGACGATTTGGGCTTGAGCGACGGCAGGATATGCAAGAGCGAGGCCGAGCAAGACGGCCAGGAGGATGGTGCGCCGCATGATGTTCTCCCTCAGAGCAGGCCTCCCCGAAGATCGCGGCCCGCCGATCGTCTTGATGTCGGGAGCCGAGGCTTCCCGATCAAGACTGCGGACGAACATAGCCGGCCTCACCTGAACATCTCCTGAACGAGACCCGGCCTTGCGGCGAGAGTTCGATAGGCCGGGCGCTCCAATTGCTGCCATCATTTGTGCTAGGGTCGGGGCCTAGAGGGGCCCTTACTGGAACGGGTCGAGCACAGATGCGAAGGCTGATTTTAGGCCTCACGCTCATCATGTTTTGCGGGGGGGCGGCGGCTGAGCCCGCTGAGACCGCCGCGATGTCCGCCGCGACTCCCGCGCCGGAAAAGCCCGTCAAAAAGCCTGCGGCGAAACCCTCCGCCAAGAAGCCTCCGCCCAAGCCCAGCCCAATCGCCAGAGAGCTGTTCGGCGCCGCGACTGCGCCCGCTCCTCTCGCCGCCCGCTCGATCGGCGGCTATGCCAAAGGCTGTCTCGCCGGCGGCGTGTCGCTGCCGATCAACGGCCCCGACTGGCAGGTGATGCGGCTCTCCCGCAACCGCAATTGGGGCAACCCGCGCCTCCTCGATTATCTCGAACGGCTGGCAAGCGACGCGCGCGCGCACGACGGCTGGCCGGGGCTCCTCGTCGGCGACATGTCGCAGCCGCGTGGCGGACCGATGCTCAACGGCCATACCAGCCATCAGATCGGTCTCGATGCCGACATCTGGCTTACCCCCATGCCGGACCACATCCTGACGCCGCAAGAGCGGGAGGACATGAGCGCGGTGTCCATGCTCAAGGACCCGTTCACCGTCGATCCCACGGTGTTCACCCTGCTCCATGTGAAGCTCATCAAGCGCGCCGCCTCCTACCCGCAAGTGGCGCGCATTTTCGTGCATCCTGCCATCAAGAAGGCGCTCTGCCAGCAAGCCGCCCAGGCGGGCAAGGACCGCGCCTGGCTCGGCAAGGTCAGACCCTGGTGGAACCACCACTACCATTTCCATGTGCGCCTCGCCTGCCCGCCCGGGATGGAAGGCTGCGAGGGTCAGAAAGGGGTGTCGGGCGACGACGGCTGCGGCCAGGAACTCGTGAATTGGTATGCGATGCTGAAAAAGGCCGCGATCGAAATGGCGAAGCCGCCTCAACCGGGCGCCAAGCCCTGGGTCGGCAAGCCGCCGCTCAGGATGGCTCAGCTCCCCAAGGAATGCGGCACGGTGCTCACCTCGGGCGGCTTCGAGCCGCCGATCCCGGCAGAGGCGGGCATGGTGCCCGAGGCGCTCAAGGCCATGGCGAGCAAGGACGCCGGGCCCTTGGTGCCGGTGCTGACTCCCGATCAGCTTAGGGCGCTCACCGGGGAGGGCGGGGGCATGCCGCTGCCCGACCGCAACCCGAAGCGCTGACGCTTCACCTCGGCTCCTAGATCAGGCAGTATCGCGGCCATGCAGGAGCGGCGGGCAGAGCCGGTAGAAGAGCAGCGGAACGTCTATGGCGAACCGCTCAAGAGCTGCTCCGAGCGGCCCCTGACCGGCTTTTTCCGTTCCGGCTGCTGTCACACTGGGCCTGAGGATATCGGCCTGCACACGGTGTGCATCGAGGTGACGGCGGAGTTCCTCGCCTTCTCCAAGGCGCGCGGCAACGATCTTTCGACCCCCCAGCCCGATTTCGATTTCCCGGGGCTCAAGCCCGGCGACCGCTGGTGCCTGTGCGCCGCGCGCTGGCGCGAGGCTTTCGAGGCGGGCAAGGCGCCGCGGGTCATTCTCGGGGCGACGCACGAAGCGACGCTCGAACTGGTCGATCTCAAGGACCTCAAGCGCTACGCCATCGACCTCGCCTGAGGAGCACCCAACCTCACTCTCCGGGCTCACGTAGCGCGAAGCGCGGTAGCGCAAATCAAAGACTAATGGCAGCATGGCCTGATGGCGAAGAAGAAGCCTGCCGCGACGAAGAAGACCGAGACGCCCGCGCAGGCGCGCGCGCGGAAGCAGCGGCAGATCTTTGCTGAGGGCCACAAGCGCAAATTCCTCGTGGTCGTCGACGAGACGCCCGAATGCGAGAGCGCGCTCGCCTTTGCCGCAAGCCGCGCGCAGCGGACGGCTGGGCAGCTTGCGCTGCTCTACGTCATCGAGCCCGGCGTCGATTTCCAGTGGCTCGGCGTCGAGGACGTCGCGCGCGAGGAGGGCCATAACAAAGCCAAGGCGGTGTTCCGTCTGTTCGGGCGCAAGCTCAAAGCCATGGGGTTCGAAGATCTCGTACCCGAGGAGATCGTGCGCGAAGGCGTGAAGGCCGATGAGATCTTGAAGCTGATCGAGGAGGACGAGGATCTCGGCGTCTTGGTGCTCGGCGCCTCGAAGGACCCGTCAGGGCCCGGACCGCTCGTCTCCACCCTGGCCGGCGGGAGGCTTGCCGGTACCTTCCCGGTGCCCATCACCGTGGTGCCGGGCCATCTCTCGATCGAAGAGATCCTGGCGCTGGCTTAAGCCGTCGTGTCGGACGCATCCCGCGGCGCGGCTATTGGAGACGCATGCTCGTGGGTTCCATGCCTTGACTTTGGGGCTTCCGAGGCCAAGTATGGACTAGAATAATTCTAAGCTGGCGCGACACTTTTGGATCGCTCGCGCGTTAGGAGCCGACGAGGCGCACCATGTTCATTCAGACCGAAGCGACGCCCAATCCCGCCACCCTGAAATTCCTTCCGGGCCGGCCCGTGCTCGACCAGGGGACCTTGGAGTTCCTCGATCCCGCCGAGAGCAAGGCCTCGCCCTTGGCCTCTCGCCTGTTCGAGATCGACGGCGTCAAGGGGGTGTTCTTCGGCACCGACTTCATCAGCGTGACCAAGGGCGAGGGCGAGTGGCAGCATCTGAAGCCCGCCATTCTCGGCGTCATCATGGAGCATTACCTGTCCGGCGAGGCCGTCACCGAGGGCGAGAAGACGGGCTCGGAGAGTTCTCCTGAGGGCGAGTTCTTCGCGCCAGAGGACGAGGAGACGGTCAAGACCATCAAGGAGCTGCTCGAGACGCGTGTTCGTCCGGCCGTGGCGCAGGACGGCGGCGACATCACCTTCCAGGGCTACCGCGACGGCGTCGTCTTCTTGCACATGCGCGGCGCCTGCTCGGGCTGCCCGAGCTCGACGGCAACGCTCCGCCACGGCATCGAGAACCTGCTCAGGCACTTCATCCCCGAGGTGCAAGAGGTTCGTCCGGTTTGACGGGCAAGCTCCCCGACACCTGTCTCGACCAGATCTTCCGCGAGGCGCGCACCCATAACGCCTGGCGCGACCAGGACGTCCCCGACGCGCTGCTGCAGGCGATCGTCGATCTCTTAAAGCTCGGGCCGACGTCCGCCAATTGCAGCCCGGCGCGCTTCCTGTTCGTGAAGTCGCGCGAAGCGAAGGAACGGCTCAAGCCGCATCTGTCGGAAGGCAACCGCGACAAGACGATGAAGGCGCCGGTGTGCACCATCATCGGCTACGACCTCGACTTCTATGTTCATTTGCCCAAGCTCTTTCCCCACACCGACGCCAAGAGCTGGTTCGAAGGCAAGAAGGAGAAGATCGCCGAGACCGCCTTCCGCAATGGCACGCTGCAAGGGGCCTATCTCATTATGGCGGCGCGCGCGCTCGGACTCGATTGCGGGCCGATGTCGGGCTTCGACAATCAGGGCGTAGATCGCGAATTCTTCGCCGGCACCCAGGTGAAATCCAACTTTCTGTGCAATCTCGCTTATGGCGATCCGACCGGACTCTTTCCGCGGTCGCCGCGCTTCAGCTTCGACGAGATGGCGCGGATCATCTAAGACACCACGATGAATATCCTAGCGCTCGATACGAGCATGGGCGCCTGCTCGGCGGCGGTGCTGCTCAGCGACGGCGTGGTGCAAAGGCTGTTCGCCCGGCAAGAGACCATGGCGCGCGGCCATGCCGAGGCTTTGCTGCCCATGGTGGCGGAAATCATGGAAGAGGCGGGACTTCCCGTCGCCGAGCTCGATCTGATCGCAGCGACGACAGGGCCCGGCAGCTTCACCGGCGTGCGTATCGCCATTGCCGCGGCACGCGGCCTCGCGCTGGTGACCCATGCCAAACTGTTCGGCACCGACAGCCTGAGCGTGATGGCGAGACAAGCGCTCGCCGGCGGCGCGGTGGGACCCGGACCTTTCGCCGTAGCCATCGATGCCAAGCGGGGCATGCTCTATCTCGGACTCTACGACGAGGCGGGAAGAAAACGCGAGGGCCCGCTGCTGATCGCGCCTGACGAGGCTGTGAGCTTGCTCCCGAGCGAGCTTCGCCTTGCCGTGGGCAGTGGTGCGATCCTTCTCGCCGAAGCGGGAGGGCGGCGCGGACATTCTCTCGAGGCGAAACTGGTCGAGCTTCAGCCGAGCGCCGAAGCCCTCGCCGAGATCGCCTCCGCAAGCGGCGAGCCTGTTCCTACGCTTCGGCCGCTCTATTTGCGGCCCCCCGACGCCAAGCCGCAAATGCCAGCGGTACCGAGGCGGTGATGGGTACTGAAATCCTGGTGGATCGAGCCACACCAATCGACGCCGGATTTATGGCCGCCCTTCATGCGCATTGTTTCGCGAAAGCCTGGGACGAGGCGGCGATGGCGCAATTCATCGCGGGGCTCGATACGCTTTGCCTCATCGCGTCCGTGGTCGACAACGCCGTGGCCTCACCGGCAGGTCTTCTCATTGCGCGGAAGGCCGCCGACGAGGCAGAACTCCTGACTTTGGGCGTGGCTCCTTCCTGCCGCCGTATGGGGCTTGGCCGCTCCCTCCTCCACACGGCGATGGCCACCTTGCGCGCAACTGGCACCAAGCAGCTGTTTCTTGAAGTCGAGGAGGGCAATGGGGCGGCCGTCGCGCTCTATCGGTCTCTCGGTGCGGTCGCGGTCGGCCGCAGGCCAGGCTATTACGAGCACGGGGCGGACGCCGCGATGTTCAGCCTTGCCCTTTGAGGCCGCCTTGCCGATGATGTCAGGCCCTAGCGAGAGATCGAACGGCAAGGCATCGATCCATGCCCAAGATTGCCACAGCGGATAGCAGGCTAGAGCGTCTCTGCGCCGAGCGGGGCATGCGCATGACGGGCCAGCGGCGGACCATCGCTAAAGTGCTGTCGGAGGCCGAGGATCATCCCGACGTGGAAGAAGTCTACCGGCGCGCGAGCGCCCGCGATCCTCGCATCTCGCTCTCCACCGTCTACCGCACCGTGCGTCTGTTCGAGGGGGCGGGCATCCTCGAGCGCCACGAGTTCGGCGACGGCCGCGCCCGCTACGAGCCAGCCGGTCATGGCCACCACGATCACCTGATCAACGTCAAGACCGGGGAAGTCATCGAGTTCTCAAACGAGCAGATCGAGCGGCTGCAAGAGAACGTGGCGCGGGAGCTCGGCTTCCGCCTCATCGGCCACAGACTCGAGCTGTTCGGCGTGCCGCTCAAGAACGGCAAGTAGTGGACGGCTCCTCGCGCGAGGCGGGTTTTGCGGCGCCGCGCCGGCTCTGTTTGACTTGGGCGCCTTGCCGCGCGAACGTGAGGGACCATAAGACCAAGATGTGGGGGATGGCGATGGTGAAACGTGTTCTGGTGGCGGGCCTGGTGGCGATGGTGAGTGGGGCGGCGCAGGCCGAGCATGCTGTTGCACCGGAAGGGGAGCTCGTTCCGGCCGTCACGCGGGAAGTCTGCGACGTGGCCGAGTGGGGCTATGACCAAGTGCGGACCGATTGCCGGACGGAGGTGCTGCCCGTGGCGAAAGCCAATCCGGCCTTGAAGGGCATCTGCACCATCTATTATGGACGCCGCATCTGCCATTGACCGTGACCGTATTATCGTGACGTGGCGATGAGAAGCTTGCGCGCGTTCCTGGTGCTGGCGACGTTCTTCGCCTTCACCTTTCCATTGATGCCGCTCCAGCTCCTATTGCTCAGGACGGGCTCGCGTTACGCCCGCACCTTCCCACATTGGTATCATCGGCAAGTGTGCAAGATCGTCGGCATCCGCCTCAATATCGAAGGCGAGGTCGCCGAGGAGCAAGGGGTGCTCTTGATTTCGAACCATGTCTCCTGGCTCGACATCACCGTGCTCTCGGCCGTGGCGCCGGTGTCGTTCGTGGCGAAGCAAGAGGTTGCGTCCTGGCCGTTCGTGAGCTGGCTCGCCAAGCTGCAGCGCTCGGTGTTCGTGGACCGCAACCGGCGGAACGAGGTCGGCGATAAGGCAAACGAGATCCTGGAGAGGCTCGCCGGCGGCGACCACATAGTGCTGTTCGCGGAAGGCACCTCAAGCGACGGCAACAGCGTGGTGCCGTTCAAGACCGCCTTGTTCGCGGCGGCCAAGCCGGCGGGCGGTGCCCCCATGGGCGCCAAGGTTTCGGCCCAGACGCTGGCGCTGACCTATCCCAAGATCTACGGCCTGCCGCTTTGCCGCCGCGGGCGCCATGTGGTCGCCTGGTATGGCGACATGGACATGGCAAGCCATGCCTGGAGACTGCTGGGCCGCGGCCCCATCGATGCCCATATCCGCATCGGGCCGCCGGTCCCGCTCGACGAGTTCCCCGACCGCAAGGCGCTCGCCCGCTATGCCGAGGACAAGGTCCGCCAGGACGTGGTCGAGCTGTTGCGCGGGCCGCCCGTTGTCTCAAGCCCGCCCTCGGACTGATCGTGCGCGCGCAAAGACTAGAGCGCCATCGCCCGCATTGGACCGCGATAGCGCTCTAGCATGCTCCGGGAGATCACATCGCCCGTCGGAGCCTGATGGTGTCGAGCACCGTGGCGGGCGCAAAGTTTCCGTTCGGCAGCTGCCGGATCAGGCCGGCCTTCACCACGTTGATGAGCGTCGTGTGCACGCCCCGGTCGGCGGTGTCGGCATCGGCGAAATAGCCCTCTTGCAACGACAGGCGCCTGAGGTCGTCCCTCGACATGGCACCGGCCTCGTTCAGCCTGCGGACGAGGAAGTCGGCGAGTGGCTGCTGCGGCTGGGGCTGATGTTGGGCCTGTGGTTGATGTTGACCCTGGGGCTGATGTTGCGGCTGAGCCTGATGCGACGGATGAGGCTGCGGCTGATGAATGGGCTGGGGCGCAGGTTCACGGCCTTGTGCCCTCGGCGCGGAGGGTATTGTTTCGAGCCGACGAAGCTCGACCTCCATCAGCCTGTTCACCGCCTCAAGCTCGGCCTTGAGATCCTCAACTCTGGAGTCTTGCTCTCGCTTGAGCTGCTCGATCAGTTTCTCGAATTGAGCCTCGTGGGCGTTGATCTGCTCTTCAAGCAGAGCGGCCCGGTCTTGCAGGTCCCCGCGAATATCACGCATTGCTTGCCCCTCGTTCATGACGTTGCTCCAACGACCGAGTGGGCTGGCAGGTTCACGCAAGACCAAACGAACCCTGCCGGCCGCCGCTCGGCAAGTGACTCAAGGGCCGGAAAAGGCCTCGGCCGGGCACCTTGAGCCTCATATTAACCCTTGACGCTGCCCCTGTCTCGACTTCGCCGTTCGGGGCAGAAACGTCGAGCATAGCCGACCGGCGATGGCCGATTATCTGCACCCTCGTCTTGCCGCGCACAGGTATTGCGCGAAGACGAGGCCAAGACCCTTTCTGAACAAAAAAATCGGAGTCCAAGCGGCCGGGGCCATCATCTTGGCGAATGGTGCAGCGCGCCGGCCCACCCTCACCGCTTTCGTCTTGCGGCCGCGCGTCTCGGCTTTGCCATCTCGGGCAGAAATGCTGCGAGCAGCCCGATCGCCGGCAGAAAGGCGCACACGTGATAAACGAAGGTGATGCTGGTGGCATCGGCCAGCCAGCCGAGAAACGCGGCGCCGATGCCGGCGACGCCGAAGGCAAGGCCGAAGAACAGTCCAGCCACCATGCCGACGCGACCTGGGATCAGGCTCTGCGCATAGACGATGATGGCGGGATGGGCCGAAGCGAGGATCAGCCCGATGATCACGCTCAAGATCGCCGTCCAGAACAGGTCGACATAGGGGAGTGCGAGGGTGAACGGCAGCACGCCGAGGATCGACCACCAAATCACGCGCCGCGTGCCGATGCGGTCGCCGATCGGGCCGCCGATCACCGTGCCGGCCGCGACGGCGAACAGGAACAGAAACAGGTAGAGCTGCGCGTTCTGCACCGACAGCCCGAACGTATGGATCAGGTAGAAGGTGTAGAAGCTCGTGATGCTGACGAGATAGAAGTCCTTGGAGAAGGTGAGCGCCATCAGAATCGCGACCGACTTCCTCACCTTGCCGTGCGTAAGCTCGTGAATCGCCTCGCGCTCGCTCGGGTGAGCCGCGCTGTTGTCGACCTTGAGCGTCTTGCCGTACCAAGAACCGATGCCGGCCAGCATGATCATGCTGATCAGCGCGACCGCCGAGAACCAGGCGATGCTGCCCTGGCCATAGGGCAGCACGATGAAGGCCGCGAGCAGCGGACCAAGCGCCGTGCCGAAATTGCCCCCGACCTGGAACACCGATTGGGCGAGGCCGTGCTGGCCGCCCGACGCAAGGCGCGCCACGCGCGAGGACTCCGGATGAAACACCGAAGATCCCATGCCGATCAGCCCGACCGCGACCAGCACCAAGCCGTAGGTCGAGGCGAAGGCGGCGATGAGGAGGCCAAGCAGCGAGCAGCCCATGCCGGCCACCAGCGAATAGGGCGTGGGGTAACGGTCGGTCACGTAGCCGACCAAGGGCTGGAGTATCGAGGCGGTGAAAGTGAAGGTGAAGGTGATAAGCCCGATCTGGCGGAAGTCGAGCGCAAGACTCTCCTTGATCATGGGATAGAGCGCCACGATCAAGGACTGGATCACGTCGTTCAGCAGGTGACAGACGCTGATGGCGGCGAGCACGGTGACCGCCGCCCCCGACGCGGCGGACGAGGCCGCGGTCCTTCTTGTTTCGATCGCCATGGTATGCGCCTGGGTATTTAACGGTCGGGCGGGCAGAATTGCGCTAAACCGTGCCCGTACTGCAAGATTTCATTTCTGCCCCTCGGCCGATGGCCGCGCTTTGGACGCGTTTCATGCAGCCTCTTCTGCTCCTTGAGCTCTTGATCCTTCTGGCGGTGGCCAACGGAACGCCGGTCATCGCCAAGAAAATTCTCGGCGATCGTCTCGCCCGCCCGCTCGATGGCGGAACCCTGTTTTACGATGGCAAGCCGGTCTTTGGTCCGACCAAGACAATTCGCGGGATCGTGGCCTCGCTGCTTGTCACCCCGTTCGCGGCCTGGCTCATGGGGCTTCAATGGGAGCTTGGCGTTGTGATCGCGGCTGCCGCCATGGCCGGCGACCTCTGCTCCAGCTTCGTCAAGCGCAGAATGACGCTGCCTTCAAGCAGCATGGCCCTTGGGCTCGATCATATTCCGGAGTCCTTGCTGCCACTGCTTGGGAGCCGCCTGCTGCTGCCGCTCAGCCTTCTCGACGTCCTGGCAGGCGTCGCGATCTTCTGCGTGGGAGCGCTTCTCCTCTCTCCCATCCTGTACCGTTTCAACTTGCGCGACCGGCCTTATTGATCGGCGTTCGCTTTAGCGCTGCACGTGAAGGTGATGCAAGGTGATCTCCGGGGGGCAATTGAAGCGCACCGGGACGATGGAGACGCCGGCGCCCACCGAGGTGTAGCCGATCATGTCGTGATGCTGCCACGGGCCCGACCCCATGGAGCGCGGCAAGACCGAATCGAGCGTGATCGGGATTCTGCCCGGGAGGCACATCTGGCCGCCATGGGTATGGCCGCCCAGCAGGAGATTGAAGTCGGCGTGGGCGGCCTGGCGATAAATCTCCGGCGTGTGCGAGATTAGAATCGAAAACGCCTCATGCGGGATTTTGTCGGCCGCCTTCTCGATATTGTCCACCCGGTAAAAATGGGCATCGTCGATGCCGGCGAGATGAATGCGCTCGCCGCCGCGCTCGATCTCCTCGCTCTCGTTGAGGAGAACCTTTATGCCCATGTCCTCCAGTCCGGGGACGAGGCAAATCGTGTCGTGATTGCCGAGCACGCCGTAGACCGATCCGTTGAGCGCGGCGCGAATTTTCGCCATTCCGGCAAGCGTGGCCTCATAGGGGCCATAGGTCTTGCCGCGGTAGTCGCCGGTGAGCACGCAAAGGTCGTAGTCGACCCCCTTGAGAAGCGCGATCACCCGCTTCATCGCGGCTTCGCTCATATCGACATGGAGGTCGCTGAGCTGAAGGATGGTGAAGCCGTCGAAGGCCTTGGGCAGATGCGGCGAAGCGATGCGGTTATGCCTGACTTCGACCTTTGCCGCATTGCCGACGCCGCGCCAATAGAGGCCGGACGCCATCAGCACCGCACGGATCAAGGCGTGCGACGGGGTAAGATTCTCAATGTGAAAGAAATTGATGCCGTGGCCGAAGACTTGCGCCTCGTGATCCTTCTCGATGCCGAGCCGCTGCTTCGCATAGCGGCGCCCGAGGCGCTTCTCCAACAGGTCTAAGATGGGGTCACTCGTCATGGTCAGGTTGCGGGTGGGCATGCTTGGCGGTGGCATGGGGCGCCAGATCGGAGCGCAGTTGCAAGCGGTGGCGAGCCACCCGAAAAATAGACGTACCACATCGGCACCCGTCTCCCTTCGCCTGACGGGTGGCGAGCCACCCGAAGCCGAAGGCGTAGGGTGGCGGAGGGGGAGGGATTCGAACCCTCGAGACGGTTGCCCGCCTACACACTTTCCAGGCGTGCGCCTTCGACCACTCGGCCACCCCTCCTAAGGAACGTAGAAAAGCGCCGCACTATAGCGAAGCGACCTCTGCATTCAAGCAAGCCGCGAAACGATGCCGCTTTCACGCAATCCTGAAGCAGCGCCGATTTGAACATGGGCCGGCAATGGCTTATGTAAGCGTGACAGCGTTAATCCGCCACGTAGCCCCATGCTTATGCTCTTGCGCATTCTCGGCGTCTGGCTCTTGTTGCTCGCCATGGTCGCCGCCGTCATCGACGCCACCAAGAGTCTGGCGGGGGGCGGCGCGTGGGTGGTCACGCCCATGGGCGAGCAATGGCAGGCGCTTAGCCCGGAAACCCTTCAGGATGCAAAGGTCGCGATCGAGACCAATGTCAGCCCCTTCCTGTGGGACCCGATGATGACCACCGTCCTGCATGCGCCGACCTGGGTGGTGTTCGGCATTCTCGGGGTGCTGCTCTATTGGCTCGGCCAGAAGCGCAAACCCGTCGAGGTGTTCATCAACTAGGGGGAATTAGAGTCGGGGGAAGTCTGGCCCCAACGGAGACCTCCATGTTCACACTGAAGCGCAAACCTCTGTCCATGCCCTCATCCGACCAGGCGCTACCCGGCCGGACGCAAGCCATTCCCACCGCCGAGACCCATTTCGTGAGCGGTGCCTCCCTTAAAGGCCCCTACCCGCAAGGCTACGAGACCGCACTGTTCGGGCTTGGCTGTTTCTGGGGCGCGGAGCAGAAGTTCTGGGAGACCCCCGGCGTCCATGTGACGGCGGTTGGCTATACCGGCGGGCTCACGCCGAACCCCACCTATGAGGAGGTCTGCTCGGGGCGGACCGGCCATAACGAGGCGGTGCTTGTCGTCTACGACCCCAAGCGGGTCAGCTACGAGGCGCTCTTGAAGCTGTTCTGGGAGAGCCACAACCCGACGCAAGGCATGCGCCAAGGCAACGATGTCGGCACGCAATATCGCTCAGGCATCTACTACTATTCCGATACGCAGCGCCGCGAAGCTCAGGCCTCAAAGGCGGCCTACGAGGCGGCGCTCATGGCACGCGGGCTCGGGCCCATCACCACGGAGATCTTGCCGGCGCCCGAGTTCTATTTTGCCGAGGACTATCACCAGCAATATCTCGCCAAGAACCCGCACGGCTATTGCGGGCTTGGCGGCACGGGCGTGTCCTGCCCGATCGGCACCGGCGTCGCGAGCGGCGCCTGACCTTCAGCTGCGGATGAAGCCGACGATGTCCTTGGTCTTGGCGAGGATCGGATCGGCGATGGCGTGAGCGCGGCGCGCGCCCTCGTTGAGGATGCGGTCGATCTCCACGGGGTCGGCCATCAAGCGCCGCATCTCGGCGCCGATCGGGGTGAGCCTCGTCGTGGCAAGCTCGGCCAGAGCCTCCTTGAACTTGGAGAAGGGCGCGTTGCCGAACTCGCGCAAGACCTGCTCCTTGCTCGTGTCGGCAAGGCCGGCATAGATGCCGACGAGATTGTCGACCTCGGGCCTCATCTCCAAGCCCTTCACCTCTGACGGCAGCGGCTCGGGATCGGTCTTGGCTTTCCTGATCTTCTTGGCGATCTGATCAGAGTCGTCAGTCAAGTTGATGCGCGTCATGTCCGACTCGTCGGACTTCGACATTTTCTTGGTGCCGTCGCGCAGGTTCATCACCCGCGTGGCAGGCCCGGCGATCAGAGGCTCGGGCAGCGGGAAGAAACCGCCGGGATAGCCCTCCCGCGCGATGGTCTTGGCGAAGTCGTTGTTGAATTTCTGCGCGATGTCGCGGGCGAGCTCGAGATGCTGCTTCTGGTCCTCGCCCACCGGGACATGGGTGGCGTGATAGAGCAAAATGTCGGCAGCCATCAGGTTCGGATAGACATAGAGGCCGGCGGACGCATTCTCGCGGTCCTTGCCGGCCTTTTCCTTGAACTGGGTCATGCGGTTGAGCCAACCCAGGCGCGCCACGCAATTGAATATCCAAGCAAGCTCGGCGTGGCCGGAGACCTGGCTCTGATTGAAGACGATATGGCGCTCGGGGTCGATGCCCGAGGCGATGAACGCCGCCGTCACCTCGCGCGTGTTCTTGGCAAGCTCGTCGGGGTCCTGAAACACGGTGATGGCGTGGAGGTCGACCACGCAATAAAGGCAGTCATGCTCGGCCTGGAGCGCCACGAAGCGGGTGATGGCGCCGAGATAATTGCCGAGATGCAGATTGCCGGTCGGCTGCACGCCCGAGAAGACGCGGGTCTTGGTCTTGGCCTTTTGCATTTTTCGCCCCAGTAGCAGCGCGGGTTATGGCTTGGGCGCGAGGCAAGCGCAAGCGTTGCCCTTAGGGCGGATCAAACGCAAGCCGTCTCCATCTCGCGGATCTGTTCGGCGATGGCCACCGTGCGCTCGGCCATGCCGAGATGGAGCCGCTCGACCATGCGCCCCTCGACCACGATGACGCCCATTCCCCTGTTCTCGGGCTCCGCGAATGCCGCGATGATCTTGCGCGCCCACTCGACCTCTTCTTCGGTCGGCGAGAAGATCTCGTTGCAGGGCCCGACTTGGCTCGGATGGATCAGGGTCTTGCCGTCCATGCCGAGGGTGCGGCCGCGCTCGCACTCCTCGCGCAGGCCGATCTCGTCGCGAAAGTCGTTGTAGACGCCGTCGAGAATGTCGAGTCGGTAGGCGCGGGCGGCGACCAGGGTCATGGCGAGCCAGGGCACCACGGCAAAACGGTCATGCAGGGCGCGGGCGCGCGACTCCTTAATCAGGTCGTTGGTGCCCATGACGAGGCAGCACAGCCGGTTCTCGGCATAGACGGCGGTGGCGGCGATGGTGCGCGCGTTCAGGATCGACATGGGCGTTTCCATCATGGCCCAAAGCCTGATCTTCTCCGGCGCATGCACGCCTTGCAGGATTTTGGCGACGCTGATGACGTCGCCGGAATGGACGACCTTGGGCACGAGGATCGCGTCGGGTGCGGCCGCGCAGGCGGCAAGCAGATCGTCGGTGCCCCAGGGCGTTTCCAGCGCGTTGACCCTGATGACGATCTCGCGGCCGCCATAGCCGCCGTTTCTCACCGCGGCCGACACTTGGTCGCGCGCGAGCGCCTTGGCGCCAGGCGCCACCGAGTCTTCGAGATCGAAGATCAAGGCATCGGCGGGGATGGTCTTGGCTTTCTCGAGAGCCCGCTCGTTCGAGCCGGGCATATAGAGCACGCTGCGGCGTGGCCGGCCTTGCATGGTGAGCTTCCTCGCTTTTGTTGCACTGCAACATAACCGAGGCGTGCCGGTTCGCCAAATGCCTGGCGCGAAAAGCCCTTTAATCCTTGATTAGGTCGCGAAATTGGGCCGCGCCGAACAGGTGGGCCGTGCCGAGATAGACCAGGAGGCCAGTGGCGACCAGGGTAACGAGGGCAGTCCCCTGCGCAACAAGTCCACTCGCCGGGGCGAACCATGGCTCAAGGAATTTGACCAGGGCGAAAACGACCACCCCCATCACCGCGCTGGCGGCGAGGATCCCGGCACAGCGCCGGCGGAAGGTTTGATCGAGCTTGAAGCGTTCGCGGCGCCTGAGCGTGGCCACGAGGAGCGCGACATTGATCCAGCCCGAGAGCATGGTGGCAATGGCGATGCCGGTCGCGCCCAGAGCCATAAACAGCGTGAAACTCAGCACGATATTCGCCGCCATGCTGATGCCGGCAAAGATCATCGGTGTCTTGGTGTCCTCGCGGGCGAAAAAGCTCGGATGCAGCACCTTGATCAAGACATAGGCCGGCAGACCGAGCGCCAGCGCGGCGAGCATTGCGGCGGTGGCTTTGGTGTCGACGGCGGTGAAGGCGCCGCGCTCGAACAGCACGCGCATGATCGGCTCCGCTGCCAGGAACAGGGCGACGGTCGCGGGCATGGTCAGGAGCAGAGCGAATTCGAGCGCGCGATTCTCGCTCGCCAGCACCGCCTCATGGTCGCCGGAGCGCAGCTTGTGACTGAGAGTGGGGAGCAGCACGACGCCAATGGCCACCCCGATCACGCCCAACGGCAGCTGGAAGAGGCGGTCGGCATAATAGAGCCAGGACACCACGCGGTCCTGAAGCGTGGCGATGATGGTGCCGATCACGACGGTAAGCTGGGCCATGCCGCCGGCGACGACGCCCGGCGCGGCAAGCGCTGCCAGGTGCCGCATGTCGGGGGTGAGGCGCGGGCGCTCCCACGGCAGCCGCATCCCTAGCTTCGCGGCGGCGATGGCCACCACCAGCACCTGCAACACCCCTGACGCGGCAATGCCCCAGGCGAGCGCTACGCCTGCCGCGCTCTGATTGGAGCTGCCCGAGGCGATAAAGACCAGGAGCACGGCAATGAGCACGACGTTGAGCAGCGTGGGGGCGAAGGCGGCGATGGCGAAGCGGCCAAAGGCGTTGAGGACGCCGGTATAGAGCGCGACCAGCGACATAAAGGCGAGGTAAGGAAGCGCGATGCGCGCAAGCATGACGGCCAACGCGAATTTCTCGGGATCGCTTCTGAAGCCCGGCGCCAGCAGAAGCATCAGCCACGGCATGGCGATCTCGGCGAGCACCGTGAAGGCGACGAGCAGGACGGTAAGGCCGGAAAGCGCCTGCCCGGCAAAGGCCCGCGCGGCGTCAGGGCCGTCGGCGTGAAGGCGCTTGGCGAAGAGCGGGATGAACGCCGCGTCGAAAGCGCCTTCGGCAAACAGCCGGCGAAACATGTTGGGAACCCGGAACGCTACGAAGAAGGCGTCGGCCGCGTAAGAAGTGCCGAGCACGGCAGCGATCAAGACGTCGCGCGCGAAGCCGAGCACGCGGCTCATGATGGTCATCGCGCCGACGGTGGCGAAGCCGCGATAGAACTTCATGCACTCAAGCCGGGACGAGTTGGGCTTCGTGGTGCGCCGCAAGCGCCTTCAGCAGCCGCTCGCGGATGGCGCCCTCGCGGCTTTTGCTCGTGATCTTCTTGCCGGTGAGATCGGTCACATAGAACACGTCCACGGCCTTCTCGCCGAAGGTCGCGATATGGGCCGAGGCGATGTCGAGATTGAGATCGGAGATCTCCCGCGTCACGTCGTAAAGCAGGCCGGGGCGGTCGAGCCCGTTGATCTCGATCACCGTGAGCGCGTCGGACAGCGTGTTGTCGATCACCACTTGCGGCTCGACCGTGAAGGCCGAGAGCCTCGGCTTAGGCTTCCGCTTGGTCATAACCACTTCGGCGAGGCGCACCTCGCCCCTGAGCAGCCGCTCGATGGTCAACGCAATCTTCTTGGCGCGCCGTTCCTCGTCCTCGGCATGATCGAACTCGCGCTCGAGGTGAATGGTGTCGAGCGCCATGCCGTCGCGCGTGGTCGAGATCTGGGCATCGACGATATTGGCGCCGGCGCCGGTGCAGGCGCCCGCGACCATGGCGAGCAGCCGCGGATGGTTCGGCGCGAGCAAGGTGATTTCGGTGACGCCGCGGAAGGCATCGGTGGCGATATGGGTGACGAGCGACTTTGATTGCGCTTCCGCATCATGGATCAGCTTGGCATGCTCGGCGATCACATCGAGGTCAGACCTCAACCAATAGGACGGGTAGTGGCGATCGATGAAGCGTTCGAGGTCCTGCTTCGGCCACCCGGCCAGCCGCTCCCTTAAGGCATCCTGAGCGCGGGCCACGCGCTCGGTGCGGCTTAAGGTCGTATGGCCGCCGCCAAGCAGGGGCTCGGTCTCGAAATAGAGCGTGCGCAGGAGCTGGCCCTTCCATCCGGTCCATACGCCCGGCCCCACGGCGCGGATGTCAGCGACGGTGAGAATAAGCAGGAGCTTCAGCCGTTCCCGACTCTGTACTAGCGCGGCGAAGTCGCGCAGGGTCTTGGGGTCGTTGAGGTCGCGGCTCTGGGCGAACAGGCTCATGGACAAATGGTGCTCGACCAGCCAGGCGGCCGTCTCGGTCTCCGACGCGTTAAGTCCGAGGCGGGGGCCAAGCTCGCGGGCGATGCGCGCACCCACGATGGAATGGTCCTCGTCGCGACCCTTGGCGATGTCATGCACGAAGGCTGCGACGTAAAGCGCGCGGCGGCTGTCGATGGTGCGAACGATCTCGCTGGAGACGGGGTGCTCGGTGGCGTAGCGGCCGCGCTCGATGCCCGACAGGAAGCCCATGGTGCGGATCAGGTGCTCGTCCACGGTGAAGTGGTGATACATGTTGAACTGCATCATCGACACGACGCGCCCGAAATCGGGGATGAAGCGGCCGAGCACGCCCGCCTCGTTCATCTTGCGCAACACGCCCTCAGGGTCGCGCGAGTCGGTCAGGAGCCGCATGAACAGGCGGTTGGCGGTCGGGTTGGCGCGGAGATTATCGTCGATGAGGCGGAAATTCGACCGTACCTGGCGCAGCACCTCGGGTGAGAACGACGCCTGATGCTCATCGGCAAATGAGAACAGGCGGATGAAGTTCACCGGGTCCTTGGCGAAGGCGTCCTTGTTGACGGCGGAGATGCGGCCGTTCTCGATGCGGAAGTCAGACGTGCGCCTGAGCTTGGCGCGGCGGCGCCAGCTGAAGGGGGCGAGCAGCGTGTCGAGGGTGGGCAGCGACTTCAGCTGCTTCATCTCGAGCGCCGAGCACACGATCCCGGTCAGCTCGCCAACTTCCTTGGCGACGAGGAAATAGTGCTTCATGAAGCGCTCGACCGCGCTCAATCCGGCGTGGCCGCGATAGCCGAGCCGCTCCGCCATGGGTTGCTGCACATCGAAACTTAAGCGCTCCTCGGGCCTTTCGGTGAGGAAGTGCAGTTGGCAGCGCACCGCCCACAGGAAACTCTCGCAGCGGCGGAAGCTCCGGTACTCATGGGCCGTGAAGACACCGGCTTCGACGAACTCCGCCTCCGCCTTGTCGGGATAGAGGTGCTTGGCGAGCCAGTGCAAGGTGTGCAGATCGCGCAGGCCGCCCTTGCCGTCCTTGACGTTCGGCTCGACGAGATAGCGCGAGGCGCCGGCGCGGGCATGGCGGACGTTCTGCTCGGCGAGCTTCGCCTCGATGAAAGGCCGCGCGTTGCCCTCGAGCACCTCTTTGCGGAAACGGTGCTGAAACTCGGCATAGAGCGGCGCGTCGCCGAGGATCAGTCGCGCATCGAGAAGCGCGGTGCGAATGGTCATGTCGGAATGACTAAGACGCACGCATTGGTCGATGTTGCGCGTGGCGTGACCAACCTTGAAGCCCAGGTCCCAGAGCAGATAGAGCATGTACTCGGCGACGCTCTCGCCCCAGGCGGTCTGCTTGTAGGGAAGCAGGAACAGGAGATCGATGTCCGAGCCGGGAGCGAGAAGACCGCGCCCATAACCGCCTTGCGCCACGATGGCCATGCGCTCCGCCGCCGAGGGGTTCAGGGCCGGGTAGACGTGGTTGGTGGTGAAGTCGTAAGCGAGCTTGATCAGAGCGTCCTGGAAGGCCGAGAGGCCCGCGGCGCAGGCCCTGCCGTCGCCGTCCTCCTCAAGCTGGCGCTTGGCGGCGGCGCGCGCCTCGTCGACCAGGAGGCGCAAGCGCTCGACCAGTGCCATGCGGAGCGAGGAGTCCTTGCCGGAATAGGCGCGGGCAAGCTCGGAGGCCTCGTGACGCAGAACGTCGAGGTCGAAATAGGGCGCTTGTCTCGGTGCGGGCTGGTCCATGGCGAAGCGGTGCGGAGTTTAGCACATGGGGCTTTTACGCCCCGCTGGCAAGCAAAGCCCTAAGGCGATAGAGGGCTTCGAGAGCCTCTTTAGGGGTCATGGCATCGGGGCTGAGCGCCGCCAGCTCCTGTTCGAGGCGGGAGGAGGCGGGAGGCTCAGCAACGGCCGTCCCCTTGGCCGCCCTGAAGAGCGGCAGGTCCTCGGCGAGGTCGACAGGCTTGGGGCGCCCGTCGGCCTTCTCCAGCGCGCTCAAGACCTCATTGGCGCGGGCCAGCACCGGAGCAGGCAGGCCGGCAAGCTTCGCCACGTGGATGCCGTAGGAACGGTCGGCGGCGCCCATGACCACGCGGTAGAGGAACACGATCTCGTCGCGCCATTCCTTCACCTCGACGGTGGCGTTGGCGGCGCCCGCAAGCTTCTCGGCGAGCGCCGTAAGTTCGTGATAGTGGGTCGCGAACAGGACGCGCGAGCGATTGACCTCGTGCAGATATTCGAGCGCGGCCCACGCGATCGACAGCCCGTCGAAGGTCGCCGTGCCGCGTCCGATTTCGTCGAGCACGACAAAGGAGCGGGCGGTCGCCTGATTGAGGATCGAAGCGGTCTCGACCATCTCAACCATGAAGGTCGAGCGGCCGCGTGCCAGATCGTCGGCGGCGCCCACGCGGCTGAACAGGCGATCGACGATGCCGATATGGGCGTGCCTCGCCGGCACGAAGGAGCCCGCCTGAGCGAGCACGACGATGAGTGCATTCTGGCGGAGGAAGGTCGACTTGCCCGCCATGTTGGGGCCGGTCACTACGAGGAGGCGCGGGTCAGCGCCGTCGCCGGTGCCGAGCCTGCAATCGTTGCCGACGAAGCTTGCGCCGTCGGAGCGCCGCAAACTCTGCTCGACCATGGGGTGGCGTCCTTCCTCGACGGCAAAGACGAGGCTTCCATCGATCTTGGGCCGCACATAGTTCGCCTCGACGGCTAGTTCGGCCAGCCCGGCATAATGGTCGAGCTCGGCCAGAGCGGCGCTTGCCGCCGACAGCGCGCTCTCCTCGGCGAGTACCTCTTGGGCGAGCCTCGCAAAGATTTCGAGCTCGAGCGCAAGCGCCCGGTCGGCGGCTTGCGTGATGCGCGCCTCAAGCTCAGCAAGTTCGGGCGTCGAGAAGCGCACGACATTGGCCAGGGTCTGGCGATGGATGAAGACCTCCGCGTGCGGTGGCTTGCTCAGGACCGCGCCGTGGAGCGCGGTGACCTCGACGAAATAGCCGAGCACGTTGTTGTGGCGCACCTTCAGCGATTTGATGCCGGTCGCCTCGGCGTAAGTCGCCTGCAAGCCGGCGATGACCTGGCGGCTGCCGTCACGCAAGCGCCGATGCTCGTCGAGATCGGCTTCGGCGCCGTCACGGATGAAGCCGCCGTCGCGCGCGTTGACCGGAAGGGTTTCGGCAAGTGCTGTCGACAAAGACTGCTCTATGTGCAGAGGAGCGGCGGCAAGACCTTCGACAATGCCCATAAGCTCTCGCGGCAGCCCGAGTGCCTCGCCGGTGCGCAAGAGATGCGCGGCAAGAGCGTGAGCAGAGCGAATGGCTGCGCCGATGGCGCCGAGATCCCGCGGGCCCCCGCGCCCGAGCGCCAGTCGCCCAAGCGCGCGGGCGAGGTCGGGAGCCGATTTGAGCTCCTCGCGAAGGGTCTGCCTGAGGCGCGGCTCATCGGCGAGATAGGCGACCGCATCGAGGCGCGCGTTCACCGACGCTGGATCGGTCAACGGACTGCCGAGCCGGCTGGCCAGCTCCCGCGCTCCGGCCGCCGTCACGGTGCGGTCGATGGCGGCAAGAAGACTTCCTGCGCGGGAGCCTTGGTTCGAGCGCATCAGCTCGAGATTGGCGCGGGTGGCGGCATCGATGACGAGGAGGCTGCCGGCGCTCTCCTTGCGCGGCGGACGGAGCAGCGGCGCTTTGCCGACCTGGGTGATCTCCACATAAGTGAGCAGCCCGGCGAGCGCGGCAAGCTCGGCTCGCGTGAATTCGCCAAAGGCGTCGAGCGCCGCGACGCCGAGACGGCTTTTTAGCGCTCGCTCGCCGCTGAGGGAATCGAAATGGGCACGCGGGCACGGCGTCAGAGCGGCACGGGCCTCGTCGATCTGGCGGCGAAGCACCGCGTCGCCCGCAATGTCGTCGCCGACAAGAATCTCGCCCGGCTTCAGCCGGGCAAGCTCGCCGGCAAGATCGCTTGCGCCGACCTGCGACGCGATCAGCTCGCCGGTCGAGATATCGAGAGAGGCGAGCGCGTAAGCCGGCTCGCCGCCGTCTTTCTCAGGCGCCCGGAACAGTGCCGTGAGGAAATTGTGGGCGCGGGCGTCGAGCAAATTCTCCTCGGTGATGGTGCCGGGCGTAACGAGGCGCACCACGTCGCGGCGCACCACCGCCTTGGGACCGCGCTTCTTGGCCTCGGCCGGGTCCTCGATCTGCTCGCAGACCGCGACCCGGTGGCCTTGGCCGATCAGGCGCTGGAGATAATCGTCGGCGGCATGCACCGGCACGCCGCACATGGGGATGTCCTCGCCCAAATGCTTGCCGCGCTTGGTGAGGGCAATCCCGAGCGCGCGCGAGGCGATTTCGGCGTCCTCGAAGAACAGCTCGTAGAAATCGC
>DASWJG010000199.1:0-2418 GCA_036397315.1 Methyloceanibacter sp. | reverse complement strand
GCGAAAGCATAGCCGACAAGGGCAGGCGCCAGCGCACCAACAATAAACCCGCTCCAGGTCTTCTTCGGCGAGATGCGTGGCGCGAGCTTCGGCCCGCCAATGAGGCGTCCAGCCGCATAAGAGGCCGTGTCGGTGGTCCAGGCAACGGCAAAAAGATAAAGCACGGCGACGGCGCCCGAAGATGGATCGCCGCGGAGCCACATCAGAGAGGCGGCTGGAAGCGCGGCGTAAGTCAGGCCGGCGAGCGACCAGAAGCTACCGTCGGACCGAAAGGCGGTCAGCCCGATTGCCGCGGCTGACGCGGCAAGCACGAAGAGCGCAAGATCGGCACGGCCGACCGATACGAGTATGGCGACGGCCGAGGCGCTAACCGCTGAGATCAGAGCCGTGCCGTCGAAGCCGTTGCCGCGCGTGAGCCTCCCCCACTCCCAGGCAACGATCCCGCCGCCCACCATCACCAGCAGGAGAAAGGTCCAGGGGCTGAGCAGCGTGGCGCCGAGCGCAAGCGCGGCGAGCACCACGGCTGAGGCGACACGGATCGCCACCTCGGGCTTTCGGCGAGCTTCGCCTTTGCGGTCCTCGGGAACCGATCCAGCCCGCGTCACGCGGTCGATCTCGCCGAGGTGCCGCCGAAGCGCCGGCTACGCCGCTGATATTCGGTGATCGCCGCTTCCAAGTGCTCCCGCGAGAAGTCCGGCCAGTAGGCATCGACGAACACGAATTCGGCATAGGCGAGCTGCCACAGTAGGAAATTCGACAAACGCAGTTCGCCGCTCGTGCGGATGAGGAGGTCGGGATCGGGGAGATTGGCCGTATCGAGATAGGATCCGAAGCGTTCTTCCGTCACGTCGGCGGCGGCGAGCGAGCCTCCGGCCACGTCGTCGGCAATGCGGCGCGCGGCACGGGCGATCTCGTCTCGGGCCCCGTAATTGAAGGCGATGGTCAGGTTGAGCGCGGTGTTGTCCTTGGTGAGCTCCACAGCGTCGTCGATCAGCCTGAGCAGGTCAGCGTCGAGACCGTTGCGGGTGCCGATCACTCGGATCTTCACGCCGTTCTTGTGCAGGTCGGCGAGATCGCGGCGGATGAAGCGGCGCAAGAGACCGAACAGGTCGTTGATCTCCTGCTTGGGGCGCGTCCAGTTCTCGGAGGAGAAACTGAACAGCGTCAGATGGGTGATGCCGAGTTCGATCGAGGCCTCGACGATCCGCCGCACACTTTCCACGCCCTGGCGATGGCCTTCGGCGCGCGGCAGCCCGCGCTCGGCGGCCCAACGCCCATTGCCGTCCATGATGATCGCGATATGGCGGACAGCCGGTCTGTCGGCCGCAGCCCAAGCAAGCTTATCCACCGCAAGCGTCACGTTCGGCTGCTCCGGGTTAGGAGGTAAGGGCTTCGCCCTCTGGCCTTGCCCATTAGACCTGCATGATCTCAGCTTCTTTGCTGGCAAGGGCCTCGTCGATCTCCTTGATGATCTTGTCGGTCAAGTCTTGCACCTTGGTCGAGAGCGCGTGGTGCTCGTCCTTGCCCATCTCGTGGTCCTTCTCGGCCCGCTTGAGATGCTCCATGCCGTCGCGGCGGACATTGCGCACGGCGACGCGCGCCTGCTCGGCGTATTTGTGGGCGACCTTGGCAATCTCTTGACGCCGCTCCTCATTGAGCTCGGGAATGGGAAGGCGCAAGAGCTGACCGTCGACCACGGGGTTGAGACCTAAATCCGACTCCCTGATCGCGCGCTCCACGGCGCTGACCTGGCTCCGGTCCCAAACCTGTACCGTGATCAGCCGCGACTCGGGCACGTTGACGGTGGCGAGCTGGTTGAGCGGCATGGGATTGCCATAGGCCATCACCATGATGGGGTCGAGCAGGCTCGCATTGGCGCGGCCGGTGCGCAAGCCGCCGAACTCTTGCTTTAGCACGCCGAGAGCACCCCGCATCCGCCGCTCGGTCTCCTTAAGGTCGAAGCTAGCCATGTCGCCTTCCCCGCTCGCCCGCCGCTCTCGTTGAGAGCATCGGGCCAAGCTCCGTTCGGCACTGCCAAATCGCCTAGCGTTTCCTCAAGCTCCCCCGCCGTCGATCGTGGTCGAGGAGCCTTTTCCTTGCAACACCGCAGCCAAGCCGCCTTGGCTCTTGATGGAAAACACAATTATCGGAATCCGATTGTCCCGGGCAAGGGCGATTGCGGCGCCGTCCATGATGCGCAAATCTTGCTTAAGGACGTCGTCATAGGTGAGACGGTCGTAACGGCGGGCGTTTGGCGTCTTTTCCGGATCGGCGCTATAGACGCCGTCGACCTGGGTCGCCTTGAGCAGGGCGTCGCAGCCCATCTCTGCGGCCCGCAGCGCCGCCGCCGTGTCGGTGGTGAAGTAAGGGTTGCCGGTGCCGCCGGCAAAGATCACCACCCGGCCCTTGTCGAGATGG
>DASWJG010000198.1:0-18479 GCA_036397315.1 Methyloceanibacter sp. | reverse complement strand
GTCGGTCGGCGACGGCATCGCCCGCGTCTATGGCCTCGACAAGGTCCAGGCCGGCGAGATGGTCGAGTTCGCCGACGGCACGCGCGGCATGGCGCTCAACCTCGAAGTGGACAATGTCGGCATCGTGATCTTCGGCGACGACCGCCACATCAAGGAAGGCGACATCGTCAAGCGCACCGGCGCCATCGTCGAGGTGCCCGTGGGCAAGGGACTTCTAGGCCGCGTGGTCGATGCCCTCGGCAACCCGATCGACGGCAAGGGCCCCATCAAGTTCGACGAGAAGCGCCGCGTCGACGTGAAGGCGCCGGGCATCATTCCGCGCCAGTCGGTGCACGAGCCGATGCAGACCGGCTTGAAGGCGATCGATGCGCTGATCCCCATTGGCCGCGGCCAGCGCGAGCTCATCATCGGCGACCGCCAGACCGGCAAGACGGCCATCATCCTCGACACCATCCTCAACCAGAAATCAATCAACGCGCTCGGCGACGACAAGACGAGCCTCTATTGCATCTATGTCGCGGTCGGCCAGAAGCGCTCGACCGTGGCGCAATTCGTCAAGGTGCTGGAGGACAACGGCGCGCTGCCCTACTCCATCGTGGTCGCCGCCACCGCCTCAGACCCCGCGCCGATGCAATATCTCGCGCCGTTCTCCGGCTGCGCCATGGGCGAGTTCTTCCGCGATAACGGCATGCACGCGGTGGTGTTCTATGACGACCTGTCCAAGCAGGCCGTGGCCTATCGCCAGATGTCGCTTCTGCTCCGCCGCCCACCTGGCCGCGAGGCCTACCCGGGCGACGTGTTCTATCTCCATTCGCGGCTCTTGGAGCGCGCCGCCAAGCTCAACAAGGACAATGGCTCGGGCTCGCTTACCGCGCTCCCCGTGATCGAGACGCAAGCCAATGACGTGTCGGCCTATATTCCGACCAACGTGATTTCCATCACCGACGGCCAGATCTTCCTCGAGACCGACTTGTTCTATCAGGGCATCCGACCCGCGGTGAACGTGGGTCTCTCGGTGTCGCGCGTGGGCTCCGCCGCGCAGGTGAAGGCGATGAAGCAGGTCGCCGGCAAGATCAAGGGCGAGCTCGCCCAATATCGCGAGATGGCGGCCTTTGCCCAGTTCGGCTCCGACCTCGACGCCACCACCCAGCGCCTGCTCAACCGGGGCGCCCGTCTAACCGAGCTTTTGAAGCAGCCACAATTCTCGCCGATGAAGGTCGAGGAGCAGGTGGTGGTGATTTATGCCGGCGTGAACGGCTATCTCGATCCGATCAAGGTCTCCGACGTCGGCCGTTTCGAGGCTGAGCTCTTGCGCTACATGCGGGCCGAACATCCCGACATTCTCGACTCGATCCGCGACAAGAAGGAAATCACCAAGGAGACCGGCGAGAGCCTGAAGAAAGCCGTCAACAAATTCGCCAACGCCTTCGCGTGAGTTAGGCCATGCCGTCGCTCAAGGAGCTCCGCAGCCGCATCGCTTCCGTCAAGGCGACGCAGAAGATCACCAAGGCCATGCAGATGGTGGCCGCGGCGAAACTTCGGCGGGCGCAGATGGCGGCCGAGGCGGCGCGGCCTTACGCCACCCGCATGGAGACCGTGCTCGCCAATCTCGCAACGGCGCTCAAGGGCCGCGACGGCGGTCCGCCGCTGATGGTCGGCACCGGCAAGGACGCCGTCCATCTCCTGATCGTGTGCACCGCCGAGCGCGGCCTGTGCGGCGCCTTCAACTCGGCGATCGTGCGACTAGCGCGCGAGCATATCAATCGCCTGATCGCCGACGGCAAGCAGGTGAAGCTTCTCTGCGTCGGCAAGAAGGGATTCGATCAATTGAAGCGGTACTATGCCCCGCTGATCATCGACGTGATCGATTTCAAGAGCGTCCGCCAGCTCTCGTTCGAGCATGCCGAGAAAGTCTCCGACAAGGTGCTCGCTCTGTTCGCCGACGGCGCCTTCGATGTGGCCACCCTATTCTTCTCTCGCTTCAAGTCGGTCATCAGCCAGATCCCGACGGCGCAGCAGCTCATCCCGGCCAGCATCCCCACTGAGGCAGCCCCGGCCGAGGAGGGCCTTGGCGGCGCCGTCTACGAATACGAGCCCGACGAGGGGGAAATCCTCACCGAGCTCCTGCCCCTCAACATCACCGTGCAGATCTTCAAGGGGCTGCTCGAGAACGCAGCCTCGGAGCAGGGCTCGCGCATGAGCGCCATGGACAACGCCACCCGCAATGCCGGCGACATGATCGGCCGGCTGACGCTGAAATATAACCGCACTCGCCAGGCCATGATCACCAAGGAGCTGATCGAGATCATCTCCGGCGCCGAGGCGCTGTAGTCATCGAGAGACCGTAAGGAACGCTTGCAATGGCAAAGAAGTCACCCGTCGTCGCTGAGACCAAAAAGCAGGAGAAGAGGATCGCCGAGGGCAAGGGCGCCAAGGGCCATGTGCGCCAGGTCATGGGCGCCGTGGTCGACGTCCAGTTCGGCGAGCAACTCCCCGAGATCCTGAACGCGCTCGAGACCGATAATCACGGCAACCGCCTCGTGCTCGAAGTCGCCCAGCATCTCGGCGAGAACACCGTGCGCACTGTCGCCATGGACTCCACGGAAGGCCTGGTGCGCGGCCAGGAGGTGACCGACACCGGCGAGGCGATCGCCGTGCCGGTCGGCGAGGAAACCTTGGGCCGCATCATGAACGTGGTCGGTCAGGCGGTCGACGAGGCTGGACCGATCAAGACGGCCGAGAAGCGGCCGATCCACGCCCCCGCGCCCTCTTATGTCGATCAGTCGACCGAGGCCGAGATCCTCATCACTGGCATCAAGGTCGTCGACCTGCTCGCGCCTTACGCCAAGGGCGGCAAGATCGGCCTGTTCGGCGGCGCCGGCGTGGGCAAGACCGTGCTGATCATGGAGCTGATCAACAACGTGGCCAAGGCCCATGGCGGTTATTCGGTATTCGCCGGCGTCGGCGAGCGCACCCGCGAGGGCAACGACCTCTATCACGAGATGATCGATTCCGGCGTGAACAAGGACCCGCGCAAGGAGGGCTCGGCCAAGGGCTCGAAATGCGCGCTGGTGTACGGCCAAATGAACGAGCCACCGGGCGCCCGCGCACGTGTGGGTCTCTCCGGCCTCACCGTGGCCGAATATTTCCGCGATCAGGGCCAGGACGTGCTGTTCTTCGTGGACAATATCTTCCGCTTCACTCAGGCGGGCTCCGAGGTATCGGCGCTTCTCGGTCGCATTCCTTCGGCCGTGGGCTATCAGCCGACGCTCGCCACCGACATGGGCGCGCTGCAAGAGCGCATCACCACGACGCAGAAGGGCTCGATCACCTCGGTGCAGGCGATCTATGTCCCCGCCGACGACCTGACCGACCCGGCGCCCGCCACCTCCTTCGCCCATCTCGACGCCACCACCGTGCTGTCGCGCGGCATCGCCGAGAAAGGCATCTATCCCGCCGTGGACCCGCTCGACTCGAACTCGCGCATGCTCGACCCGCGCATCGTCGGCGAGGAGCATTACGCGGTGGCACGCCGCGTGCAGGAAATCCTGCAACGCTACAAGGCGCTCCAGGACATCATCGCCATTCTCGGCATGGATGAGCTTAGCGAAGAGGACAAGATCGCCGTGACCCGGGCGCGCAAGATCGAGCGCTTCATGTCGCAGCCCTTCCATGTGGCCGAAGTGTTCACCGGCTCGCCCGGCGTGTTCGTCGATCTCGCCGACACCATCAAAGGCTTCAAGGGGCTGTGCGAAGGCGACTACGACCATCTGCCGGAAGCGGCGTTCTACATGGTGGGAACCATCGAGGAGGCGGTCGCCAAGGCCGAGAAGCTCGCCGCCGAGGTCGCGTAAATGCCTGACGCGTTCAAATTCGAACTCGTATCGCCGGAGCGCCTGCTCGTCTCGGGCGATGTGGAGCAGGTGCTGGTGCCGGGCGCCGAGGGCGACATGACCGTGCTCGCCTATCATGCGCCGCTGCTGACGACGCTTCGCCCGGGGCTGCTCGATATTGGATATCCGGGCGGCGAGCATCAGCGCTATTTCATCCGCGGCGGCTTTGCCGAAATCGGCCCCTCGGGTCTCACCGTTCTTGCCGAGACGGCAATAGACCTTGTCGAGCTCGACCACGGCCAGCTCGCCCAGACCATCAAGGATGCCGAGGAGGACGTCGCCGACGCAACCGACGACCTTGTCCGCGACCGTGCCCAGACCAAGCTCGACCATTTGCGCCAGGTGCAGGCCGCGCTCAATCTCTAGGATTCCGGTTTCCCCTCAGTCCGCAAACCGGTCCCGCGACATCCCGTTAGGGCTCGGGCCCAATCGTTGCTATAAATGGGCCCAACAAAAGAGCTTTCCTCGGGAGCTTGCGCAACTCGGGGATTGGGGGGCGCCGGACAGGGGAAATGCAGCAAAAAGCCGAACCGAAACGGGTGCGATCGCTGAGCTTCGGCATCGAGCGGCTTGGTCTCACCGCGCTCCGCTACCCCCTCATCGCCGCCGCCATCATCGTTGCCATCACGATCGCCGCCGGCTTCGGCTACACCAGGCTCAAAGTGGACGACTCCCTCTCGGAGCTGTTCCGCACCGACACTTCCGAGTTCCGCGATTACGAGACCATCTCGGAGCGCTTTCCGTCGAGCGAATATGACGTGCTCATCGTCGTGAGCGGCGACAAACTGCTCGAGCGTAGGTCGGTCAAGGCGCTGCGCGACCTCATCATCGAGTTGCAGTTCGTCGAGGGGATGGCCGGCGAGGTCTCGCTGTTTTCGGCGCGCGAGGCGCCCGAGCCCGGCAAGATTCCGGGTCCCGTTTTTCCGGCCGAGCTGCCCAAGGGCGACGCCTATAAGGCGTTGATCGACAAGGTCCGCAACAACGAGATCATCAAGGGCAAGCTTCTCTCCGACGACGGCACGCTCACCCTGATCCTGCTCGCTCTCGACCGCAAAGTGGTCGAGGAGAAGGGTCTAAACTCCGTGGTCACGCAGATTCACGACACGGCGGCGCGAGAGCTAGGCAACACAGGGCTTCGCATGCAGCTCTCCGGCGCACCCGTCATGCAACTCGAGATCCGCAATGCGGTCGAGCGCGACCGCTTCAAATACAACGTGCTCGGCTTCCTGTTCGGCGCCATCATCGCCTACGCTTTCTTCCGGCGCTTCTCGCTGATGGTGATTGCCGCGTTGCCGCCAGTGATCGCCATCGTCTGGTCGCTCGGACTGTTTGGCTGGCTCGGCTTCAAGCTCAATCTCTTCCTCAACGTCATGATCCCGCTGATCATGGTGCTCGGCTTCTCCGATTCGATGCAGCTGACCGTCGCCATGCGCAACCGCCTGGTCGAGGGCGACCGGCGCATCAAATCCGCCCGCTATGCCGTGCTCGTGGTGGGTCCGGCTTGCGTGATCGCCACCGCCACGGCGGCAGCCTCCTTCATCGCCCTGCTGTTCTCGGATTCGGCACTGATCCGTGATTTCGGCCTCGCCGGAGCGCTCTCCGCGGCCATCGCCTTCGTCGCCGGCATTACCTTGGTGCCCTTGCTCACCCGGGCGCTCATTCCGCGTAACGCCAAGGCCTACTCCGCCAATCTCAAGCGCCACGACCGGGCCATGAACGCGCTCAAGAGCTTCTGCGGGCGCATCGCGAAGTTCGGCGTGAGCCACCCGCAGCTTGTGGTGACCCTTGGGCTCCTGCTGGTGATCGCGTTCGGCGCCATCTACGTGACGCTTCCGCCGCGCTATCGCCTGGCCGATCAGGTGCCCGACCGCGAGCAGGCCGTTGCCGCTTCCGCCCAGCTCGACGAGAAGCTGACCGGCGCCAACCCGCTGCACGTGATGATCGACTGGCCGCAAGGCAAGACGCTTTATGACCCCGATGTCCTGAAGGTGATCGGCGACGTCCACAGCCTGGTCGAAACTCAATCTGGCGTGGGCAATGTCTGGTCGGTGGAAACGCTACGCCGCTGGCTGGCCAAGACCCAAGAGGACACCCCGGACAAGCTGAAGGAATATGTCTCGATCCTGCCGGACTATCTGACCAAGCGCTTCATCGACGAGAAGGATAATTCCGTCGTCGTCACCGGGCGCATCCCCGATGTCGATGTGAGCGACCTTCTGCCCGTCATCGAGAAGCTCGACGGCAAGCTGAACGCCGTGCGCGACGCCCATCCCGGCTACCGCATCGTGGTCACCGGGCTCTCGGCCATCGCCGCGCGCAATAGCGCGACCATGATCGGCAAGCTCAATGCCGGGCTCACCACCGAGATCGTCTTTATCTGCATTTTCCTTGGGCTCGCCTTTCGCTCGGTGATGGTCGCCGTGGTCACGGTGCTGCCGACCCTATTTCCGGTCTTCACCGCCGGCGCCGTCCTCGCCGCCTCTGGCGAGGGCCTGCAATTTGCCAGTATCGTCGCACTGATCGTGGCCTTCGGTCTGTCGCTCAACGCCGCCGTCCACTATCTCAACCGCTTGCGGCTCGAGGATCGGCCCGCCGAGGACCCCGCCATTGGCGTCGAGCGCGCCACGGTGCTGATCGGGCCGGCACTGGTGCTCACCTCGCTCATCCTTGCCTTCGGCCTCGGCGTCACCGTGCTGTCCGACCTGCCCTCGTTGCGGCTGTTCGGCAAGCTTTCGGCGATGACGCTAATGGCGGCCCTGATCGGGGATCTCGTGCTCTTGCCTGCAAGCGTGTTGCTCTGGCGGCGCTTCATGCGCCGCTTAAGGCCGGCGCACGCTCATCACGCGCGCGCCTGACGCGCCTCGCCTCAGCCGACCAGCGCGCCGAACTCCTCGATCACACTCAAATAGACCTTACGTTTGAACGGCACGACGAGCGTGGGCAGCTCGCTAAGCGTCACCCAGCGCCAAGCGTCGAACTCCTGTTCGTGCTCATCACGGGGTCCGATATCGATCTCGCCCTCCTCGCCCTCGAAGCGCGCAGCGAACCATATCTGCTTCTGGCCGCGATAACGCCCCTGCCAGGCGATGCCCAAAAGCTCGCTGGGAAGGTCGTAGGTGAGCCAGTCTCGGGTGCGCGCAACGAAGCGCGCGGTGTGCACGCCGGTTTCCTCGGCAAGCTCGCGGCGCGCGGCGGTCTCGGGGTCCTCGCCCTCATCGAGGCCCCCTTGCGGCATTTGCCACCACGTTCCGACCCCCTCTGGCGCACCGGCGCGATCGGCTCGCCGCCCGACAAAGATGTGGCGTTCGGCGTTGATGAGCATCACGCCGACGCAAGGCCGGTAGGGCAGCCCCTCTTGTTCTGTCATGGAAGGACGTTCAGCTTTGCCGCTGCGACCGCACCGCCGCACTGACCGGCACCAGCACGAAGCCCTTGGCTTCGAGCTTGTTGGCCCAGTCGGTGAGCTGCTTGATGGTGGCGGGCGTCGCCTTGATCACGCCGATCGCCGCGCCCCGCTGCTTTGCTGCGGCCTCGAGTTCAGCCAATTGCTTGGCGACGTTGCCCGCGTCGATCTGGACGCTGACCACCGAATAGTCGAGGCCGATGGCGCCGGCGATTTGTCCGGCCGTCGAACCCTGCACGCTCCCGTCGTCGACATAGAGCAGGCCGCGCCGCTTCAGCTCTTCCAGCACCGGCTGCAACGACTCCGTCGTCGCCTCGAACTTGGCGCCCATGTGATTGGTGACGCCGACATAGCCGGCGTAGCGCGACATCAGCCATTGCAGCCGCTTCAAGTTCTCCTCAGGCGGCAACGTGGTGAGCAGGGTATGGGGGCCGGGATCCACGGTCGGATAGTTGTCCGGCTCGAGCGGGATCTGCAGCAGCACTTCATGGCCGCTGTCGCGCGCTCTCGACACGCCATCCTGGAGGTTACGCCCATACGCCCCGTAAGCCACGCTCATCGGCGCCGGCAATCCCTTGAGCACGTCACCGGGCGGACTACCGGGAAGGCCAAGCCCCGTGACCAGAATGGCGATGCGGGGTGGCCCTCCGGCCGTGGCGGCGGCATAGCGCGAGGGCCGCGCATAGACCTCGACCGGACGTCGTCCGTCGGTTGCTACTTTCGGCAACGGACCGTATTGCGACTCCTCGACCAATTCGGCGACCGGCACCGGCGGAAGCACGATTGAGCCGGTTTCGGTCTCCGGCACCGCCGGGGGCGCAGAGACGTCCGCTGGGGGGGAAGCCGGGGTTTCTAGCGCTGTTTGCTGCGTTTCGGGGGTCGCCGCCGGCGCGGATCCTTGCTGATCCGCATCCGGCGGGGCCGCGTCGTCAGGCGCGGAAGGGGGTGCCGCCGGCGTATCGAGCTGTCCCTCCGGCGCGAGCGGCAGAAGCGTCGGGCCCTGGCCTGGCCCGGGAGCCTCGACAATAGGTGCTTGCGGTGGCCCTGACGGCCCTACTCCGAAACCTGGAGGAAGCTCCATGCCGTCTTTGGAGGCTTGCCCTGGAGACGGCGGCTCAGGAGGAGCCGGGCTTTCGCTTGCCTCTGGCGGCGGAGCGCCTTCAGGCGCTGCGGCGGGCATATCCGCACCTGGCGCCGTGGCCGGTTGGATTTGCAGGATAGCGACCGGGCCGCCGCTGTCGCTGCCCGGGAAAAAGGCGAGCCACGCGGTGCCAAGCACAAGTGTCCAGAACACGATGCCAGCTGCGACGGCCAGCGCCTTCATTTCGACTTCACCTCCCCGCTCGCCGGCCCAATCGTAGGGCTAAGCCTCCTCTCCCCGGCATCTATTATGATCATGCCGGTAGAGGGCCGGCCACTAGCCAAGGCACCAGCTTAGTTGACCTCAGCCTTCTTCTTGGCCTCCGTATCGACTGACTTGATGCCGCGCAAAAGATCGAGCGCAAAATTGAGCTGCGTGTCCTTCTCCTTCTCGGGCGGAACATAGGACGAGCTTCCGGAGGTCTCCTCCTCGCTCTCGGCGGCCATGCCGTCTTCGTCCTCTTCATCGCCCTTGAGGTGACCGCGCAGATTGGCCTCGCCTCGAATACCCTGAACCTCGGCCTTCTGCTTTAGCTCGTCCGGCAGTTCCTCCTCGACCACGACCTCGGGTTCGATGCCCTTGGCCTGAATCGAGCGGCCCGAAGGCGTGTAGTAGCGCGCCGTGGTGAGCCTCAAGGCGCCGTTCGAGCCGAGCGGAATGATGGTCTGCACCGAGCCTTTGCCGAAGGAGCGGGTGCCGATGATGGTCGCCCGGTGGTGATCCTGCAACGCGCCCGCCACGATCTCCGAGGCCGACGCCGAGCCGCCATTGATCAGCACCACGATCTTCTGCCCGTCGGTCATATCGCCCGGCCGCGCGTTGGAGCGCTGGGTCTCCTCAAGATTGCGGCCACGGGTCAGCACGATGGCGCCCTGATCGAGAAACGCATCGGAGACCGAGATGGCCTGATCGAGAAGCCCCCCCGGATTATTACGGAGGTCGACGATATAGCCCTTGAGTTTCGGGCCGAGCTGCTTCTTCAGGTCCTCGATCGCCTTCTGCAAATTGGCCGTGGTCTGCTCATTGAAGGTGGTCAGCCGGATGTAGCCGACGTCATCGCCCTCGGCATTGTACTTCACCGGGTTGATGTGGATCACGTCGCGGACGACCTTCACCTCGAACGGGTCCTCGGTGCCCTTGCGCACGATGGTCAGCGTGATCGGCGAGTTGACCGGCCCGCGCATCTTCTCCACGGCTTCCTGCAAGGTGAGGCCGAGAATCTGCTCTTTGTCGAGATGGGTGATAAGATCGCCGCTCATCAGGCCGGCGCGCGAGGCCGGCGTGTCGTCGATGGGGGCCACCACCTTAACCACGCCGTTCTCCATGGTGACTTCGATGCCCAGCCCGCCGAATTCGCCGCGGGTCTGCACCTGCATGTCGCGGAAGTGCTTCGGGTTGAGATAGGCCGAATGCGGGTCAAGCGCCGTGAGCATGCCGTTGATGGCAGCTTCGATCAGCTTGGGGTCTTCCGGCTTCTCGACATAGTCCGAGCGGACGCGCTCCAGCACCTCACCGAACAGGTCGAGCTGGCGGTAGATCTCCGAATTGGCGGCCGAGGCCGACTGGCTCCGTGCCAAGCTCACCATCGTCGACCCGGCAGCGAGCACGGCCAACACCAGAAGCGCCCACAGCGCATATTCGGATTTCCGCATCATCCTTGCACCTTTTCGGAAGCCTCCGCCCACCATGGGTCAGGGTCTATTGGCCTGCCGTCCTTTCTGAATTCGACATAGAGGACGGGGCGCGAACTGTCATCGCCTTGGCTCGGCGTTGCCGAGTTGCCCATTACCGCGATCGGCTCTCCGGCAAGAACAAACTGGCCCAGGCTTACGTCTATGCGGCTCATCCCCGCAAGCAGAACATGATAGCCCCCGCCCGCGTTGATGATCAATAGCTGCCCGTAGGAGCGGAACTCCCCGGCATAGACGACCCAGCCGTCGGCCGGGGCTGTAATCCGGGCTTCGCCACGGGTTTGCAGCGAAATTCCCTTGAGCGTGGAGCCGCCGGTGTCGGCGTCGCCGAAGCGCTTCACCCGCCTGCCCTGGGCCGGCAGCCGCAGCATGCCTTTGGCGGCCTCGAAGGGGAGCGCAGGCTTGAGGCGATCGGGGCTCGCGAAGGCGACCCTGGTCGATTGGGGCTTGATCTCGACCACGCTCTCATTGGCGGGCGTGGCGAGGGCTTGGCTCTGCTCGCGGGCTCGGAGCGCCCGCTCGGCGGCGATCTCGGCGTCGTATTGGGCGATTTCGACCTTGGCGATCTGGTCATCGAGGCGCTCGATAAGCTCGTTCAAGTCGGTTACCGCTTGGGCCTGCTCAATAGCACCCCGTCTAATGTCGGCAAGCTCCGCCTCGCCTTGCGCCGCGGCGCGCCTCTTCTCCTCCAGAAGGCGATCGAGGCTCGCCTGCTCCGAACCAAGCCGATCCGTCTCGCGTTTTTCTTGGTCGCGCTGGTCACGGATGCCGTTCTCGAGTGTGACGAGGCCTTCCAGCTCCCGCGACAGATTGTCGGCCTGATATTTCAGCTCGGGAAAGACGTCGGCGAGCAGCATGGCGCTGCGGACGACGGCGAGCGCATCGTCTCTGCGGGTGACGAGCGCCGGCGGCGGCGTGCGGCCGATCCTCTGCATGGCGCTCAGCATTTTGACGATGGCTTCCTTTCGCTCGGTGATCGAGCTCTGAATGACGTTCACCTGCTCGGTGAGTTCGGCAAGTTTGGCTTCTGTCTCCGAGAGTTTCGCCTCGCTCGCCTGCACTCTCTTGCCAGCCTCGATCAGCTCGCTGTTCAGCTTCGCCCGCTCCTCGGCCAGAGCCGCCAAGTCCTGGGCGAGCCCCTGTTCCTTGGCCCGGCTCGACTGGAGCTTCTGCTCGGTTTGGTCGAGCTTCTGCTTAGCCTCGTCGCGGGAAAGATCCTCCTCAGCCTCGGCCAGCCACGGCAAAGCACACACTAGGCCGGCAACAAGCAGCGCGAATCGAAATCTCTGTCGTGAAGAAGCCAATCGATCGGGATGCGCCATGCGCCTTGGCCGTTCAGCCGATGGCAACGACAGCGGAGCGGTACGGCAGAATCAAGGCAAAACGCTTACGAATGCTTAACCTTGGGGCTTTTCAGGCCCGGTGATAGGGGTGGCCGGCCAGAATCGTCGCCGCGCGATAGATCTGCTCGGCAAGGACGATGCGGGCAAGCCCGTGCGGCAAAGTCATCGGGCCGAGCGACAGCACCCGGTCGGCCTTGAACAAGGCGGCTAAGCCCAGGCCGTCGGCACCGCCGATAAGGAACGCGAGCCCCTGAGCGCCGCCGTCGCGATACTTTGCCAAGGTCTGCGCAAAGGCTTCGCTGCCCTGCTGGTCGCCGCCCCGGTCGAGACAGATCAATTTGTGTGAGGAAGGAAGTTTGGCGAGAAGCGTTTCCGCTTCGGCCTCGATGCGAACCTGCGCAGTGGCGGCCTTCGATTCAGCAACCTCGATCACGCTGAGCGGCGACAGGCTAAGCTTTCGGCCAATCGCTTCGGCGCGGCCGAGATAATGCGCGAAGAGATCGCGCTCTGGCCCCTGCTTGAGCTTGCCGATGGCAGCGATCAGGAGCCGCATTCTTCTCGCCTTAGAGGCCAAGCGGTCAGGCGACCGTCGATCAGATCACCAGCCGCTCCATGGGCCGGTCGGCGGACCACATCTTCTCGAGGTTATAAAACTCGCGAACCTCTGGGCGAAAGATATGGACGATGACGTCGCCGGCATCGAGCAGCACCCAATCGCATTGGGGTAGCCCTTCGACCCGGGCGCGGCCAAAGCCTTCGTCTTTCAATTTCCTGATGATGTGGTCGGCGACGGCCCCGACATGCCTTTGCGAGCGCCCCGAGGCGATCACCATCTGGTCACCGATCGAGGTCTTTCCTCTCAGGTCGATGACCGCGACATCCTCCGCCTTGGCGGCATCGAGTGTGTCGAGCACGACATTGAGGAGTTGGTTCGGATGCGCGCGAAATGACGCGAATCCGGAGGGAGGTGTGCCGCGCTCGGCACCCTCTCTAGCTGAGCGCATGTTGTGGTGAATGTCCTTCTGCCATTGCTCCGTGACGAAGCAGCTTGAGCCGATTGCCTGTGCTAAACGCCGGACCGGGGCATTGGTGCCGCTTCACCCCATAAAGATAGTATGGCCGACGGCAAAGTTTCAATAGCTAGTGTCGCTTGGCTTTTTTCTTGGCCGACCTATCCTTCCATTTCGCCTTCTTCTTCTTCGCTTTCTTGGCGCGCAGCGCGGTCGAGGAGACGCCTGACAGTCTGTGGCTGAGGATGGTCCAGGCGGGCGGCTCGAGGCGCGTGAGCCCGCCCGCGTCTGATTCGTCGACTTGATAGAGGGCAAAACGCTGCGCCGCCTTGCTCGCGCGGGCCTTGAGCCGGAGGCCTGGCCGGTCCAGCACCGCAATCGGCACGGCTGCGAAAATCTCCTCCCACGCGCGCCAGCGATGGATTTGGGCGAGATTGTCGGCGCCCATCAGCCACACGAAATTGACCCCTGGAAAGCGGCGCTTGAGCTCGGCGAGAAGATCGATCGTATAGGCCGAGCCGCCGGCGAAGCCCGTGACTTCGATGCGCGGATGCCGTGCCATCTCTCTTGCCGCCTCGACGCGGCTTTCGGGGGTCGCGAGTTTGGACGGGTCTTTCAGCGGATTTCCCGGGGTAACCAGCCACCAGACCCGGTCGAGGCCAAGGCGCTTCAGCGCCGTGAGACTGATCTCGCGATGGGCTTCATGGGCCGGGTTGAACGAGCCGCCCAGCAGCCCAATGCGCATATTGGGCGCTGCCATCGGCAGCCGCGTAATGTCTTGGCTGGGCTTTTTTGACTTGGGCGAGCTCAAGGGCGGGTCTGACCCCGCCCGCGCACGACATATTTGTAGATCGTGAGCTGCTCCACCCCGACCGGCCCGCGCGCATGGAAGCGGCCCGTGGCGATGCCGATCTCCGCCCCCATGCCGAACTCGCCGCCGTCGGCGAACTGGGTCGAGGCATTGTGCAGCACGATGGCGCTGTCGACGCGGGCGAGGAAGACTTCTGCCGCCGCGCGATCCTCGGTCACGATGGCGTCGGTGTGCTGCGACCCATAGCGCGCGATGTGGTCGATCGCCTCATCGATTCCATCGACCACCTTCACCGCGATGATGGCGTCGAGATATTCTTTGGGCCAATCCTCCTCGCTCGCGGGCCTGACCCGGCTGTCGGCGCGTTGCGTGTCGGGATCGCCCCTCACCTCGCAGCCCGCCTCGATCAGCATCTCGACCAGCGGGGCAAGATGCGTGGATGCTGCCGCCCGATCCACGAGGAGTGTCTCGGCCGAGCCGCAAATCCCGGTGCGCCGCATCTTGGCGTTGAGCACGATCTTCTTCGCCATGTCGAGATCGGCGCGCCCGTGCACATAGACGTGGCAGACGCCCTCGAGATGCGCGAACACCGGCAGCCGCGCCTCGGCCTGCACACGCGCGACCAGCTCCTTGCCGCCGCGCGGCACGATCACATCGACGGCGCCGCCAAGTCCGCCCAGCATGAAGCCCACGGCCGAACGATCGACCGTCGGCACGAGCTGGATCGCTGCCTCGGGCAACCCTGCCGCGGCGACAGCTTCGCTCAAGATGTTGGCGATGACGAGCGAGGTAAGGAAGCTCTCGGACCCACTGCGCAGGATCGCCGCATTACCGGATTTCAGGCAGAGCCCGGCGGCATCCGCCGTCACATTAGGCCGCGACTCATAAATTATGGCGATCACCCCAATCGGCACGCGCACGCGGGCAATCTCAAGTCCGTTCGGCCGCGTCCAGCGCGCCATCACCTCGCCGACCGGATCAGCAAGACCGGCAATGTCACGCAAGCCCTTGGCCATAGCCGCGACCCGGGCCTCAGTGAGGGCGAGACGGTCGATAAAGGCAGCATCGCGTCCCTTGGCGCGAGCGGCCTCGAGATCTTGGGCGTTGGCTTCGAGGATCTTGCCGGCATCCGACTCAATGCGGTCGGCCATGGCACGCAACGCTGCGTTCTTCGCCTCGGTCGAGGCAAGCGCCAGCGCGGCCGCCGCTTCGCGCGCGCGGCGCCCCATATAGAGCATCATCGGCTCGATGCTCGCTTCGGGCCTATTGGAAATCGCGCTCAACTCTCAATTCTTCCGCTGCAAAACCATATCGTCCCGATGGATCAGCTCGGGGCGCCCAAAATAGCCGAGAATCTCCGCGATTTCACTGCTCTTGCGCCCGATGATGGCCTTGGCGTCCTCGTGGCCGTAAGCGGTGAGCCCGCGGCCGATCTCAACGCCTTCGCCATTCCGGATGACGACCGCGTCGCCCCGCTCGAAACCCCCCTCGACCCGCGTGACGCCGGCCGGCAGGAGGCTCTTGCCCGAGGCCAGCGCTTCGGCCGCGCCATTATCGACGACGAACGAGCCCTTCGGCTCGAGCGTGCCGGCGATCCAGCGCTTCCGCGCCGTCACCGGGTCTTGGCGCGCCAGGAACCAGGTCCCCGCCCCCTTCTTGGCCAGCGCTCCGAGCGGGTGCATCACCTTGCCTGAGGCGATGACCATATGCGTGCCGCCCGACACCGCGATCTTCGCCGCCTCGATTTTCGTCACCATGCCGCCCCGCGAGAGGTCCGAGCCGACATCGCCGGCCATCGCCTCAATCTCAGGGGTGATCTCGCGCACCTCCTCGAGCCGCCGCGTATCTTCGCGCGACCCCGGCGGCGCGGTGTAGAAGCCGTCGACGTCGGAGAGCAGCACCAGGCAATCGGCGCTCATCATCGAGGCGACGCGCGCGGCGAGCCGATCGTTGTCGCCATAGCGGATTTCGCTCGTCGCCACCGTATCGTTCTCGTTGACCACCGGCACCGCTCCGAGCTTGATGAGTGTGGTCATGGTACTGCGCGCATTGAGGTAGCGCCGGCGCTCTTCCGTATCGCCGAGCGTGAGCAGCACCTGTGCCGCGACGAGGCCGCGGGCGCGAAAGGCATCTTCATAGGCATGCGCGAGGTGGATCTGGCCGACCGCGGCGGCCGCCTGGCTGTCCTCCAGCTTGAGCGCGCCCCTGGGCAGCTTGAGCGCGTTGCGGCCGAGCGCAATCGCGCCTGAAGAGACGACGACGATCTCCTTGCCGTCTTTGCGCAAGCCGGCGATGTCGTCGGCAAGGGCTTGGAGCCAGGCCTGCCTCAAGGTGCCGACCGCCGCATCGACGAGAAGCGAGGAGCCGATCTTGACCACGATGCGCTTGGCTCCGGTCCATTCCGCTCTCATGGCCGCCATCCCTGCGGCGATGCCCTTTCGGCCGCGGCATCCGCTTTGTCTTGCCCGCGCAGCTTTCTTACCTCTGCCGCGAGCGCGCGCAGCACCTCAGTCACGCCCTCGCCACTTGCCGCCGAGACGACGAGCGGCGAGAGCCCGGCGACCTTCTTCACCGCGCGCACCTTCTCCTTCATCACATCCTTGGGCACGGCATCCGCCTTCGACAGCGCCACGATCTCGGGCTTCTCCGTCAGCCCCGCGCCATAAGCCTCAACCTCGCCACGCACGATCTCATAGGCGACCGCCGGATCGTCGAGCGTGGCGTCGACCAGATGGAGAAGCACGGCGGTGCGCTCCACATGACCCAGGAAGCGGTCGCCGATGCCGGCTCCTTCATGCGCCCCTTCGATCAGCCCGGGGATGTCGGCGAGCACGAAGTCGGTGCCGTCGATGCGTACCATGCCGAGATTGGGATGGAGCGTGGTGAAGGGATAGTCGGCGATCTTGGGCTTCGCTGCGCTGACCGCGGCAAGGAAGGTAGACTTGCCGGCATTGGGAAGCCCGATAATGCCGGCATCGGCGATGAGCTTGAGCCTGAGCCAGATATGCATCTCCTCGCCCTGCTGGCCGGGATTGGCGTGACGCGGCGCCTGATTGGTGGAGGATTTGAAGCGGGCGTTGCCGAAGCCCCCATTGCCCCCGCGCAAAAGTACGATGCGCTCGCCGGGCTTGGTCAAATCCGCGATCAGGGTCTCGCCGCCCTCATCGATGATTTGCGTGCCGGGCGGCAGCTTCAGCACCACATCGGCGCCTTTGGCCCCAGTGCGGTTCTGGCCTTTGCCGTGGCCGCCCTTCTTCGCCTTGAAATGCTGCTTGTAGCGGTAGTCGAGCAAGGTGTTGAGGTTCGCCACGCACTCCACGATCACGTCGCCGCCTCTACCGCCGTCGCCGCCGTCAGGACCGCCGAACTCGATGAACTTCTCACGCCGGAAGCTGACGGCGCCGTTGCCGCCGTCGCCCGCGCGCACATAGACCTTGGCCTGGTCGAGAAACTGCATGGGCAACGGCTTAGCACCGGCGCCTTTCCAATACACTAGCGGAGCTGGGCTAACGGCCCGGAGCGCCTCCGCCGGACCCAGCAGCCTCAAGTCTTGTAGAATCCTGCCAACGCCGCGGCGCGGTCCAGCCGGTAGGTCAGGCAATGGGCTCGCGCGCCGCGCGCCGCGCAGTCGCGCATCTCTTTCCCTTGCGGGGCAAAGCCGAACTTGGCGATGATCCGCGCCGAGGCCGGATTGTCGCTGAAATGCCCGACCGTGAGATAGGCGAAGCCGCCCGCCTCGAAGGCATGCAGGATGAGCGCGCGGACGGCCTCGGTGGCATAGCCCATGCCCCAATAAGGCTTGCCGATCCAATAACCGAGCTCGGCATGGTCCTCGCCGAAGGCACGGTAGCCGGTGCAGCCGATCAGCGCGCCGGATCGCGAAATGGCGAACACCACCCCTTCCTCGCCGGCAAGGACGCTGGCGATCCACTCGGCCGCTTGTTGCTCGCTGTAGGGGTGCGGAATGGTGCCCGTCATGCTCGCGACGTCATAGTCGCCGGCAAGCAGGCTAATACGGGCCGCGTCTGCAAGGAGAGGCGCGCGCAGTAAGAGTCTTGGCGTCCTGATGGTCACGACGGGGAAGCTACACGCGCTAAAGCCGGCGCGCGAGACCGATGAGCCTAGCTCGGCTTCACCGAGACGTAGACGCGGCCCTTCTGCTTGGTCGCATACTCGACCTCGCCCTCGCGGAGCGCGAACAGGGTGTGGTCCTTGCCCATGCCGACGCCGTCGCCCGGGTGCCATTTGGTACCGCGCTGGCGGACGATGATATTGCCCGCAAGCACGCTCTGCCCGCCCGACTTCTTGACTCCGAGCCGCCGCCCGATCGAGTCGCGGCCGTTGCGGGAGGAGCCGCCTGCTTTCTTGTGTGCCATGGTTGCCTCTATCTCTTCTTCGGCTTGGCAGCCGGTTTCTTGGCTGGAGCCTTCGCCGCCTTTCTCGCGGGCTTCTTGGCGGCTTGTTTGGTTTCGGCCTTCTTCGGCGCAGGCTTCGCCTCGGATTTCGCCTTGGCCTCAGGGGCCGGCTTCGCGGCCTTTTTCGGCTCGGGCCGTGGCGCCGCCTTCGACGGCTTCTTGCCGTCCGTCAGGATCTCGGTGATGCGGAGCGCCGTCAGCGCCTGACGGTGGCCCTTCGTGCGGCGATAATTCTTGCGGCGCTTCTTCTTGAACACCACGATCTTGTCGGCGCGCCTCTGCTCGACGACCTCGGCCGCGACGAGAGCGCCGGCAATCGTCGGACTGCCGGTCTTGGGTCCGCCGTCGCCGCCAAGCAAGATCACTTCGGAAAGCTCGACGATGTCGCCGGGCTTGCCCGCGATCTTCTCGATCTCGATGATGTCGTTCGGCGCCACGCGATATTGCTTGCCGCCCGTGCGAATGACCGCGAACATGTGCTCAGTCCGTTCTAGTGGCTGGAAATGCGCTGGCTGGACCCATCGAGCCGCCGCGCCGCGCTAGCCGTTGATCAGGCGCCGCAATATAGATGCCAAGGCTGATAAGTCAATCGGCAGCCTCCCGTGCCGGCGCCGGCGCCTCTCCACCGTGTTTCCGGGCCTCCCCAGGTTGCTCTACGCCAGGCGGCAAGCTACATGACCCTCACGGAGAGGTGCCAGAGTGGTCGAATGGGACGGTCTCGAAAACCGTTGTACGGGTAACCGTACCGTGGGTTCGAATCCCACCCTCTCCG
>DASWJG010000197.1:0-5494 GCA_036397315.1 Methyloceanibacter sp. | reverse complement strand
CGCAGCTTCGGCTAGGCGCCTTACCGATCTAAGAGCGATGATCGCTGGCGCGACGTGCGCCCGCCTAGGCGCGGAAACACGATTTGTTCCCGGATTAGTTAAAATTTTAGATAATGCCAGAACGTTCAGATTTGAGTAGTTCTCACTAAAAAAATCCTACCAATACTACTTCAAACCGATCTCTTCTCTTATCGGGATCTCAAAGTCTCTCTGAGATAGTGCCCTCAATAATACGGGGGGTGCAATGAAACAGTTTGTCGTAGGCTCTGCCTTCTTGATGTTTATCTCGTCCATGCCGGCCGATGCCACCAATGATCATGCGATCAGCCTCGTGGCTGCGCCGCGGGTGCAGAAAGTCGCGTTCATGACGTCCTTCGGCGATACCTTGCCGCCGATCGGTTATGTGACATTTTGCCGGGAGCATCAGGCCGAGTGTCGCCCGGGGGGCCGCTTCGCCGACCGGATCCAGCTCACGGCCGCGAAATTCCAGAAGATCGAAGAGGTGAACAGCGCCGTGAACACGGCCGTCGCTCCGATCACCGATCTTGAACTCTACGGCACGGCGGAAGTGTGGACTTACCCCGCCGCCAACAAGGGTGATTGCGAGGATTACGTGCTGCTCAAGCGCCGCATGCTTGTCCAGCGCGGCTTTCCTGAGAGCACGCTTCTGATTACCGTCGTCCGCGACGAGAACAATGAAGGCCACGCCGTGCTGACGGTCCGCACCGATGGTGGGGATTTCGTTCTCGACAACAAGCGCCGCGACGTCGTGCGCTGGGCCGAAACGCCCTACACCTTCGTCAAGCGGCAGTCTGAGAAGAATCCGCTGGTGTGGATCTCGCTCTTGCCGCCGGACACCGCGCCGCAAACCGCAATTTCAGCCTCTAACAGCCATTAGCAGGAGTTTTCGACCCCCAGTTTGCAAGGCCCGGTGACCATCCCCCACCCATCCCCGACCCAACCGGGCCTTTACTCGAGCCGGCCTCGCCAAGAGGCCGGCTCTCTTTTTTGGTCCGGCACCGCGCTATAGCTTCAAGATCAGATCGAGCAGCAAGGCCCCTGAGAAGAGGCTCCATACGGCCGCAATGGCCGCGGAAACACCGAACCATATCTTCGGGCGGGCCTGGAGCTGTAAGCCCCGCCACGCGTTGCGCATGAGAATGGCAGGCCCGGCAAGCACGCGCAGGAGCACGGCGCCGATCGAGGCGAGGATGGGTTTCGGCTCCATACCGAAGCGCATCGGCTCGCCCGAGACGAGCTGAACGAAGCTCGCCAGCAGGCCGGCCGCCACGAAGCCGACAGCCGTCACGTAGAGATAAATCGCCAGGGATTGCATCGGAGACCCGCCATGCTCCTCACCCGAGGAGCACCCTAGCCAGGGCGGGCAGGCCCTCTGCATGAATTCTAAAGGAGTAGTTAACGAGCGTGCCGGAACGGCACTCGGCTAGTCCTTAAGGTCGTAATCGAGGATCGCCATCTGAAACTGGTAGGCGATCTCGCCCTCATCGTCGTCGCGGAAGAGGACGCCGATGAACTCCTCGCCGATATAGACCTCGGCGGAGTCCTCCTTGCGCGGGCGCTGCCGCACCTGAAGCTCAGGCAGGCGGAAGACCTTCTTGAGGTAGCGTTCGAGCTTGAGGATTTCGTCGCTGGTCACCGCGCCCTCCCCGACACCCACATGAGCGGGCCTCCCAGTTGCTGCCGGCTGCTAGCTGCGGCTTGCTTCGTCATCGCCCACGAACATCTGATCCATGGCAAGCGCGGGCTCTTCGCAGCCGGCAAAGCCGACCTCGCGGGCCGGCACCCCTGCCACGGTCCGCCGCGGAGGCACGTCGTTGAGCACGACGCTTCCGGCCGCGACTCTCGCGCAGTCGCCGACCTTGATGTTGCCGAGAATCTTGGCGCCCGCGCCCATCATCACGCCGCGCCCGATCTTGGGATGGCGGTCGCCTTTCTCGTTGCCGGTGCCGCCAAGGGTCACGCCGTGCAGCATCGAGCAATTATCGCCGACCACGGCGGTCTCGCCGATGACGATGCCGGTGGCGTGGTCGAACATGATGCCTTTGCCGATCACGGCAGCGGGATGGATGTCGACCTGGAGGAAGCGCGAAGTCAGGCTCTGCAGATAAAGGGCGAAGTCCTTGCGCCCGGCCTTCCACAGCGCGTGCGCGATGCGATAGGTCTCAAGCGCATGAAACCCTTTGTAATAAAGCAAGGGCTCGATCAGGCGCCCGGAGGCCGGGTCGCGTTTGACGGTGGCCATGAGGTCGGCGCGGAACGCATCGCCGAGCGAGGGGTCGGCCGTGAGCACCTCGTTGAACGTCTTGTGCAGAAGGCCGGTATCGAGCGCCGAATGGTGCAGGCGTCGCGCGAGCCGATGGCACACGGCATCTTCGAGGCGCTTATGGGAAAGCACCGTCGCATAGATGAAGCCGCCAAGCGCAGGCTCGGCCGCGCTGATCTCTTCGGCCTCGCGCCGCACCTGACTCCAGATCGGATCGTAGCTCTTGATCTGCGGCTCTGCCGCCGCGAAGGACTTCTGCACCATCGGAACCTCGATCTGCCCCCTCTTTCAGGAATCCTAGGGGCTCGGCCTACCACGAGACCACTGAACTAAGCCCGGCTGGTTAAAAAGTCGAGCACGCCCTGCTTGAAACGCGTATCGCCGACGGTTTTCATATGGTCGCGCCCTGCGATATCAAGGAGTTGGGCACCGGGGATGAGACTTGCAAGCTCTCTGCCAGAGCCTGCGATCACGTCCTCGCTGCCGGCGGCAACGAGCGTGGGCACGGCGATGCGGGCAAGGTCCTGAGCGGTAATCTTCTCGCGCGGACCGCGCATGCAAGCGGCAAGCGCCTTGAGATCGCTTCCCGTCTGCTCGGCAAAGGCCCTGAAGCTGCGGGCGGTGTCGTTGGTCACGTCCTCGATGCGGGGCGCCTCGAGCGCCTTCGCGATCGGCCCGGTCCCCACCATGCCGCGCACCAGATTGATCCCGGCGCCGGCCAGTACCAAGCTCCGCACGCGCCGTGGTTGGTTGACGACGAGGAATGCGGCGATGCGCGCGCCCATGGAATAGCCCATCACGTCGGCGCGGGCGATGCCGAGATGGTCGAGCAGGCGGCGCGCGTCCTCGGCCATGATCGGCGCGCCATAAAGGCTCAGGTCGTAGAGCTTCTCGCTTCGCCCGTGCCCGCGATTGTCGTAGGCGATAACGCGGCGTCCGGCCTCAGTGAGCGCGCGCACCCAATGCGCATCGCGCCAATTGGCCGCGACATTGGAGGCGAAGCCGTGGATGAGGAGGATGGGCTCCCCTTCCCCCTCGTCGATATAGGCGATCCTCACGCCGTCCGAATCGAAGCTCTTCATTCTTGATCTACCGCTTTGGCTTAAGGGTCACTATGCTCGCCGCCATTTCCGAACGCGAGACCGAACAACGGCCATGGCTCAAACGCTCGTGCCTCATTTGGTGAACGACCAGGGCGTCGACCGGATCAAGATCGGCGTCAAGGAATTCCAGTGCATGGGGGCGACCCCGCCGCACGATCACCCCCACGTCTATCTCGACATGGGCCACGAGGCGCACATTGTCTGCCCTTATTGCTCGACCTTGTTCGTGCATGACCACGCGCTAAAGCAGACCGAGAGCGACCCGCCAGGTTGCATCTACGTCGCCACTGCTCCGCCAGGCGCACCGGCGGCTTGAGGCCGACCTCCTCATGCCCAAGCGGGGAGAGCGTGTGCTCATTGCCGGCGGCGGCATCGGCGGACTTGCGGCTTCCATCGCCCTCGGCCGGCGCGGGATCGCGACCGAGATCCTCGAACGCTCCCACTTCACCGAAGAGACCGGGGCCGGCATCCAACTCGGCCCCAATGCTACAAGGGCGCTTGCCGCCCTTGGCGTGCTCGACGTCGTCGAGCCTCATGCCTTCAGACCCGAGGCGATCTTGATCTATGACGGGATCTCGGGCCGCAGGCTCTCATCTGTACCGCTCGGCACGCACGCCGAGCAGCGCTACGGCGCTCCCTACCTCACCCTGCACCGCGCCGACCTCCATGCCGGGCTTCGCGCCGTAGCGCAAAGCCTCGCCCCCGCCGTTCTGAGGCCGGGCTTCGAGCTGACTGCGGTCGATGCGCAAGGCGGCGATGTCGTGGCGCGAGCCGTGGATGGCGGCGAGGCCAAGGGCGCGGGCCTGATCGGCGCCGACGGGCTCTGGTCGAAAGTCCGTTCTCTCATCATGCCGAAGGCGAACTTGCGCTTCGCCGGCGCCACCGCCTGGCGCGCGCGCCTACCGCGTGGAAGCCTTGCCTCCCCCTTCGATGCTCCCGTGGTCGGGCTCTGGCTTGGGCCGGGGAACCATCTCGTGCACTACCCCGTCCGCGGTGGGGAAGAGCTCAATATCGTCGCCGTCACCGAAGGCGGTGCGGAACGCCAAGGCTGGAACCAGACCGGCGCCGTCGAAACTTTGCTCGCAAGCTTCACGCGTTGGACTAAGGATTCGAAATCATTGCTGGAACGGGCGGCGAGCTGGCGGAGCTGGTCGCTCTATCGCCTCGCCCCTTTGCGCCGCTTCGGCGCGGGCCGCATCGCGCTTCTCGGCGACGCGGCGCATCCCGTCCTGCCTTATCTCGCTCAAGGCGCCGCTCTCGCCATCGAGGACGCCGTCACCCTTGCCGCCTGCATCGACGCCAGTCCCGGTGATCCGCCTTTCGCCCTTAGCCGCTACGAGGGACTGCGGCGTCCACGCGTTGCTCGCGTCCAACGTCTCTCGCGACGCTATGGCTGGCTCTATCATCTGGGCGGGCCGTTGAGGCCTGCTCGCAACTTCGTGCTGGAACGTCGGAACGAGGAGAGAGCCTTGCAGCGCCTCGACTGGCTCTACCAGCACGATGGATGAGCCTCCGTAAACTTTAGGCGGCAGAGAAAGCCTATTGCGGCAGCTTCTCGGCCTGCTTGCGGTGTTGCTTGATCGTCGGCAGCGTGTTCGCCGCGAACTGCTTCAAGGCGGCGTTGTCGCCCTCCTCGGCATATTCGTCGAAGAGCTTGACGGCCCGCTCGTGGGCCTTGACCTGCTGCATGGCATAAATCTTGTCGAAATCCTCTGGCTTGGCATTGTTCAACGCGTCGATCAGTTTCCGGCGCTTTTTACTGAGCTTGGTCGGCAGCTGGACGTTGAGCTTCTCGGCTTGCACGATGCCCTTCAGCTCCTCGCTCGTCTTGCCATGCGCCTCGACCATATGCTGGCCAAACGCTTTCACCGCCTCCGACTGGCCCTTTTCGCTCGCGATCTTGCCGGCCTCGACCTCATACAGGTCGCCCATGGCGGCCTTCTTGACGAAGTCCGGCGTGGTTGGGGCGCCGCCGCAGGAAGCGAGGGCAAGCGTGGCCATGGTGGCGAGGACGGCCAACAGGTGATTGCTCATCGTGCTGCTCCGAGTTGTGAGTTCCAGGCCTTAACGACGATTCATCCCGCGCGCTCAGTGACCGGTCGGATCG
>DASWJG010000196.1:0-47536 GCA_036397315.1 Methyloceanibacter sp. | reverse complement strand
CTAGAGCATGATCTGCTTAGGTTGAATCGATAGGGGATTCCCATGGAGCAGGAAATCTGATTCAAGCTGCTGGCTGGGTTTTGGAGGCCAGCATGGATGACACGACCTTATTCGATCGACCTTCGAGAGCGAGCGGTGGCCGCGGTTGAGAGCGGGCAATCTCGGCGCCATGTAGCGAAGCTATTCCAAGTTGGGGAGTCGAGCGTGATCCGCTGGTGTACGCGGCAGCGCACGAGCGGGACGTGCGCCGCCAAGCCGATGGGCGGGCATCGCCGCCCGATCCTGCTGGCGGAACGTGACTGGCTTCTGGCCCGGCTATCGGTGGCGCCGGATCTAACGATCCGCGGCTTGCTGAGCGAGCTCGGCGATCGCGGCGTCAAAGTCAGCTATGGTGCGCTGTGGGCCTTTCTGGCGGCCGAGGGGCTGACGTTCAAAAAAAACGCTGTGCGCCACCGAGCAAGCACGACCCGACGTCGCGCGTAAGCGCGCCCGGTGGAGGCGCTATCAGGGGCGCGTTGATCCCGAACGCCTGGTCTTCGTCGACGAGACCTGGGCGAAGACCAACATGACCCGAACGCATGGCCGCGCCCCGCGCGGTCAGCGCCTGATCGGTCGGGTTCCGCACGGCCGTTGGACGACGATGACGTTCCTGGCCGGACTGCGCGCTGAGGGGATCGTCGCTCCGTGCGTCATCGACGGCCCGATCAACGGGCAGATATTCCTCGCCTGGGTGAGCCAGTTCCTCGTCCCCACCCTGCGCCCCGGCGACATCGTCGTACTCGACAATCTCGGCAGTCACAAAGGCCAAGCCGTCCGCCGCGCCATTCGAGAGGCCGGCGCCCATCGCCTCTTGCTGCCGCCCTACAGCCCGGACCTCAATCCGATCGAGCAGGCCTTTGCCAAGCTCAAGACCCTGCTCCGCAAAGCCGACGAGCGCTCAACAGAAGCCGTCTGGAAACGCATCGGCTCCTTCCTCGACGCCTTCAGCCCCGCCGAATGCGCAAGCTACATCAGCCATGCCGGATATCGGTCAACTTAACCCGATCGCGCTCTAGCAGGTATGACGGTGCTGTCAGGTTAAAGCGAACCAATCCCCAAATTCGCCTATTTTTAGGCGCATCAGGCCGCAAGTTGACGCCACTCTGCCAAGGCGGCGGAGCGATTTTGCTTGAAAATGTCGCGGCGGTTGAGGTGACTGTCCTGAGTAAAATGGTTGTGGATTGATGAGCGGATCGAAACGAATTTCTGTAGTGATTTTGCGCTCCTGAATTTCGCCATCGCCCGCTCCTGTCGCCGGAAAGGTTGGTGTGAGTATTCGGCTCCGTTGTTGAGCCAGCGGCCCGTCTCCTGACGTTCGGCTTTTCCGATGATCTTCATCGCCGCGCGGTAGGACCGAAGTCGGTCCATCACGATAACCTCGGGGTGGTCATATCGTTTCATCGCCTTTCGCAAGAATCTCAGCGCAGCCTTGCGATCCCGCTGTTTCGTAACCTACGCCTCCAGAACCTCGCCCTCGTGGTCGACTGCGCGCCAGAGATAGTAGGTTTCGCCGTTGATCCGGACAAACACTTCATCCAGGTGCCATCGCCACTGCGAATATGACCGACGACGAACGCGCCGCTTGCGGATCTCCGCGGCGAACATCGGACCGAACCGGTTCCACCAGAAACACACGGTCTCGTAGCAGATATCGATGCCACGCTCAAACAAAAGATACTCGACCTGCCGCAATGATAGCGGATATACATCATGACCGCGAGACGGATTACCTCGGGTGAACTGTTGAAATAACGAAAGGGGTTTTGCATCGCTGCAAATTACGAAACTCCCCCGTCCGCCTCAAATGGATTTGCTCTGACACTGCCATTCAACTCGAGAGCAGATGCTCCGTCGATTTCTTTCACCGTTGGCACCGAAATCTACCCGACAGGTAAATCGCGCAGATGCCCGTCAGGGCCGATAGAAGAGAGCCCAGAAGGATCGCTAGCTTCGCCGTCGCGACTAGCCCCGCCTCCGGAAACGCCAAGGAGGCGACGAACAGACTCATCGTAAAACCGATTCCCGCCAGCGACGCAACGCCGTACACCTGGGCCCAGCCAACGGCCTCCGGTAACTGTCCGAGCCGGAAGCGGACAGCAAGCCAGGTGGCGGCAAAAACCCCAATCTGCTTGCCGACGAACAGCCCTCCGGCAACGCCCAGCGAAATCGGTCCCAACAACGACGCGAACGCATCGCCGTCGATGGCGATGCCGGCGTTGAAAAACGCGAAAACGGGGACAATGACCAGGACGATCCAGGGATGCAGGCGCTGCTCTGTCGCCCGGAGCGGCGACGAATAGGGGCGGCCGGGGATGTGCAGGGGCACGGCAAGCGCGATCAGCACGCCTGCCAACGCGGCCTCGACGCCGGCCTCGAGCATGGCCACCCACAGGACCAAGCCAACCGCAACATACGGTACCGAGCGCGTGATACGGAAGACGTTGAGAAGAGAGAGGGCCGCGATGGCGAGACCGGCGACAAACAGGGGCGCAAGCGAGATGTCCCCGCCGTAAAACAGCCCGATGATGAGAACGGCGCCGATATCGTCGAATATGGCGAGGGCCGTGAGAAAAATCTTGAGGCCCACGGGAACGCGGGATCCGAGCAGCGACAGCACGCCGAGCGCAAGCACGATGTCGGTAGCCGTCGGGATGGCCCAGCCGCGGATGGCGACGGGATCGCTCCAGTTCAGTCCCGCGTAGATCGCCGCCGGCACGAGCATCCCGCCGAGCGCGGCGAATGCCGGCAGTGCGGCGCGTCTCGGCGTCGACAGATGGCCCTCCATAAGCTCGCGCTTGATCTCCAAGCCGACCGAAAGGAAGAAGAAGAGCATGAGACCTTCGTTGATCCAGCCTATGAGCGGCTCGTCGATGACGAATGGTCCGACACCAATGTAGATCGGCACGTGGTGTACGGCCGCATAGAAAGCGGCAAGCGGCGAATTCGCCACCGCCAAGGCGAGCAGCAATGCGCCGATCATGAGCAGGCCGGAGGTCTGCTCGTAAGGAAAGAGCTTCCGCAACGTCCCCACGGGTCAGGTCTGCCGGTCCGGGTGTGCCGGGCAGGTCATGGCATCTTCGATCCCTGCTACCGGAATCTGGCAAAATCCCTGAGGTGGTACACCGAGCGCGCTGTTGAACTTGCTCGACATATTCTGAAAGGCGATCAGGCCGGTCAGCTCGACGATGGCATCGTCGTGGAAGTGCTCTCGAAGCCGCATGAACATCTCGTCGTCCACTTCTCGGTCGGATCGAGTCACCGCCTCCGCGTAGCCGAGCGCCGTACGCTCGCGATCGTCGAACTGATCACTCTCGGCCCACTTGCTCAGCGCCGCCACCTTGTCCAAGGAGGCGCCGCGCTGGAGCAGCGTGGCCGAGTTGAGGTCCACGCAGAAGGAACAGCCGTTAATCTGCGACACCCGGACCGTGATCAGGGATCGCAGCGCCGGCTCGATCGGTGAGGACTTTCGGTCAATCATGCCGTAGAGCAGGGCCACGCCGAGGAAGAGCCTAGGCGCGCGCGCCCAGAGCAAGGCAGAGTCCAGGACGGCACCGTACTTGCGTCGCTGACGCCAGAGGAAGGGCCGGATGTACCATGGATAGGCGCTGAGCCGTCGAGGAGGGACTCGCATGGCACTCTCGCATCACATTGTGTGGGGTTGGTAGAAGATGCCGTTGGCTTCCTGAAGCTCACGGACATAGCGGACTATGGCGGCCAACTCCTCGTCCGTCACCTGAGGCTGCGGCGGCATATTGCCGAAGGGCCAGTGGTGCTGAGGTACGCCTTGCCGAGCCGCCAGAAAGAAAGCTTCATCGCCGTGATGGCCCGGGTTGTAAATGCGGTTGATAAATGGTGGGCCCTTTTCCGTTCCGGTCGCATTGCGCCCATGACATTGGGCACAATTGGCGTCGAACGCGATCTTACCCCGGGCTGCCAAGGTCGAGAATTTTGGTAACGCCACGCCGGTGTCTGCCGCGCTTCCGGGCCAAATCCAGCGCACCGCAACTGTGCCGAAGCCTAGGAAAAGAACACCCACAACGAACAACGGTAACACCCGATCGGATAATTTCATGGCTCAATTTTGCCCTCTGAACATGGTGGATTGACGAGCCATACTTGGCTCGGTTGTTCAAAACAGCCGATTCGAACCAATTCGCTGTCGGTATTCACATAGAGCGACAGAAATAAGTTGGTCGGCGCCGCTCCGCGCCTGATTCAGCCGTCCATGTCGTAGATTGAGATGTGGCGGACGAAAATTTCGATTGTGACGGGCCGCTCCGCGCACTTGGCGCGCGCGGAATTGTTCACCTGCCTCGACTCCATTACTCCTTGGGCTTGTCAGTCTCGTGCTCCTTCTTGTGTTCTTCATTTTGATCCTCACCCATGTGATGCATTAGTTCCTCGATGCGGGGAGGAATGTCGGCCTCGGAGAATTTTTTCTGTTCTTCCGCGTGATGGACGAAGGCGATGATGTTGGCGAGCTCGTCACCGGTGAACTCGATCTGCTCGCCGAGTTCCTCGCGCTGGACGTAGATCATCGCCTCGGCGCCGCGCCACATCTTCGCCGTGAACTCGAAGGGGTTCATGGGGCCGGGCATGGTGGCCGCATCCAGCGGTGGTGTGTCCCCGCCACCGATTCCATTGATCGAGTGGCAAACCACGCATCCCTTGCTGGCGAAGAGTGTTCGTCCGCGGGTAGGGTCCATGGACGGCATCATCAGACCCTGACCCATCATGCCCTGGCCCATCATGCCCTGGCCGGTCGAGCCTTGAGCGAGCTCAGACGGTTTTGCCGGCGCGTCGCTGTGGCCATGGGCGGCCGTGTTGTCGGCCCGCGCTTCATAAGCGATAAGGCCTATGCCAAGGATCGTCGCCATCAACATCAGTTGTCGTCCACGCATTTTTTCCTCCTCTTTCTTGCTTGATTGGCCAAGCATGTGTTCACGCTGTCGACACGCGCCAGCCGCTCACACGATGTATTCCATCGACGTCATCATTCCGACCGCCATGTGGTACATATGGTGGCAGTGGAAGGCCCAGCGGCCCGGGTTATCGGCATCGAACGCCAAAGTCACCGATGAGTTGCGCGGTACCAGCACGGAATCGCGCAGCGCGCCGGCGCCGCGCTCGCCGTCGATTGCCACGACCTGGAAGACATGGCCGTGCAGATGCATCGGATGGGACATCTCGGTCGTATTGCGCAGTGTGACCTCGACCCGCTCGCCCGCGCGGACCGTCAAGGGCCGGTGCTCGCCATAGCGCGCGCCGTTCAGGGTCCAGGCATAGCTGGCCATGCTGCCGGTCAGGTCGAGCGCGATGCTGCGGTCGGCCGACCGGGAGGCCAGGGGCGCGGCGGCCCGCAGACGCCGCTCGAGTGCCAGCCCCATCGGCGGGACACCGGCATCGCCGCGATCCGCGATCCGTTGGACTTGCGCGCCTTTCGTCGCCAGAACGATCCCGGTCCGCTCCTCCTCGCCCTCGCGCCGCGCCAGGATCGGATAGGCGCCCTGAGCGCCCGGCAGGCGCAGGCGGATGTCGAGCCGCTGGGAGATGGCGATCTCGAAGCGGTTTCCCGCGAGGGGCTCGACTGGATGGCCGTCGACGGCGATCAACTCGCCGCTTAGCGCGCCGAGGTCGATAAGGAAGTTGGTCGCTGCCGCGCCGTTGATGATGCGCAGCCGCACCCGACCTCCAGCCTCGACCCGGACGACCTCCGGGTCGGCAAGCGTGCGGTCGTTCGCCAGATAGGCGTCGAAGTCGATGTCGTTGAGGTCCATGGTCATCGCGGCGGACGGCTGGCCACCCATGGCCATGCCGCTGTGCGCCATGCCCGTCTGTTCGGTCCCCATCGGCATCGCGGGCGTTTCGGAACCCATCTCCATCGCGTGGCCGCCGCCTTGCCGAAGGCTGGCCAAGACTTCTTCCGGATCGCGGAACGTAAAATCGTGCAGCAGGACCACGATCTCCTGCTCGTCGAGGCCCGCCTCGGCCGGATCGCGCACGATCAGAGGCGCCGCGAGAAGCCGCTGCTCCTGCAGCCCGACATGGGAGTGCATCCAATATGTGCCGGGCCGGGCCAGGGCGAAGTCGTAGTCGTATGCCACCCCCGGCGCGAGCGCCGGCTGGGACAGGTCGGGTACGCCGTCCTGCTGGTAGGGCGGCGTCAGGCCGTGCCAGTGGACCAGCGTCGGCTCGGAAAGACGATTGGCCAGGCGGACCCGGAACCGGGTGCCGGCTTCGGTGTAGAGGCCGTGCGTTCCGTCCGGCTGTAGGATGCCGTGGACCGTGGCGGCTTTTCCGTTGACCTCGATCGACCGGGTAGCGACCTCCAGGGAGACCGGCGAATCTTTGGCGGCAAAGGCCGTCCCGGTTCGACCCAAGACTGTCGGCAGCGCGGCGATCGCGGTGCCCGCGATGAGAAAGTGGCGGCGGGAAAGTTCGGGCATGGATGGTGTCCTTGTCTGTCAGAGGTTAAAGCATGCGCAAATCGTTCGGTGACCCGGGGCCGTCGGGCGGTTGTCCGCTACTTCGCTGAAACAGCGTTATTCGCGGGACGAAGGCTGGCACGCGCGCTGCATAGCGCGCGTAGGCCTCGCCGAAGGCGGTCAGCGCCTCCCACTCCTCGCGCCGGGCCAGGCGCACGTACATCCAGACGAGTACCGGGAACATCGCGAGCGTGAGAATGGTCGGCCACTGAAACAGGAAGCCGAGCATGATCAGGATGAACCCGGCGTACTGCGGATGGCGCACATGGGCGTAGGGCCCCGACGTCGCCAAGACACGGCGCTGCTGTGCTTCGTAGAGCACCCGCCAAGCCGCCGCGATCAGCACGAAGCCGCCGCCGATCAAGGCGAAGCTGAGCAGGTGGAACGGCCCGAAGTGCGGGTTGGCCTGCCAGCCGAATAGCATCTCGGGCAGGTGGCCGGCGTCGTGGCCGAACCAGTCGATGCCGGGGTAGCGGGCTTGGAGCCATCCGGACGCGAGATAGATCGTCAGCGGAAAGCCATACATCTCGGTGAAGAGCGCCACCAGGAAGGCGCTGAACGCGCCGAAGGAACGCCAGTCACGCCTCGTCCGCGGCTTGAAGAAACTCAAGGCGAAGAGGATGAACACGGCCGAGTTGATGATGACCAGCGTCCACAGACCATAGGCCGGAACCTGTTCGCTCATGGCGCCCTCCGGCTGTCGCTTTCGGGCTCGCGGTCGGCGGAATCGCCGTCCGTCCCGCCTCCATGTCCTCCGTGTCCGCCATGGCCGCCGTGCATGAAGAGGTGCATGACCAAGCAGCCGGCGACCAGGAGCCACGGCAGGGCGGCAATCGTGTGCGCTTGATGCTCGGTCCACAGGAAGTATCCGCCGACCGCCAGGAAGCCGAGCAGCACCAGGCCGGATCTGGAGAACAGGAACTGTCGCATGCTTTGCACCTCTGGTTGGCGACCTTGCGCGTTCGGTGCCTGATTTCCCCTAAGCGCCCGGACCCAGGAGAACCATCTGGTGTCCCTTGCCGCCGATCGGAATCTCCCCGTGCACGGCGAGGCTGTTGCGATCCACGATCCAGATCTTGGGGTCGTCGGCGCTCGAGACATAGAGTTTCCCCGTGCCGCGCACGATGGCGAGATGATATGGAGCCGGAGCCAGGGTCGCGGTACGTGTGGCCCCGGTCACCAAGTCGACACTGACGAGTTTGTCCTCTCCCAAATCGGCCACGAAGAGCGTCCTGCCATCGTCGGAAAGATCGATGCCATGAAGCGTCGTGCCGACCGGAATAGTCTTCACGACCTTCTGCTCGCCGACGCCGATGACGGACACCGAGCCGTCCTCGACGTTATTGACGTAGAGGGTCTCGCCGTCCTTGGACAGCACGAGGTGCTCCGGGCTGGTGCCGACGACAACGTTCCAGCGGATGATCCAGCGCCCGGTATCGACCGCGCTCACCGTGCCATTGCCGGCGTTGCTGACGTAGACCTGGCCACCGTCAAGGCTGAAAACCGCGTAGTTTGGGGACGGACCGGTCGCGACGGTTGCCACGACCTCGTAGGAGGTCAAGTCGATCACGCTGATCCCGCCTTCGTTGGGATGAGTCACGACGGCAAACCGCCCGTTCGGACTGACTGCAACATGATGGACGACGCCGGGAACGTCGATACGGCGCACCACGGATGCGTCGGAGATGCGCACGATCGAGACGGTGCTGACAACCGCGCTGGCCTTCTCGGCGCCGGCGGGTGCCCCGCCATGATGCGCGGCATGATCTTCCTCGGTCACACCGGTCGGCTTTTCGGGCACCGCGCCACCCGGCTCGCGCGCCTCGAAGCTTCCGGCGATGAGAAAACGTCCGTCCGGCGTTCCCGCGAGGCCATGAACAGCCACCAAGCCATTTATCGTATCGACGATCTTATCTTGTGCGGCGTCGATGACGACGATCTTGCCCTCTCCGCCAAGCGGCACGTACATGAAAGGCTCGGCTAGGGCCGGTTGCATTCCCAAGAGGACGGTGACCATGCCGGCGTAAGCCATGGGCCGAAGAATTCCTATTGCATTCACGATGTGTCTCTCCATTTCGCTATGCGTGCAGTGGTGCATCACAACGGACGTTCTCTATATCTTGACCGACGGCTTGGGCGGCGGAGTGGCCCGCAATCGAGGACCGGCCACTCCTGGCCCATGCCCATGGGGCCGGTGAATTCGTACTCGCCGGATTCCTTGGGCATGAACTCGACGGCGAGGGTCTCGACCCGGTGCGCAGGTCGGCGCAGTTGCTGAAATCGGCACGGACGGGCGTCCTTGAGTACGCCGCTGTTTCCTGGCGCGAGAAGCCACGGCGATCGCCCTACTCGAGAGCCGCCATCGCGATAGCCGCCGCCGCGATGATCAGGCTGCTGATCACGGCCGTGCCGCCAACCAGCGTCGCGAGGGCGCGGCTGCTCGGCGTCAATCGGAGCGGTGCGAGACCCAGTCCGATGAACACGGCGATCGCCAGCACGCCCATGTAGAGCCAAGCATGTCCGAAAGTCTCCTCGCCCCACTCCTCGAAGCCGGGCGAAACCACCTTGACGGCAAATACCAGGGCGGTCAGGAGAACGGCAATGGCGAAGGATCCGCCAAACGAGTGTATGTATCGGTCCATTGGTGTCTCCTTATGATCCAAGTAACGTGGTCATGCCGACATGCACGGACCCGGCGAGGATCGCCCCGGCGCCATCCATGGCGAACCCGAGGAGCACGATCAGCGCCGAGACGGTCATCGTCGGCAGGCGTGTCTCGGCCGCACGCCGCAGGTCCATGGCCGACGCCAGGATCGGCAGGTATAGGGCGAGAAGCAGAACGACGACGAAAAGGTGTTCCTTCATTTCCATCGCCGTGTCGCCCACAAAGGCCCATGATCCCTTCTCCATGACCGCTCGGTCAGCCTCATAGAAAAAGCTGTCCCAGAGGCCGCCCGAGACCCAAGTCAGGAGAAAAAGCGCCGGGACCACGAAGCTGGCAATTTTCATGCGCCGAAGGCGTGCCTCATCGACACTGTAGGCTTCCACATAGACCCAGAGCGCCGCGAGGATCCCAAGAACACCAAGCGTCGGATGCACGAACAAGAATACTTCTCTCATGGACTCCTCCTCGATCGAATGGTCGCGCGATCCGACCTCTGGGACTGATCCCGGTCGGCAGGATGGCGGCCAAAATCTGAAACTGTGGCAATCATTGGTGCTTAAACTCGAACTCGACGCGAGCCGGGTCTTTCCCAGCCAGCCTCTTCACGTCGACGGCGACCCGATAGTTCGTGTTTGGTTGCATATCAAAATAGTTGCCATAGGTGAGCGCGCCCGCCACGGTGAACGGCTCCAACTTCTTTTGCCGGCCAGCCAGCCCGACCTCTCCGACCGTCGCGCTGACCTGAGCGTCGACGATCCGTTCGAGACTTGCCGCGTCGAATAGCGCGACCATAATGTGGTGGACGTGCGGGCGGTTCGGAGGGCCGCCGTGCATCGTCGCCTCGGGGTGCTGCTTCGCATGCCCGCGAATCATCTCGGCAGGGATGACCGCGTAATAAACCGCGACACCGTGGTCCACCAGATAGCCGCTGTGGGTGTCCGCCATCGACTGCCCCGAAACCAGCAGGGCCAAGATCGCCACCGCCGCGACGGCGGCTAGTCGTGCAATGTTGATGGCAATCATCGGCGGCTCCTCGGTTATGCGTCACTGCCTGGCGTCTTGGTGGGGGCGACGGGCTACTCCACGATCAGCTTGCCGCGGAACATGCCCATGGCGCAGGCGAACTCGTACTCGCCCGGCTCCTGGGGCACGAACTCGACGGCGACGGTCTCGCCGGTCGGCAGGTCGGCGCTCTTGCCGAAGTCGGCGAAGATCACCTTCTCCGAGCAGGAGGCCGTCTCTTCGCGCCGGAAATTCAGGCGCACCGGCTTGCCGTGGCGCACGATGATGGTGTCCGGCGTGTAGCCGCCCTTGACCAGGATCATCGCCTCCTGGCGACCGCTCGAGGCCTCGGCCGCCCGCACGCCCTTGGCGCGCTTGAGCCAGAAAAACCAGACGATGAAGGCGACGAGCAGAAGCCCGATGACGAGAACAATCCAACGATCCGGAGTCATTTTGCGACCCTCCTCGGCTGAAAGAAACGAAGACGATTGGCATTGCTCACGACCGTGACCGAGCTGAAGGCCATGGCGGCCGCCGCGATCAGCGGCGACAGCAATATGCCGAAGAACGGGTACAGCAATCCCATCGCGACCGGGATGCCGAGTGTGTTGTAACCGAATGCCCCGACCAGGTTCTGGCGCACGTTCCGCATGGTTGCCCGACTGATCTCGATCGCCGTCACCACGCCGATCAGGCTGCCCTTGATGAGGGTCACGTCGCTCGCCTCGATGGCGACGTCGGTGCCGGTGCCGATGGCGAAGCCGACATCGGCTTGGGCGAGCGCCGGCGCGTCGTTGATGCCGTCGCCGACCATGCCGACCGTCTTGCCCTCGAGCTGCAGCTTCTGCACCTCGTGCGCCTTCTCGTCGGGGAGCACCTCGGCGAGCACCCGGTCGACCCCGACCTCGCGGGCAATGGCGTCGGCGGTGCGCTGATTGTCGCCGGTGAGCATGACCACCTCGATGCCCATCTTCTTGAGCATTTCGATGGCTTGTTTGGAGTCCGGCTTGACCGTATCCGCGACCGCGACCAGGCCGGCGGCCTGCCCATCGACCGCCACATACATCGGCGTCTTGCCCTCGGTAGCCAGACGTTCCCAATCGCTGGTCAGGGAGTCGATCGCGATTTTCCGATCGCGCATCAGCTTGGCGTTGCCGAGCAGCACGTCCTTGCCATCGATCCGCCCGCCGACCCCGTGCCCAGGGATCGCCGCGAAGCCTTCGGCGCTTGTCAGCGCGATGTTGGAGTCTTCCGCGCCCTTGACGATCGCCTCGCCAAGCGGATGCTCGGACCCGCGCTCCAGCGACGCGGCGAGCCGCAGGATCTCGGCTTCGTCCATGCCGCCGGCCGGCACCACGTCGGTCAGCGCCGGCTCGCCGCGGGTGATCGTGCCGGTCTTGTCGAGGATTAACGCATCCAGCCCTTGCGACGTCTGCAGGGCGTCGCCGGAGCGGATCAAGATACCGTTTTCCGCCCCCTTGCCGATGCCCACTGTCAGCGAGGTTGGCGTCGCCAGCCCGAGCGCGCAGGGGCAGGCGATGATCAGCGTCGTGACGAGGACGATGGTCGCGTAGATGATGCGCGGCTCGGGCCCGATCAAATACCAGACAACCGAGGCAAGGACGCCGAGGATCATCACCGTCGGCACGAAATAGCCCGACACCAGGTCTACCGACCGCTGGATCGGCGCCTTGGACCCTTGCGCGTCCTTGACCATGCGGATGATGCTGGCCAGCGCCGTGTCCTTGCCGACCTTGGTGGCGCGGAACTGGAAGCTGCCGGTCTTGTTCAGCGTGCTGCCGATCACCTCGTCGCCGACCTGCTTCTCGATGGGCATCGACTCGCCCGTAATCATCGACTCGTCGACCGCGCTCGATCCTTGTGTCAGCTCGCCGTCGACCGGAATCTTGTCGCCGGGACGCACGATCACGACATCGCCGAGGACCACTTCCTCGACCGGCAGATCGACCTCCTTGCCGTCGCGCATGACGCGGGCTGTCTTAGCCTGCAGTCCGATCAGCTTCTTGATCGCCTCCGAGGTGCGGCCCTTGGCCCTGATTTCGAGCGCCAGGCCGAGCACCACGAGCGCCGTGACCACCGCGGTCACGTCCCAGAACACTTCCGCCAGCTCGGCCGAGGGGAACATGTCCGGATAGGCGACCGCCACCACCGAGTAGACGAAGGCGGCCGTGATGCCGATGGCGATCAGCGTGTGCATGTTGGCTGAGCGGTGCTTGAGCCCGTCCCACATGCCCGAGAAAAACTGCGAGCCCGACCACAGCAGTACCGGCAGAGTGAGGACCCCGAGCAGCGCCCAGACGATCTGCCGGGCATCGCTGCCAGCCGGCATCCACTCCCGCAGGCCCGGGATCAGGTCCGGATAGCTGAGCCCCATGACCGGAACCGATACGGCGGCGGCAAACCAGAATTTGCGCATCAGCGTGCGGTATTCACGATCGCGCGCCGCCTCTTCCGGGTCTACCCCCTCCTCGACCGCGGCCTTGATCTCGGCCGGCTTGGGCTCCGCCACCTTGTGGCCGGCCGATTCGATCGCCCGGCGGACGCCCGCGAAGTCGACCATCTCGGGCTGGTATTCGACATCGACTGCGTTGGGCGCGAGGCTGGCCCGCGCCGACACCACACCCGGGGTCATCTGCAGGGCGAACTCGATCCGCGTCACGCACGAGGCGCAGTGCATGTGCTTGATGGGAATTCGCATCTTCGCCGTGCCAGCAGCGTAGCCAGCCGACCGTATCGCGCGGACGAGGTCCGACGCCGGGGCTCGTGTCGGGTCGTAGTCGACTCGCGCGAGGCCGTTTACGAGATTGACATGCGCCGCGCTGACGCCGGCCACGGCCTTCAGTGCCTTCTCGACCGCGGGCGGACAACGGGGGCAGGTCATGCCCCCGATGGCGAGATCGAGGTGCCTAGTTGGGACCCCCGCCGGCGCGGGCGCCTCGCGTCCGCGGCTTTTCTCGGACTGCTTTACGACTTGTTCCATAACTCACTTCCTCTCAAAACCCGGTCGGCACAGGTATCGCCGACGTCCGATTGCATCGGCTGTTCTTCGACCCTATCAGTCGGACAAGAGCCGCTTGCGCTCCTCGAACTCGTCCTTGTCGATCTCGCCGCGGGCGAAGCGCTCCTCCAGGATCTGGCGCGGGCTCTTGCGCGGAAAGTGCGAACCGGAAACGCCGGGCGACCCGGTACCGAGCCAGCGGACGGCGAGGACGATCAAGACGATGATCCCGCCCCAAAAGACGATCATCATGACGCCACCGAACATCATACCCCCCCAACCCCAATCCCAGCCGTGGCCCCATCCCGGCCGCTCGTAGCTCTGAGCTTGCGCGGAAAGCGGCACAAGACCAGTCGCCGCCGCAAGGAGTGCGTATTTCAACGTTGTTCGCATATCAGTCTCCGTGATTGAATATCGCCGCGGGCTGCGGCATGGTGTCTTGCGTATACTGGTCCGGCGCGGCCCGGAAGGCGTCCCGGCACGTCGCCGAGCAGAAGAAATACGCCCAGCCGCGGTAGTCTTCGTGGGCGGCAACCTTCTCCACCAGCAGATCCATCCCGCAAACCGGATCGGTGGCAGTGATCTGCATGTCGTGCGCGAATTCCGCCATCAGTGAAACACCATTCCCTCGATGTGAAAGCCGGCATCCACGTACAGCACCTCGCCGGTAATCGCGGCGGTATAGTCGCTGGCCAGCAGCAGTGCGGACCGTCCGACCTCGCAGGCGTCCACCGTGCGCCGCAGCGGCGCCTTGCGGACGGTCTCGTTCAGCAGTTCGTTGAAATGCTCGATGCCGGAGGCGGCACGGGTCCGCACCGCGCCGGCCGAGATCGCATTGACCCGGATCGACTTGTGCCCGAGCTCGTGTGCTAGGTAGCGGACCGAGGCCTCCAGCGCCGCCTTGACCGGGCCCATCACGTTGTAGTGGTCGACCACTTTCTCGGCGCCGTAGTAGCTCAGCGTCATCAGACTGCCGCCCTTGTCCATCAGCGGTTCCGCGAGCTTGGCCATGCGGATGAACGAGTGGCAGGAGACCGCCATGGACTCGGCGAAGCCCTCGGCCGAGCAGTCGGTCAGCCGGCCGTGCAGATCCTCCTTGCGCGCCCAAGCGATCGCGTGGAACAGGAAGTCGAGACGGCCCCATGTCTCGCGGATCGTCTCGAACATGGCCTCCAATTGGCCGGCAACGGTAACGTTGCAGGGCAGAAGGATCGGCGCCTCGACCTGGCGCGCGAGCGGCTCGACGTGAGGCTTCGCCTTGTCGTTGAAGTAGGTGATCGCGAGCTCGGCCCCGGCGTTGCGGAAATGCCGCGCGGCCCACCACGCCAAGCTGTCCTCGTTGGCGATCCCCACGACGAGGCCCTTGCGCCCATTCAGATCCAGTATTTCCATCCTTGACGGACTCCTGTGTTCGCGTAAATCAGCTCGCCCGGGCGGTTGCCGCCGGCGTCCCATGGGTGCACCAAACGCAGCCGCAGTCGGTGTGGTCGCAACTCGGATCATTGAGCGGTGCGCGGTATCGCCAGGCAGCGAGCGGGTAAGTGAGCCAGGTCAGCGCAGAGGGCCGATAGAGCCGGCGCAGCCGGTCGCCGGTGTCCGAACGGCTCAGTCCGCGCAGCGCCCAACGCCAGCCGCGCTCGCCGAGCATGTTGAATATGAACCGGTTGCTGGCGCCGGTCCGCAGGAGGGGCAGAAGCTCCCGGCGCCACAGCAGCGTGTAATCGCTGCCCTCGATCAGGCTCCGCGCCGCGAGAATGCCGGAGCGCAGGGCATAGCGCATGCCGAATCCCGCGAGCGCGTCCTGGAAGCCCGCCTGCTCCCCGACAACAAGGTGTCCGCCCTGCACGGCGGTGCGCGGCAGCCGGAAGTTCGCGAAGCCGCCGAACGGCCGGGGATCGCGCATCTCGAGGGTGGCGCGCTCGCGGAAGAACGCCACCGCGCGCTCCACATGCTCGGCCTGGCGCTTGAAGTCGGTAAACATGCAGCTCGCCACCGTGCCGTGGCCTCGATGAATCAGCAGGTAGGCGTAGCCGAGGGGAGCCAGCGCGTTGTTGAAGGCGATCCAATTGCCGTCCGGCCGGTCGGTCTCGAAGACGTAGCCGGCGGCGATGGCGTCGGCGGATCGGGGGCCGATGGCAAGAACCGTCGGTCCGTTCAGCGCGGTCGCCCGGTCGCCAAAGCGCACCTCGGCGCCGGCGGCGATCGCCTGCTTGAGGAGACCGAAGTCCAAGCTTCCGCCACGACTTCCCCGCTGAACGAGATAGTAAAGCGGCCGCTCGCCGTGGATCGGATAGGCTTGGCCCCAGGCATCGAAGGCTGTGCCGTGGCGCACCGGATGGCAGTCGAAGCTGGGTTCGATCCCCACGGCGCGCAGCTCGTCGAGAACGTCCTGCCCATCGCTCCAGTTCTCCAGCCCCTGAAAGTCTCCATGGAAGCGGGTTCCAACCGTGCGGTGCCACTCGCGCACGATGACCGTGCGGCCGGCGCGGGCGAGAACGATAGCGCAGGCCAAGCCCGCCGGACCGGCGCCGACGACGGTGAAAGGCTTCGCGTCCTCAAGTCGTGCCCGATAGCGGCTGTCCAGGTTGCTCATTGCATCCGCCTCATGGTTCGAGCACGTAGGAGCCGGGCGCGGCGCACAGCGGCTTGTAGCCCTTGCTCGCTGCCCCAAGACTCGGTGGTTTCACCCAGTCGCTCGAGTGGCTCTGAAGCCAGCCCTGCCAGCAAGGCCACCAGGATCCCTCGTGGTGGACCGCTGATGCCTGCCAAGCATCTGGATCGAGGTAGGTTTCGTTCTCCTTGTGAGTGGCGATCTGATGATGCCGGCGGGGGTGGCCGGGCGGGCTGACGATGCCCGCGTTGTGCCCGCCGTTCGACAGAACGAAGGTCACGTCGGTATCAGTCAGCATCTGGATCTTGTAGACCGAGCGCCAGGGCGCGACATGATCGGAGATCGTGCTGACCGCGAAGACCGGGACGCGGATGTCGCGCAGGGAAACCGAGCGGCCGTCGACCTCGTAACGGCTCTCCGCAAGGTCGTTGTCGAGGAACAGACGCCGCAGATACTCCGAGTGCATGGCGAACGGCATTCGGGTCGCGTCGGCATTCCAGGCCATCAGGTCAATCATCGGGCGGCGTTCGCCCATCAGGTAGTTCCTGACCATCTTCGACCAGATCAGGTCATTGGAGCGCAGCAGCTGAAACGCGCCGACCATTTGCTTGGCATCGAGGTAGCCCCGCTCGGCCATCATGTCCTCAAGGAAGCTGACCTGGGCCTCGTCGATGAACAACATCAGCTCGCCGGCCTCGGTGAAATCGGTCTGCGCTGCCAGCAGGGTTAGGCTTTTCAGGCGATCGTCCCCATCGCGGGACATGGCTGCGGCGGCGATCGCCAGCAAGGTGCCGCCGAGGCAGTAGCCGACGGCGTGGACCGGCCGCTTGGAAACGATAGTGGAGACCGCATCAAGCGCCGCCATCACGCCGAGCCGGTGATAGTCCTCCATGCCCAGGTCGCGCTCCTCGCCGGTCGGGTTCTTCCAGGAGACCACGAAGACAGTGTGACCCTTCTCGACGAGGTATTTGACAAGCGAGTTCTCCGGCGAGAGGTCGAGAATGTAGTACTTCATGATCCAGGCCGGCACGATCAGTACCGGCTCCGGATGGACGTGATTGGTGGCCGATGCGTATTGGATCAATTCGATCAGGCGGTTGCGATAGACTACCTTGCCCGGCGTGACGGCCAGGTTGCGGCCGACCTGGAAGTCTTCGGCGCCAACAGGCTTCTCGCCATTGACGGCGCGGCGCCAGTCTTCCCAGAAGTTCATCGCCCCGCGGACCAGGTTCATGCCACCTTGCCTGACGGTCGCGTCAAGAACCTCAGGGTTGGTCAGAGGGACGTTCGCCGGCGAGACCACGTCGAGTATCTGCCGGGCGGCGAACGACGTTACTTCCTCGTGGTGCCTCGAAACACCGGGGACCTCCGTCGTGGCGTTGTGCCACCACTGCTGAGTGAGCAGGAATCCTTGGTAGATCGCGTTGTAAGGCCAGGCCTGCCACGCCTCTCCGGCGAAGCGCTTGTCCTGCGGCAAGGGCTCGATGCAGACCGCGCAGTCGGGATCGCCACAGGCGCGCGGGCAATACTCCAGAAAGCGAGACCACTTGCGAGCGGCCTTTTGGACCAGATCGATCTGCTTGTCGGGCGACATCAGAAGGTGTTGGGCCCAGTCGGTATAGGCCTGCGCAAGCGCCGCCGGCGAGAGCCCCGCGGTCAGCCGCGCGGTCGCCGCGTGAAGGGGACGGTCGAAGGAAAAGTCATGCCGGTCCTTACTGTCCTTGGTGGCTTTGATCAGGGATGGTGGTCGTTTCGACATCGTCTTATCCAGGTAGCGGGCAGCAGGCGTGTTCGGGCTGCGGGGCGCAGGAGAGGCTTGTCTCCGGGGCGGCGGCCTTGGCCGGTAGTTTGGCGCTTCGGTGGTGCATCAGGCTGGCGAGAACCAGGCCGGCCAGCCGCGCGGCCGGCGGATCGGCGCGCGAGCTGAGCACGACCGGCGTCGCGAGCCCGACCACGACGCCGGCCGCCACCGCGCCGGCCAGGTATTCCAGGTTCTTGGCCAGGATGTTGCCGGAGACCAAGTCGGGGACCAGGACGATATCCGCGTCGCCCGCGACCTCCGATATGATCCCCTTCTCTTTCGCGGCCTTGGCGGAAATTGCATTGTCGAAGGCGAGCGGCCCGTCGACCAGGGCGCCGCCGATCTGGCCGCGCCGCGCCATCAAGGTGAGGCAGGCGGCGTCAAGGGTTGAGGAGATCGACGGATTGACCGTCTCAACCGCCGATAGAACGGCAACTTTCGGGGTTTCGACCCCGAGCAGTTGGAACAGCTCGACCGCGTTCTGCAGGATCTGTGCCTTGGCGTTGAGGTCGGGCGCGATGTTGATCGCGGCGTCGGTAATGCCGAGCAGCTTCGGATGGCGCGACACCTCGGCGACGAAGACATGGCTGACCCGGCGTCCGGGCAGGCGCAAGCCGCGTTCCTTGTCTAGCAGCGCATGCATCAACGCATCGGTGTGGATGTTCCCCTTCATCACGGCATCGGCCTCGCCAGCCCGGACCAGCTCGACGGCCTTCGCCGCCGCGGCCGGGTCGCTCCGGGCCGGGACGATCCAGTCATCATGCACCGGCCAGTTGAGCTCACGGCACGCGCCTTCGATTGCCGCGGGATCGCCGATCAGCAGCGGATCGACTATTCCAAGCGCGTGTGCTTCCCGCAAAGTCTCAATCACCAGGCTTTGGGCGGCGTCCACGACCGCAACTCGAATCGTCCCTAGGCTGCTTGCCTGATCAATGAGGTCCTGCAGAGTGCCGAATCGCTCCGTCATCGCCTACGCCCTCCTGGCCACGGGCCGCTGCTCGGCGAGCATGTGCCGGACATGACGCGCGATCATGAGCTCTTCGTTTGTCGCAAACGCCTCGACCACGACAGCGCTTGAGGTGGCCGAAATTATCGACTCGTTCCGGTCGTTACGTCCGTGATCCAAATCCAGTCCAAGGTAAGACAGGCCTTCCAGTGTTTTGGCACGAACCAACGGCGCGTTGGCGCCGATGCCACCCGTGAAGACGAGACGATCCAGCCCACCGATCGTCGCAGTCAGCGCCGCCAGATGCTTGCGCGCTTGGTAGCAGAAGAATTCGACAGCCTCGGCGGCTGCCGCCTCGGTGTCCACGTGCGCCAGTAGCTCTTGCATGTTCCGGCTGAGGCAGGAGACGCCTAACAGCCCCGATTGCTTGTAGAGAACTTGCTGCACCTGACCGGCCGTCATACTCTTTTCGGTAAGCAGGTAGAGGATGATGCCGGGGTCAAGATCGCCCGAGCGGGTGCCCATCGGCAGACCCCCGAGCGTGCTGAAACCCATCGTCGTGTCCACGCTGCGACCATCCTTGATCGCCGCCATCGATGCGCCATTTCCGAGATGAGCCACGACGATGCGCTCTTTGGCAACCGCTGGACCATGCCGGCGCCGTAACTCGGCCATGACGTACTCATAGGATAGGCCGTGGAAGCCGTACCGGTGGATGCCCTCGTCGGCGTACGACCGCGGTAGGCCCGTCAGCCGGGCAAGGCGCGGCAAAGAATGATGAAAGGCGGTATCGAAACAGGCGACTTGCGGCAGATCTCGGCGGATGCCCCGGACGGCGGCGATGCCGGCCAGATTGTGCGGTAAATGCAGTGGTGCGAGCGGGATGAGCCGGCGCAATCTTGAGAGCAAGGCATCGTCAACCAGTACCGGGCAGTCGCAGTCCGCCCCACCATGCACCACCCGATGGCCGACGGCGACGAGAGACACGCCAGAGGGGAGTCGCGCAAACAGGTCAAGCAGGCTGCGCAAGGCCTGCGCATGGTCTGGAATGGCACGCGTCTCGTCGACGACGGTGTTGCCGCTTTTGTCGATCGCGCGGAACCGGCCGTCGGCCAGGCCGATGCGTTCGAGCGTCCCTGCCAACAGACGCGCCAGCGGCTCCCCATCGGCGAAGAGCGCGAACTTGACGCTCGACGAGCCGCAATTGATCACCAGGATGGCCGAATCAGAGATCACGGTGCTTCTCCGTACCGCCCGCCGCCGGCGGCGGGCTGGGCTGGGGCTCCGGCGCGGTCTGGGAGCCGGCGTCGCGGTTCTTGCCGTGGCTCCCATGACCACCATGCCCGCCGTGACCGAACAGGTGCATGGCAACCATTCCACCCCCGAGCAGGATCCAGACCCAATTGTCGAGCACCCATTGCATGTCGAGATCCTTTAGTGCCTATGCAGCCCAGGCCGGATCACGACTTGCCGGGCGCGGACTGCCCCAACGGGCTCTCGGCGCCATAAAGCAGGCCGAAGGTTTGCTCGTGGGCACTGTCCCGCGTCTTCCGGGCATTCCCCATCGCTTCGGAAACCTGACCGATGACCTCCCGTTCCTTTTCGAGCAACGAGTGATCTTGGGGCAGAGGGTTTCGGTTCTTGGCGACGGCATCGGCAAGGATCGAAACGCCACGCATCCAGGGATTGAACGCCTCGGAGAACATGTACCGAGTGGTCCGCATCGGGTGCAGCCACCTGAGCGATGCCGCGAGCCAGGGATTCGCCGCCACCTGGACCCAGGAGCTGACGAAGGCGCGATAGAAGGCCTCGTTTGTCTCCGACGCGGTGCGGACCCGCTCGAACGCCTCGGTCTGCACCGGAAACTGAAGGTCCTCGACCCGGCGCTCCTCGAAGCGCACGGCGTACTCCGGCTTGTGGCAGTCGGGATTCCCTGTCGGGTTGTCGATCTTCATCTCGTAAAGGCCGGGTGTAAGCGCTTCGATCTCGTCCAGGCTCTCGAGGATCGCCCGGTGCTCGAAGCGCGCGACGCTGGCCGAGACGAAGATGCCGAGATGGCCTATATGCGGGTTGGTCAGGTAGACGATCCGCTGCCCCGCCTGCTTGAGGTCGTCCGTGTCCTTATAGACGGCGGGGATCCAGCCAAGCGCCTGGTGCGGCGGGGTGATGTTGTCGCCATAGGAGGCGAAGATCACCAGCGGGTTGCGGATGCGCCGCAGGTCCGCGGTGCAGCCCTCGCAGATGCGGAACTTGCCCTGCTCCAGCTTGTTGCCGATGAACAGGTTCTCGACGATGACGACGATCTCCTCGCGGCTCAGAGTGTAGAAGCCGTTCCACCAGCGTTCGAACTCGAGGAACCGGGCGCGCTCGGAATCGATCTTGTTAAAGAGGCCGGCGTATTTTTCCCAAATGGCTTTTTCTGGCTTGAGGTTCTCGAAGTTCTGGGCGAGCCAGGCACCGTCGAAGCGGCCATCGCCGAGGTCGGCCGTGAAGTGTGCCAGCCAGGTACCGCCAAGCAGCCCGCCGGCCACGCGCATCGGGTTCACACCGGACTCGCCGGCCCAATAGGAAAGCGGCGAGCCGTTCAGAACCGTCGGCCCGATTAGACCCTCGCAGTCGGCCGACAGCAGCGTCACCGCCCAGCCCGCCTGGCAGTTGCCGTAGAGGACCGGCGGTTTGCCCGGATGGCGGCGGGCAACCTCGGCGACGAAGCGGCCCAGCGCGTGGTGGACATCGGCCAGCGTCTGTCGGGGCGCGGGCTCGGGAAAGAAGATCACGAAATAGATCAGGTGGCCTTCATGGAGTGCCATGCCGACCTCGGAGTCGCGCTTGAAGCCGCCAATGCCGGGCCCGTGGCCGGCGCGCGGGTCGACGACGATGACCGGCGGCTTGGCGGAATCGACGCAGTCCTCCCAGAAATCCTCGCCGACTTCGGTGATACGCAACAGGGCATAGTTGGCGGGATGCTCGAAGCGGCGCGCGTCCAGGATCGTTTCGTACTTGAAGTCGAGCAACGGCGGCAGGCCGGCCCGCTCATGCTCCAGCATGTTGTCGGCGCGCTGGCGCAGCGTGTCCCAGAACAGGACGCTACGCTGCCAGGCATCGAGGCCATAATCCCAGGCGTCCTGCAGGGATTCGGCAGCGCCTGGCACAGTCGGCGCCGCAGCGGCCAGCGCCGGTTCGGCGGCGGGTTTCGGCATATGAGACGGCTTCTGCGAAACCTTGGGCTGACGATTTCGCTTGAGAAGCGCCGATTTCTTCGTCTTCTGTTTCATGGCCTTCTCCGGTAATCTTGCTACTTTTCTTCAATAAGATAAGACGCGCAAAGCGGCTGGCCGTTACACTCCGCTGGAACCTGTCGGACGATTCGCCAATTCGCTAACCGGCGCTAACCGCCGTCCCTAAACCCGCGCCTCTGGTGTTCATCCATCGCCAGCACCAGCAGCGCCAAATTGGCTTTCGTGGTGTTCGAGCAACCGGCGGTCACGATTCCGTCCTTCCAGAGAACCGACACCGCGATGGCCTCGATCTGCTCCAGGTTGTCGAGACCGGCGGAGAAAATCTCGGCAACGGTCGTCCCATGCAGGCTCCGGACTTCGGCCACGATCGCCTCCCTCAGCGGGCTTTCGCTGCGAAGAAGTTGTAGAGCGGCCCGAAGACGAGCGCGACGTACCACCCGTATGCGAGGGCTTCAATCAGGCCCAGGGCAAAGCTCGGCCAGCTGATCCAGGTGAAACCGGGCAGCAGCGGCGCCCAGACGGGGTTCATGGCCCGTGCCGGGAACCAGAGGTCGAACAGCACGCACAGCACGAAGGTCAACGCGAGGAACGAGCCGAGACTCATGCCAAGCGCCACGACCGGTATTCTCGATACGCTGCGTAGCGGAAGCGGCGTCCCCGAACGCGAACGGGGCTCGGACAATGCTGCGGTCTTAGGCATGGGAATGCTCCAATTTAGAAGGGTCAGGCCCGCCGCCGCCGAGATACTGGTCGGGCGCGGCCTCGAAGACCTCCCGGCATTCGCGCGAGCAGAAGTAAAAAACGCTGCCATCATGGACGCTGGACTTCGCCTTGCCAGTCGCGACCGTCTTGCCGCAGACGGGGTCAACGTCCTTCGCCGGCGGCACCCAGCGGAGCACAGGATCGTCGGCCTTCCCGGGTACGCCGCCGGCGATCTTCTTGTCGTCGCGGCCATGCCCGTGGCCCATGATGTGGGCGCCGCAGCCGAAGCGCATCATCAGGAAGATGAGCCCGGCCCAGAGGGCGAAATAGAGAAGAGCTTCCATGGCTACCTCCCGGGCGTCCGGTCATGGCCCGGTTCGCATCGGCGCGAACTGGAGTCTGCGATAGCCATGGGTTTCCGGTCGCCCAGTCGGCGCGCCGCAGAATCGATCAACTCTTCCAGCTCAACCGCCATCACGCCGTCGCTGACCATTAGCGCCTTGACGATCGGATCGGCGAACATCTCGGGCAGCGAGAGTTCTCTATCCCTCGTTGAATCGATCGCCATTGTTTGGCCTTCCTCATTGCACATTCGGCTCAACGCGAAGGGGCGGGAAAGCGGCCATATTCGTGGCCGGCCACTCCCCCACTCGCCCGTTTACTCAGCTTGCTGCATCTGGCCGGTGTGGCGGTTAACCTTGAAGCGCTGGACCAGTGAACCGTCCTGGGTCACGATTTCGGCGACGATGGTGTCGTCGTCGGCTTCCTTGACCTCGCCGACCTTGAGCCGCTTGTTGCCGTGCCAGGTCAGGCTCTGATCGAGCCGAGCGCGCACATCGTCGGCGGAGAGGTCCTTGTCAGGTGCCGTCGCGGGGCCCATGCCATAGCCCGGTCCCGGCCCATAGCCGTATCCGGGGCCCATCATGCCCGGGCCCATGCCGTAGCCCGGCCCCATCATGCCGGGGCCCATGCCATACCCCGGTCCCGGCCCATAGCCGTATCCCGGCCCCATGCCGTAACCTGGTCCTGGACCATATCCCTGGCCGGGGCCCATCATGCCCGGACCCATCATCCCGGGGCCCATCATGCCGGGCCCCATCATGCCGGGCCCCATCATCCCGGGGCCCATCATGCCGGATCCAGTGCCGTATCCTGGTCCGTAGCCCTGGCATGGGCCCATCCCGTACCCCGGTCCGTAACCCTGGCCCGGAGCCATCGTGCCCGGCGCGCCGCCCGGGCCTCGGCCCATCATGCCTGGACCGCCGGTCGGGCCCTGGCCCATGTGGGCAAGCTGCGTCGGCGCCGTCGCGGCCGGTTGCGGCGCCGCGCTCGCGGCGCCGTGATGCTCGGCGTTGGCGAAGCCCGGTGCAGCAACCAGAACCAGCGCGCCCAGACCGGCCACGGTGGCCGCGGCCGTCTTGCAAAGTCGTTTCATGACATTCTCCCATCGATTGGTACACTTGATCGCTCTTTATGTGGCTACCTATCGCCGCGAATCGATGGCCGGCCAACGGGCATCGGGTAACGAACCGTAACCGGGGTCGCAACGGTGACATTCCGTTACAAAGTTTTCCGGCGTCGCCGTCGGGTACGGTGCGGCAATGCGCGAAGCGGCGATGGCCGGTCTTCACTCCGCTTCGCCGCGATAGGTGATGCCGTTCGGGCCGGCGCCGACCTTGAAGCTGCGGACGGCCGTCTGGGTCGCCGTGTCGAGCGCCGAGACGGTGCCATCGACGATATTGGTGACGAAGGCGAACTTGCCGTCGTCACTGACGACCACGCCGTGCGCGCCCTTGCCCGTCGTCACGGTGGCGACGACCTTGCTTGCTGGGACGTCGATCACCGAGACGGTGCTATCCGGATTCTGCTCGGTACCCTGATTGGCCACATAGACGTAGCGGCCGTCCGGAGTGGCGTAGACCTGTACCGGATTGCGGCCGACCGGCAGCTTCTGCACGACCTGCCGGGTGGCGCGGTCGACCACGGCGACCTTGTTCTCGCCGTTCAGCGAGATGAACACCTTGCTGCCGTCCGGCGTGAAGCCGACCTGGGCCGGCGCCTTGCCGAGCTTGATTCGCGCGACCTCGGCGAAGCTGGCGACATCGACGACCGATACGCTGCCGTCCTTGAGGTTGGCGACATAGAGTTCACGGCCATCCGGGCTGAGGCGAAGGCCATGCGGATAGGCGCCTGTTGCGGTCGAGCGCGTGACCTGCTTGGCGGCGAGGTCGATCATCTGGACCGCGCTCTCCTCCGAATCGGTGACGTAGGCGAACGTGCCGTCCTTATCGACCACGACATGCGCCGGATGGGGGCCGACGGCGATGTCGGCGATCGCCCCGTCCGCCGGGGAATAACTATCGAGAATCAGGAGCTTGCCACCCATCCCTTCGGTCCCCATGCTTTGCCCGCCGGCCATGCCCGCCATGGCCATGCCCGTGCCGACCGCATAGAGCAGCTTGCCATCCGCGGAGATCTGGACGTTATGCGGCATGATCGGGACCGCCGTGGTCTCGACGCGGCCGGAGTCGAGGTCGATCATGCTGATCGAGCCGCCCTTTTCGTCGGCCGTATAGATGACCCTCGAGACCGAGGGCGCCGCGGCGAGAGTGGCGACCGGGGCGGTCGAGGCGGCGATGGCAAGGCCGGCGCCGGTGATGCCCGGCGCGACGATCAGCGCCAGGGCACCCAGACGGGCTATCGTAACCACTGCCAATCTGCGAAGCTGTGTCATGAAATTTTCCTTTGTCTGTTACACGTGATCACCCGTCACCCGACTACCCTAACCGGCGAACCGGCAAGCGGCCAATGGGCATCGGGTAACGGACCATCACCGGCGCCGCGGCGGTTACAATCGGTTACAAATTTTTCCGGTGCTTCCGCCGTAAGCGGAGGGTACGGTGCGGCCATGAGCGCAACGATCGCGGATACCCAGGGCCACGTGCTGGTCGTTGACGACGATCGTGAAATCCGCGATTTGCTGGGCCGCTTCCTGAGCAAGCACGGCTACAGGGTGACCGGCGCCAGGGACGGCAAGGAAATGCGCCGCGCCTTGGGCGACTGGAACATAGACCTCGTCATCCTGGACCTGATGCTGCCCGGCGAGGACGGCCTATCGCTATGCCGGGACCTGCGCGCCAAGTCGCAGATTCCCGTGATCATGCTGACGATGATGGGTGAGGAAACCGACCGGATCGTCGGCCTCGAGATGGGGGCCGATGATTATCTCCCTAAGCCGTTCAATCCTCGCGAACTGCTTGCGCGTATGAAGGCGGTGCTTCGGCGCGCGACATGCGCTCCCGCCGTCCCGCCAACGGCAGGCCGAAGGATATTGGTTTTCTCCGGTTGGAGGCTGGACCTGGGCCTCCGGCGTCTCAAGTCACCCCATGGGCTGATCGTCGATCTGAGCGCCGGCGAGTTCGATCTCCTGGTTGCCTTCGCCGAGCACCCACAAAGGGTGCTCAGCCGGGACCAGCTCCTCGACCTCACCCACGGACGCGCCGAGGCGCCCTTCGATCGAAGCGTCGACATGCAGGTGAGCCGTCTGCGCCACAAGATCGAGACAAACCCCAAGGAACCGGAACTGATCAAGACCGTCCGCGGTGGCGGCTATATCTTCACGGCAAATGTGACGCGAGATGAAGCGGCTGATACCTGACACCATCGCCGCCCGAACGTTGCTGGTGCTGATCATCGGCCTCACGATTTCGCACCTGCTGAGTATGGGCCTGTATCTTACCGACCGCGCCAGCGCGCTCCTGTTCACCGGCGGCGAGCACATCGGCGAGCGAATTGTGACGATCAGCCGGCTCGTGGAGAACGCGACGCAGGCCGAGCGGCAACGCATCATTCAACTGGCCGACAGTCCTAGGCTCCACATCACCTTAAGCCCGCAAAGCCTAATCGACGACCAGCAGGGAGGGGGCTGGGAGGGTCGCGTCCTTCGCGGTGCCTTGATGGCGCACCTGGACGAAGGAGGAATTCGGGCCTTCAGGTTTCAATACGTGGATGAGACCAAATCGGACTCGGAGAAGCCGGGTGCCACATTCCGCGTCTCGGTTCGCCTTGCCGACGACAGCTGGCTCAACTTCAACGCACCCGTCGAGCCGCTAAGCCCTTTCTGGTCGCTCCGGTTTGCCCTCTCAATGGTGGTCATGCTCCTCGCGGTTGGAATCTTGTCTGCCCTGGTCGTGCGGTATCTCACCGCGCCCCTCGCATCCTTTGCGCGCGCCGCCCATCGGCTAGGTATCGACGTCAAGGCGCCGCCCTTGCCCGAGAGCGGCCCGGCCGAAGTCCGCCAGGCCATACAAGCATTCAATCAGATGCAGGAGCGCCTCCGTCGCTTTGTCGATGATCGAACCCAGATGATCGCGGCGATTTCTCACGATCTCGGCACGCCGATCACCCGCTTGCGGTTGCGCGCCGAGTTTGTCGAGGATGCGGAAGAGCAAAAGAAGATGCTCGCCGATCTCGACGATATGGAAACAATGGTCTCCTCCGCCCTGTCACTTGCACGCGACGAAGCCTCCTGTGAACCCTATGCGATGGTCGATCTGCGAACGCTCCTGCAGCGGGTCTGCGACGACAAGGCCGATGAAGGACAGGATGTCGCGCTGGACGTTGGCGATGATCCGGTGCCTTTTAACAGTCGGCCCGCCGCCCTGCGCCGCGCCCTGACCAACCTTATCGACAACGCGGTAAAATATGGGTATCGGGCACGCGTATCCCTCCAGAACACCCTGGAAGGCGTAAGGATACAAATCGACGACGATGGGCCGGGGATTCCCGAAGACCTCCACGAGGAGGTGTTCAAGCCGTTCAGAAGGATCGAGGCGTCGCGCAGCCGGGAAACCGGCGGCACGGGTCTCGGCTTGACCGTCGCGAGGACGATTATCCGCGCTCACGGCGGCGACGTAGTGCTGACCAATCGAAGCGAAGGCGGCCTCCGGGTGGACGTACGTTTGCCACTATGAGGGGACCCGATGCAATCGAACGACAAAATCAAAAGGCGTCTGAAACAATGGAAGTTCAAAAACTGTTGCGCGGTGCCGAGATCGACGCCGAGCGGATATCGGCCGTCATCCGGCTGGTGGTTTTTGTCACCTTGGCGTCGGTCATCTTCTCCGCCGGCGGCACCCGAGGGCTTACGACCTCGATTCAACTCGCCGTCGGGATCTACGGGATCGGTACGATCATAGGCTTGGTTCTGGCCTGGCGTCAGATTTTCAACCCGGTCATTCCGTATCTTTTCGTGACCTTTGATGTGATCCTGATCTCTGCTCAAATCCTGATGCTCGCGGGCCGGATGGGCGTGGAGACCTACTTTGTCTTTGGGTTACCGGCCGCGGGCCTCATCTTCGTGATCCTCATCCATGCGTCCATGCGTTATCGGCCTTGGTTGATCGTTTACGCGGCAATCCTGTTTCTAATAGCACTTAGTCTTGGCAATTTGTTCCTTGCCCAGGATCTTGCAGCAAACCTTGGAGGGCAAATGATGCAGCGCAAAGGCATGGGATCATTGGGTAGTGCCTCACTTTGAAAATCCGGGTCCTTGACTCCGGCCTCGCCGGGGCCATGTCATTTCTGTATGCTTAGCGGAAAGCAGCCGGAGACGGGTCGTTGGATCAAGAAACACGGACCGCATTTGCGTCTCAACTGAAACGCCAGATTGAGGAATATAAGCAGTTCCTGGAAGGGATAGAATCCGACAGTGTTTCCATCACTAGCGATGGGCACGATATAAAACCAGAAATGATTTCCAAGGAACGTGAGATCATTGCTCACCTTGAACATCTGGTAAAAACCATTGAGGAAGAGATCTATACCTAAAGGCCCCAAAGGCGAGAAACGCCCCGCCGACGTGATCGGCGCCGCCGTTAAGGTGATGCGGATCGCGACGGGCGAGATTGAGGAAGGTATCGAGGCCGATGACGGCAAGGACAAGGCCGCCCAGGAGCTTGGCCGGAAGGGCGGGAAAGCACGCGCCGAGAAGCTGTCCAAGGAGAAGCGGGCGGAGATAGCCCGCGCAGCGGCAAATAAGCGCTGGGCCAATAAAAAATAATTTGAGTTATATTTTTCACTTGAAAATTAGTTTCCGTGTGGCATGATGCTCCCAGTCATTTGCGAGGAGTTCTCATGGACGAAATCGATCCCGACCAGCAGGAAATTATGAGGCTTATCGGGCCGGACCTCCCGCGTATTTTTCCGATCTTCCCGACGGCTGTTTCCCTCTACAATTCCGAGGTAAGCGCGATGGCTCGTGCCGAGCACGACGACACTGCAGCGGCAAAGGCCACGCATTGCCATGTGTGGGCGGGGTTCCAGCGCGAATTTTTGGACGAGCCGGGCTATACGTTTTTGGACGTGCGTGGTCTCAGGGTGCTGAATATCGGGGACCAAATTCTGATCAGGGCCAAGAAGGTCGATGCCAACGGTAGACATCGTAACGCGGACACCGCGCAGCAGCGTGCTTTTGATGCCCAGGAAGATTTACCAGGGCTTCCCGCTGCGGCAGCGCGGATCGTGATTGGTTACCAGCCCGACATTGCATTTTCCGAAGTCGAGCGAGTGATTGTCCGGCGACCGAACGGGCGTTGGGTCTCCCAGATTGTCGAGGCTGACCAGGCGCCGTATTGGATCGATATCACCCCGAGGGAATTACCACTCGAAAGTGGCCGTCGCACAACAGGCGGTTGAGGGCAACATGGAAGGTACTTTTAACCGGGCCATGCTCGAAGTGGCCCGGGCAGCACGGGGATTTACACAAGGCGAACTCGCCAAGCAAGCGGGCGTTACTCAAGCTCTCATTTCAAAGTTGGAGAACGGCCTGACAACTGACCCGGGGGAGGATACGGTTGCAGCACTTGCGACTGCTCTTGGGTATCCCGAGACATTCTTCTTTTCGGAAGAGCGTCCGCACGGGTTGCCGCCGTTTCACTATCGCAAACGCGCTCGCCTTCGGAAGAAGGCCCTCGCGAAGATTGAAGCAGATATCAATATTCGGCGCATACATTTGAACCGGTTGTTGCGGTCCTATGAACCGCAGAACGACTGGGACTTTCCGACGATTGATCTTGCGCAACATCAATGGACGCCAAGAGACGCGGCTCAATTTTTACGGGGTCATTGGATGGTTCCGCGCGGTCCAATCGACAATGTAACTGCGCTTGCTGAGAGAACTGGAGCAATCATCGTTCAACTTGATTTTGGAACCCCATTGCTTGACGCCTTGAGTTTCCGTCTGCCGGGTATGCCGCCCCTTATCTTTATGAACTCAAAGATGCCTGGGGACCGATACAGATTCACCCTCTCACACGAGATAGCCCATTTGGTTCTCCATTATCATCCTGAGAGTGATGAGGAAATGGAAGAGCAGGCCGATGAATTTGCCGCTGAGTTTTTAATGCCAGCGCGCGAGATCAAGCCATACTTGGTTAGTCCGTCACTTGGAAAGCTGGCAAGGGCAAAGCCCTACTGGAAAGTATCAATTAAGGCGATGATCGTGCAGTGTTCTCGTTTGAAATTGATCACGCCCCGGCAATACACCGGCCTCAACGTCAACTACAGCAAGGCCGGATATGGAAAGGGAGAGCCGTTTCCCATTGAGGTTGAAAAATCGTCTGCCTTGTCCAAGGCGGTGACCTTTCATCTTCAATCCCTTGGATACTCGATTGAGGAAATCGCGCGTCTCCTGATGCTTGAGCCCGATGAGTTTATGGACACATACGCAGAGCGACCAAAGCTGCGCGTCATTAAGTGAACAATTTACTTGACGTTAAGCATATAAGTTCATATATTAGCGGTATGAGCAAACTGCCCCTCGAAAAGCGCGTCCAAATCCTTCACATGCTTTGCGAGGGGTCGTCTATGCGGTCCATTGCTCGCGTTACAGACGTGTCGTTCAACACGGTGGCCAAGCTTCTTGTCGATGCTGGCCGGGCTTGCATGGCCTATCATGACGCCAACGTGCGTGAGGTGCAGTCCAAGCGGGTCCAGGTCGATGAAATCTGGTCCTTTACCTACGCCAAGGCCAAGAACGTCCCCACAGCCAAAGCTGCCCCGGAAGGCGCGGGCGATACTTGGACCTGGACAGCCATAGACGCCGACTCCAAGCTCATCCTGTCCTACCTGATCGGGAGCCGGGACAGCGAGTGCGCCATGTGGTTCATGGACGATCTGCGCTCCAGGTTGGCCAATCGGGTCCAACTAACCAGCGACGGTCACAAGGCATACCTGGAGGCCGTTGAGGGTGCCTTTGGTAGCGATATCGACTATGCCATGCTGGTCAAGGTGTACGGCACGGCCCCCGACAGCGCAAAGGGCCGCTACAGCCCGGCTGAGTGCGTCGGTGCCCGAAAGGAACGGATCGAAGGCGACCCCGACCCCAAGCATGTCAGCACGTCCTATGCCGAACGCCAAAACCTCACCATGCGGATGCACATGCGCCGGTTTACCCGGCTGACCAATGCGTTCTCAAAGAAGATCGAAAACCACGCTTACATGATCGCGCTCTATACGGTCTGGTACAACTTCATAAAGATGCACAAGACGCTGCGCATGACCCCTGCAATGGCCGCTGGCGTAACGGACAAGCTCTGGTCGATGGACGATCTGGTCGCGATGATGGACGAAGTTGCGCCTAAGCCGGGACCGCGCGGGCCTTACAAAAAGAAAAGCTCCTGATGCCAAGCCGCGTCCCAACAGTCCTGCTGCCCACTGGATGGTATGACTACATTATTGCAGATGGGGTCGATGAGAATAGGCCCGGCATCTACGAATGGCGTATCGAGGGAGTTGGCTCCTACGTCGGCAAGTATACGTGGATCAGTCGTCCAAAGTCGGAGTACGAAAAAAATGTCCTCAAGATTCTAAACGGCTGGCCTTACCGTCCTCAGAAGCCCGAGAAGTTTCGGCGTGTGCACCGCGAGCTTGAGCGCGCGCATCGTGAGGGGCGACGCATTACGCTAGTCATCCTCGAAAATGTTGATCCTATGCGCCTCGACCAGCGCGAACGCGAATTGATCGCGGAACGTGGAATCCTCAACGGCCGAAATTCAAAGTGAGGCACTACCGATCATTGATGCACTACCAGGCTTTGCCGGTTACGCTCGTTACGTTGGCCGCATTTATTCTCTTCGTGACGAGCCGCCGGACACGGGCCCTGCTCCTAAAGTCGATCATGCAGACGAACCGCGCGGCAAAGCTCTCGCGATACTTTTCACCGAATCTCGCCAATAGCCTCGCAGAGGACGAGGATGATCGGCAGCTCGCCGGCCGGCGGCTATCTGCCGCGGTGATTTTTGTCGATATCCGCGGTTTCACCGCATTGGGCGAAACGATGACCCCCGAAGAGCTCACCTCTTTTCTATCGGAGTACAGGAACCGCCTGACAAAACCGATTTTCTCTCATGGAGGGACGGTGGATAAATTCATCGGGGATGCCATCATGGCGGTATTCGGCACCCCGTTGCAACGGCCGGATGACGCGAGTCGAGCCGTGACCTGCGCGCTTGATATCCTGGACGCGTCGAGACATTGGTCCGAAGACAGGGAGCGATCGGGGAGCCTGCCTGTCGCGATCGGCATTGGCGTCCATTACGGAGAAGTCTTCGCGGGCGCTTTGGGTAATGAACAACTGCTGGAATATACGGTAATCGGCGACACGGTGAACGTGGCTGAACGCCTGGAAGGGCTCAGCAGGAACGTGGGAAGTCCCTTGGTTGTCTCGGCCGCCCTTCTGGAAGCCGCAACGGGCGCCCGGGAAAACGCGGCATGGAGACGCCTGCCTCCGCAAGCGCTCAAAGGGCACCGCAAGCCGGTCGAGGCCTTTTGCCTGGCAACGCACCCGACCGCGCCCGAGCCGCTCCTTCGGGTTGGCGCATGAACCTGAGGCGATGATCCCATGTGATCCGAGGAGGCTTTCGGATTGAGACCGGATGCTGAAGCTTGCTGACGATGCGAAGCATGCCATCGAGATTCCACTGCCGCCGATTTTGCTCCTCGACGTCCCAACACGTCAAGCGATTGCACCATGCGCCGCTCAAACAGTCGTCGCTGAGAACGGCGGTGAGAAAATGGTCCACGTAATCGGCCGATTTGCGGCCGCGGCGGAGTTAGAGTCCGCCACCTTGTAGCCTTCGACCCTTTGCAGAGTGGAAGGCGGGAGGATGTACGGAGTGGATCTATATCGGCGGGTACGGCTTGCGTGTCATCATCATGAGGGTCTGAGCCAACGGGAGGCGGCGCGGCGGTTTGGCATCGACCGCAAGACGGTCGCCAAGATGCTGGCGTTCTCGGTGCCGCCGGGCTACCGGCGGGGTGGTCCGCCGCGGCGTCCGAAGCTGGAAGCGTTCACTGGCATCATCGACCGGATCCTGGAGGAGGATCAGGGGTCTCACCGCAAGCAACGTCATACGGCGAAGAAGATCTTCGAACGTTTGCGGGACGAGCACGGCTTCACCGGTGGCTACACGATCGTGAAGGACTACGTCCGCGAGCGCCGGCGCCGGTCGCGGGAGATGTTCGTGCCGCTGGTTCATCCACCGGGCCATGCCCAAGCGGACTTCGGCGAAGCGATGGCGGTGATCGGCGGGATGGCGCGGAAGGTGCATTTCTTCGCCTTCGATCTGCCGCACAGCGACGCCTGCTTCGTGAAGGTCTACCCGGCGGAGACGTCGGAGGCGTTCTGCGACGGGCATATTGCGGCGTTTGCCTTCTTCGGCGGCGTGCCCCGCTCGATTCTGTACGATAACACCACGCTGGTGGTGGCGCGGATCCTGGGCGATGGCGCGCGACAGCGCACCCGGGTCTTCAGTGAGCTGCAATCCCACTATCTGTTCGAGGACCGCTTCGGCCGGGCAAGGGCAACGACAAAGGCAAGGTTGAAGGGCTGGTCGGCTTCATCCGCCGCAACTACCTGGTGCCGGTTCCGCACGTCGAGAGCCTGGACGCCCTGAACGACGATCTCGCGGCGCAATGCCATCGCCGATTGGACGATCGGCGGCGCCGTCATGTCGAGACGATCGGCGAGCGGCTCATACGTGACCGCGACGCGTTCCTGACGTTGCCCCTGGTCCCCTATGAGCCTTGCGAGCGCCGTCCCGGGCGGGTGAGCTCGCTGTCGCTGGTGCGCTACAGGAGCAATGACTACTCCGTGCCGGTGGCCTATGGCCATCGCGAGGTGCTGATCCGGGGCTACGTCGATCAGGTGGTCATCGGCTGCGGTTCGGAAGTGATCGCCCGTCATCGGCGGTCCTACGAGCGCGAGGACCTGGTGTTCGATCCGCTGCACTACCTGCCGCTGATCGAGAAGAAGGTCGGCGCGCTTGACCAGGCCGCGCCGCTGGCGGGGTGGGAGCTGCCTGAAGCCTTCGCCACCCTGCGTCGTCTGATGGAGGCCCGCCTGGGCAAGGCGGGCAAGCGGGAGTACGTTCAGGTCCTGCGTCTCCTCGAGACCTTCCCCCTCGCCGAGGTCGAGGCGGCGAGCCGCGACGCCCTGAAGTTGGGCGCGATCGGCTTCGATGCCGTCAAGCACCTGGTGCTGTGCCGGATCGAGCGCCGGCCGCCGCGGCTCGATCTCGACCCCTATCCCTATCTGCCGAGAGCCAGGGTCGCGACCACGTCGGCCGGGAGCTACATGAGCCTGCTGTCTGGCGCCGGCCCATGACCGATGCGCCACGGAGCCTGCCCTCGGGCCCCGACCCGAGGGTGCTGCTGAACCACCACCTCAAGACGCTCAAGCTGCCGACCTTCCTGAGGGAGTACGACAAACTCGCCCGGCAATGCGCTTCGGAAGGCGTCGATCACGTGCGCTACCTCCTGCGTCTCGCCGAGCTCGAGCTGATCGACCGCGAGCGCCGCATGGTCGAACGCCGCATCAAGACCGCCCGCTTCCCCGTGGTCAAGAGCCTGGATGCCTTCGACTTCAAGGCCATCCCTTCGCTCAACAAGACGCTGGTCCTCGAACTCGCCCGCTGCGAGTACGTCGACCGCCGCGAAAACGTGATCGCGCTCGGCAACAGCGGGACCGGCAAGACCCATGTCGCCCTCGGCCTGGGGCTGGCCGCCTGTCAGAAGGGGCTCTCGGTCGGCTTCGCCACTGCCGCCGCCCTGGTGCACGAACTCATGGAGGCGCGCGACGACAAGCAGCTCCTCCGGTTCCAGAAGAGGCTCGCCAACCACAAGCTCCTGATCATCGACGAACTCGGATTCGTGCCGTTGTCCAAGACCGGCGCCGAGCTCCTGTTCGAGGTCTTCAGCCAGCGCTACGAGCGCGGCTCGACCCTGGTGACCTCCAATCTGCCGTTCGACGAATGGATCGAGGTATTCGGCTCGGAGCGCCTGACCGGCGCGCTGCTCGACCGGCTCACTCACCACGTCCACATCCTCGAGATGAATGGCGAGAGCTACCGGCTTAATGAGAGCCGCCTGCATCGAAAGCCGACCGCCGGCTGATCCCACCACCTCGCCTCGCTTGCCTCCGTGGGCCCACAGGACCCTCCCACGCGCGCCGCCGCGTCAGCCCATCGAGAGGCACGCCGCGGCGCGCGCGGGTCCCTCCCGTGGACTACGGGGACAGGCCTCAAGCACCGAATGGCCCAATCTTACGCCGCCAAATGGCCCCTTTTTGCTCCGCCATTGACAGTGCTTTCGCCGCCATGGTTCTTGCAGCGCGTTCGACCTGGAACCGGGCGGCGCAGGCACGGCCTTCCCTTGCGAGTTTTCGCGCCACACCGGTTCTCCCACGATTTCGCTCGTCCTGCCATCTATGGCCGCGTCCCCTCCCAGCATAACAGTCTGTTATGATTCCGACCAAAAAGCAGTTGACCGCTATGCCACCTGTTTCATGACGACCCTAGGCCTTTCTTATCGGCTCTCTTGGTCAATGCCTGAATTTGCTCGCAAGCCACCTCAAGATCATCCTCGGAGAGACCTGCAATCAGCCCTTGTAGCCGAAGCTCAAGTTCAACTCTACGTCTCGTGGCCTTTTCTTCGCTCTTCTCATGATCGAAAAAATCCCGGATTGGTCTCTTTAGCTGACTGCCAATCTGATCCAACGTGGCAAGGCTGGGTAGGCTCTTCCCACGCTCAATATTTGAGATCGTTTCTGGTGTCCGGTCGATACGACCCGCCAGCTCCTCCTGTGTGAGACCAAACTCCACCCGGAAGGACTTAACTCGCAGCCCGATTCTTTGTTTTAAGGTCGTCGCCATGTTCGAATTTTGATTTCGGGCGAGCGACTTGACTACGACTCTATTTTTCGTGTTTTATCTAAAAGACGTAGAATTAGTTCGAGTTTCTGCCAAAACGTCGACAATGCAGGGCCACCGATCAGGGAGGGCAAGGCAATTACACTCGAACAAGACGGCAAGATCAGTATTTGGCGGTACCTACGGGAGCTTTCCGGACGCTAGAACGACGGGATCACCAAGCTATGACCGTGAAAGTTGACAAGGCAGTAGCTGCCGTCAGGAAAGATCGTTCGGACCACGGAGCGCGCGATTCGTTGCGCGTTTCGATGCGCGTAACGTCCAAGATTGTTGAGGCAGGTATGGAAGTACAGGGCTGCAGACTCTCTTCATCGCGCCATGTTGGTGTTAACCGCGAAGGGATTACCGAGCCACACGGCATAGTGCGGATGGCCGAGCCATGATCCGGATCCTATTGGCGGTATCACTTATTTTTCTGGGGCTGACGTGGTTGGCCAAACATCCGGCGTTGAGCGATGAATCACAGACCTACCGGGAGTGCCTTAGAGAGCGTTTGGCTGAGGTGTCGAGCGACGCCGAGGCCGCGGAGATACAGGCTGGGTGTCAGGCGTTGCGTGAGGCAGAGTATCATTTTGAGAGGGCGCGGCTCGAGGCGGCGCGAGTGGCAGTGGAGAAGCTTGGCCGATGTTATACGTTAGCAAGGACGACGGCAGATTACAGTGCCTGCTCGCGCAATTAGAAAGCAGGAGACTGATGGGAAATTCATCGACTTCGTGCTGACCCTGAGCGGCTTGAGCTAGCACGATATCGAGCTCAGCGAGCGAGCCGACAAGATTTCGGACTGACCGTCTCGCAATTATTGGGATCGCATGACTGCGGCATAGGAGATGTTTCCGGTATTCGCGAGGAGTTTGCCCGATGACCGCTCCGGCGTGGCAGAACATCGATAAAGCCTGAGCTATGGCTGTTCTCCACGAGTTACAACCCGAACTCGTATCGCCAAGTGACAAGGCACTGGATGATCGCGCAGGTGTGGCCGCAACGGACATCGACTTCCTTTTTCGCGCAGCACTAGCCAAGAAGGGCCACAAGGAGTTCGTTGAGTTATTCGATTTTGTTGGCCGCTTTCCCAGGTATTCCATATTCAACACGCTGCTGATTTATCTCCAGCGGCCAGGAGCCGCCGCAGTGGCGACCGCGAAACAGTGGTGGAGGCGCGCTCGGAGAATTGTGCCCGACGCAATCCCGATCGTTCTGTTGCAGCCCCGTGGTCCGATCATGTTCGTATATGAACTCTCCGATACCTCAGGTCCTCCCATTCGCGGTCAAAGGGCCATGGATCCTTTCGCTACAAAGGGTCAACTCGCAGAGAGAGTTTGGGACAAGACGTTGGAGAACGCGCTGAGCCGCGACCGGATCGAGGTTGAGTGCCTCAGTCTGGGATACTTTCGAGCTGGACAGGCAGTGGTACTTCATTCGGGATCGCAAGCTTACACCATCTCTGCTGATCGCCCAAAACAGCGTTACCGTGTCCGGATCGAGAAATCCTTAGAGTTACCGGCCCGGTACGCGACGCTCGCCCACGAGCTGGCTCATATTTATTGCGGCCACCTTGGCGCTCAGAAGGGAGACTGGTGGCCGAATCGCAGCTCGTTGCTGAGCCGCGGGCAAGCGGAACTCGAGGCGGAGGCGACTTCGTACGTGGTCTGTTTGAGAGCAGGAATCGAAAAAAGGTCCGCAGAGTATCTAGCCCAATATGTTGAACTGGAGGACCTCGAAGCGATCAGCATTGACACCATTCTGCGGGCTGCAACTCACATAGAGTCGATGGCATGCTAGCTGGGTCATTTCCATTCTAATCGTTAGTTCTCCGGTCAGCTTTCACGTGCTGCGCCACACCTACGCGAGCCATTTGGCCATGAACGGCATCCCGCTGCCCGTGGTCGCGGCCAATCTGGGCCATATCGACACCCGGATGGTCGACAAACACTACGCGCACCTTGCGCAGTCCTATATCGCAGACACCATCCGGGCGAGCACGCCGACCTTGGGTGCAAAGTCCCGCTCGAACGTCATCCCCATCGAGGGTCGGAAACAGCCGGTTCGGAAGCGCGAGAAGCGGTAGCCAGCCAGATTGCACCACGGTCTGGTGCAGCGACAGCACACGCTCTCGCCCCCATCACCCCACCCCCGCCTCACGCGCGCGCATGCGCGAGGATAGCCGTTTTGGTCGAGGTTCTCTGCGGGATCGGGTGGCCGGCGGCTTGCCCAGCTCGGCGATCTCGGCGGCGTTTGGCCTGACGGCCCGGATTGCACCGGGATGCCGGCTGGGGCCGCTCTTGGTGCAGCGGCGTACCCCGGCGGTGCGATTGGTGCATGGCCTCGGCCTTTCGCTCAGGGTGCCATGCCCAAGAGCTTGCCGTTAGAATGTCAACATGCCAATCCACGACAACAGTGGCGGCGGAAGGGACGTTGTTCCCTTGGCGGTACAACGGCGGTATTATTTGATTGATTCTCAGGGTTGTCTGGAAAATGTCGGTTGAATAGGGACAACGAAGGTGGAACCATGTGGCTCGATCTAGACCAACTCGATCAGTTCGACCGCGACGGATTTCTGATCCTGCCGGAACTCTTCACGGCGGAGGAAGTCGGGGTCCTGAGCGCCGAGCTCGACACGCTCTTTGCCGAGGACTGTCCTCAGAACATCCGTGAGAGAGTCAGCGGCGAAATACGCACGGCCATGGGGCTACATCTGCGTAACGCGGTCTATGCGCGTATGGTGCGGCATCCGCGGTTACTGCTACCGGCGATGCAGATCTTGGGTGATGACCACCTTTATATTCAGCAGGTAAAGGTGAACGCCAAGGTGGCTTACTCTGGCGAGGTCTGGCAGTGGCACTACGACTTTGCCACCCATCACAACGAGGATGGTGTGCCCAAGCCGCTGGCGCTTAACCTGCACGTCCTGATCGACGATGTGACCGAATTTAACGGCCCGCTGTGGTTCATTCCAGGCTCGCACAAGGGCGGGCCAGTGCCCGCCGCGCTCGACACCTCGACCAATTATCCGCTTTGGTGTGTCGACAACGACACCGTGGCCGGGCTGGCCACCGAGCGCGGTATTGTCTCGGCCAAGGGCAGGGCGGGCACGGCGTTGATCTTCGGCGACTGCCTGCTGCACGGCTCGCCGCCAAACATGTCACCATGGAACCGGCGCATCTACTCGCTGATCGTCAATCCGATTTCCAATGCCTACACGAAGGAAACGCGCGCCGACCACCAGCACCACCGCAGCCTTTCGCCGGTGGCGCCGCTGGATGACAACTGTCTGCTGAGCGCGACGGCGGCTTAGGGTCGGAGCTCCCAAAAACCTGCCATAGGCCTCAGGCTAGGTTTATCGAAGTATGAGATCCGGGCCTCCATATCGTGCTTCGGCGATGGATAGGTTCTAAATGGCGGTTACCCACCGGGGCTTTTTCGACGCTCCGCTCACCGAGACCGACCCGGTCATGGGCGACATTGTCGCCCGCGAGCTTGCCCGCCAGCAGACGCATATCGAGCTGATCGCCTCGGAAAATTTGGCCAGCCGCGCGGTGATGCAGGCGCAAGGCTCGGTTATCACCAACAAGACCGTAGAGGGCTATCCCGGCAAGCGCTATCACGGCGGGGCTGCGGTTGTGGATGAGATGGAGCGCCTGGGCATCGCCCGCGCCAGGGAGCTGTTCGACTGCACCTATGCGAACCTGCAACCGCATTCGGGCAGCCAGGCCAACCAGACGGTTTTGCACGCCTTGCTCAAACCCGGCGACCGGATTCTCAGCATGGACCTCAGTGCCGGCGGGCATTTGAGCCACGGCGCCCAGGTCAACCAGACCGGCCGCTTCTACGACGTGGCGCATTATGGCGTGCGCCGGCAGGACGGGCTGATCGACATGGACGAGGTGGAGACGCGCGCGATCGCCCACCAGCCCCGGATGATCATCGCCGGCGGCTCGTCCTATCCCCGGGTGATCGATTTCGCCGCCTTCGCCGCCATCGCCAAGACGGTGGGCGCGCGGTTGCTGGTCGACATGGCACATATCGCCGGCCTGGTTGCTGGCCGGGCGCATCCCTCGCCCGTGCCCCACGCCGATGTGGTGACGACGACAACGACCAAAACCCTGCGCGGGGCGCGGGGCGGACTCATCGTCTCCAACGACGAGGACCTGGGCAAGCGCATCGACTCGTCGCTGTTCCCCGGTGTGCAGGGCAGCGCCCACCTGCAGATCATGGCCGGCAAGGTCGTCTGCCTGGGCGAGGCGTTGCGGCCCGAGTTTCGCGACTACGCAGCGGCCGTGGTTGCGCACGCCCAGATGATGGCCGCGACGTTGCTGGAGCGCGGCTATGACGTGATCACCGGCGGCACCGATACGCATTTGCTGCTGCTCGACCTGCGCCGCCAGGGTCTCAAGGGGAACGCCGCCTGCGACCGGCTGGAGTTGGCAGGGATAACCTCGAACAAGAACGCGGTGCCGTTCGACGAGGAAAAGCCCTGGGTGACGTCGGGCCTGCGGCTTGCCAGCTCGTCCGCCACCACCCGCGGCCTGGGACCAGACGAGTTCCGGCTGATCTCCGGCCTGATCGCGGACGTGCTCGACGACATGGCGGCGGACGGCAGCCTAGACGGTCCCGCCGTCACCGCAACGCGGGCCGCTGTCTCAGATATCTGTGCGCGGTTCCCGATCTATCCAAACATTTGATTGGCGACAAAGACCGGGCCGCAGCCGACGATCGCCTTGCCATATTCTGGTGCTCCGCCAACGTGCTCGTTCACGAACACGTCGACCCGGTGCTTCTCGAGGCCGCCGAGGGTCTCTGGTCTATGGTTCCGCTGTCTTGCCATGGTGTTAGCGTTGCAGCGGGGCGGCCGGCGGCGAAGGGGGCGGCTGGGGAAGTTGGAGCTCCGGCACTGCGGCGAGCTTGCGGGCCCGGTCCGCTAAGTGCTTACCGATCCTGGCTGGTCTCCACGCCTGCCGTCGCGCGGCTCCAAAATGCCTCGGCCTGCTTCCTTCTGATTTTTTGTTTATCGGTGAATCCCTCGGACCTTCCGAGCAGTCCCAGCAGCAGCTTCTCAACAATGGGCGTGGTGTTCGCAAGCAATTCGTAGGCGTCATTGCACACAGCTTTTTCCTCGTCCGACATCTCGATCAGGCTGTGTGCGATGTAGCGGTTCCGGTGCCCTCGAAGCCGCGTGCTCGGTTCTTGTTCCTTGACCACTTCCCATCTTGTCTGAGCGTCGCTAATCGCCTCAACGGCCATCTGCTCCGAAGTATCAGCCATGCCGAACGCCTCAGGATGCCAGGCGCGCGCATCCCGACAAAACTCCGCCGTCACGTTCTGGTCTTGCAGCAACTCGAACAGATGGGTGAGTGAAGCTTTGTTCCCGGCTCCCGGGTCGTGTATCCGCATCAGCACCAAGGCGAGCTGGATAAGCAAGCTGTGGCGGATAAGGTTGCAGCCGTGCACCGCAGGGGTACAGCCGTATGCTCTCTGTACCGCTGGGTCCTCGTTCGACCAGCTCAGCATTGCCTCGATTGCGATAGCGTCTTCGAGGTTCTCTTCGATCTTGTGGATGATTTCCCGCGCTCGGCTGGCCTTCGTCACAGTGCTCATGACCCTCTCATTGTGCTTCGTCTTGATGTGCCGGTTGCGCGGCGGACATGGCCGACCTTTCCACCCTTGCACGATCTACCGCAGCATATTCGAGTGCCACAGCGCACAAAAGCGGGCGATGAAGGTGCTTCTAACACCCCCGCCGCCCTGACCACTCACCAGCCCGTCTGAGGGGCCGGATCATGGCTGCGAAACCATCTATCACAGCGATCTCCGACTCCCAACGGGCAACCTTGAGGGAGCAAGATCATGACCATCATGCAAGCCGAGGCGTGGCTGACCGCCATGCGGCAGACCCACGACGCCATCTATGCTCAAGCTATGGCGGTCTGGAAAACCGACAGAAAGCGCGGCTGGGAGTTGGAGGAGAAAGCCAGCCGTCTCGACACCGCGATGCTGAAGTGGCCCGAGCGCGAGATAGCAACGGTCGTGCCAACGTCGCTCGAAGAACTTGCGGTACAGCTTCGCCTATTGGTGCAATACGCCGGCGACGATGCCCCGCCCGCCGACGATGGCGAGGAGATGTTGGTCCACACCATGGCGCAGAACGCCCTTGCCTTCGTCGAGGGCTTGATGGCTAGCGGGAGGATCGAGCAATGACCCCCGTCGTCAACCTTGCGGCTGAGCGCGCCCGCCGGCGCCCGGATCACGTGGCAAAAGAGGTGGCCACGCTCATTCAGATGTTCCGCGAGCTGAGCGACGAGCAGCAAATGGTCCTTCTCCCCCTGCTCAAAACCGTTGTCGCCGGGGGCAGGAGGCCCGATGAGAGGGTCAAGCTATAAAAACCATTGGATACTTTCTGGCTTACTGGGCCGGCTTCTCGTTCGTATTTGCGGTCCTGTCGCTGCTGATGTCGGGCTTCGCGCTCCAGGCGGCGGGCGAGGTTGCGGATCAGCTTTTCGGCCTTCGCCGTGTCGTCCATTTCCCAGGCCTGACGCAGCGCCTTGCGGACCGAGGCATGCAGAGGCTTGGGCAGGCGCTCGGTGATGTTGCGGGCCTTGTGGACTTGGCAGCGTTGGATCGGGGTGTGGCGGCCGAAGGTCTTGCGGATCGCCTTGCTCAGCGCCTTGGCGCCGTTGACGATGAACAGGCGGCAGGCCGCGGGGTCGAGGCCGCGCTCGACCAGGTTGTCTAACAGCGCCTGCGCCACGGCGGCGTTCTCCGTCGCCCCTTCCGTCACGCCGAGGGGGTGTTTCACGCCCTCGCCGTCGATGCCGACGGCAGCCAGCAGGACCAGGTCTTCCTCGATGTGGAGGCCGTCGATCTGGATGACCAGCAGGTCGAGATCGGATAAGTCCGAGGTCATCCACTCCCTCATGCGCTCGGCCGACAGCGCCACGAAGCGGCGCGAGGCCGCTGACTTGGACACGCCCGCGCCCGTGGGCGCGGGAACGTCTCCCTCCGGCAGCCGGACGGCACGTCCGAACTTGCGCGTCGAGACGTTGATCAGCATCAGGTTCATGGCCCAGCGACCCAGCCAGTCCTCCGACAGCGCCGCTGGCCAGCTCGGCAAGGCCATCTCGCTGCCGTCGCGCCCACGCACGCGCGGACGCTCAACTGCGACCTTGCCGCCGTGGAAGCCCAGCTTCCCCTGGGTCCGCCCCCAGCGGTGTGCGGCCTTGCCGTCCGCGCGCCCGTAGCGAGGGCCGCAGAGCCGGCCCGCATCCTCCTCCATCATATTGGCCAGCGTCGCGATGCCCGCGCTCAGGCAGAACCGCTCGAAGCTCGCGCCGACCTCTCGCCAAGCATCTTCGACGATTGCCGCAGGATCGATGGCCCGAGCTGTGCTAAGTTTATCCATGGCGTTGCTCTCCTTTGTGGATTCGACACCCCGAGCCTAACGGCTCAAGGCGGGCAACGCCTACCTCCCTATTTCAACATCGTCCGGGACATTCCCCGATCGTCAGCCCGCCAGCGTAACCGTGCTCGTCGCGCAGCCGCTCATAAATCCGCTTCGACGTATGGCGCTGCTTCGAGCGGCCTGCCCGGTCATCTTCCAGAATCCGATCGATGATCGCGGTAAACGGATCCAGCTTCGGTCGCCGCGGCGGCTTGCTCCGCCGGTATCCCGGCGGCACCGAAAATACCATCATCTTCGCCACCGTCCGTGGGTCGATCCCAAATCGCCGACCCGCCTCACGATGGCTCAAACCCTCGATCTGAACCGCATGGCGTACACGCCCATGGAGTTCCACGCCCTTCATCCCTCCGCCTTCCACCCATCAGGCAAAAGGCTATCTGCTGCCGCAATTTTACTCCGGCGCAACCGGACAACCCGGCCGCTTCAGTGAGGGATTATTGCGCCGCCGTTCTCAGCAACAACGTCGACCTGGAGGGCGCCTGCAAGGGCTCGCTGGCCTGCTCGACCTATCACGTCATCGTCCACCCGGAATGGTACGACGCCCTCGTCGCCGCCAGCGAGGACGAGGAGGACATGCTCGACCTTGCCTTCGGCCTGACGCGCAGCTCGCGGCTCGGCTGCCAGATCATCATCACCGAGGAACTCGACGGCCTCACCGTCTCGCTGCCGCCCGGCACCCGCAACATGATGCTCGAAGGCTGAGGCGCCGGGGGAAGGCCGTTGCCCTCCGGTCGCCGGCAGCTCAACCCTGCGCCGAAGTTTCGCCCGCGGACGCCTTGCGGCCACGCACCACCACGGTCTCGGCGATGCGGTCGCCCAGCCGCTGGCGCTTCGCCGACATCCAGACGAGCACCGCGCCGACCAGATAAAGGAGAAGGCCGTCGACAAGGCGAAGCAGATTACGGATAACCGATTCGCGCCAGCCGATTCCGCCGCCATCCTCGCGCGCGACGCGCAGGCCCACGACCCTCTTGCCCAAGGTCGCGCCGGACAGCGCCTCGAGCACGATGTAATAAAGAAAAGAGACGACGATGGCGATGAAGAACGGGGCGCCGGTCAGCTCGAAGCCCTCCTCCGTGGTTTGTCCCGTCGCCGCGGCTATGGCGAAAAAGGCGACGAACAAGACGATTGAATCGATGATCGTGGCGACGGCGCGAGATCCGACCCCCGCATAGTTCATGGCTTCCCCTCCTAGACTTGCGCCGCGCGGATGGCGCGGCGCCGCTTGAGCAAGACGACCGAGGCCAGGGCGACAGCGACGGCGAAGCCGCCAAGCCCGATGGCCGCGCCACCCAGGATCATCGCGAACAGCTTGCCGACGAAACCGTGGCCGATGGCGAGCACGGTTCGGGGCTCGCCGCGGCCGTCGGCATAGCCGGCGAGGATTCGGTACCATCCCGGCTCCGCCAGGTCGAACAGCAAGATCGCGACCCCCGAATGGCCGCCGATCTCATAGCTGGTGCTCGCGGACGGCACGGCGAGCGGGATCGTCGCGCCGGTCGCCGTCGATTCGACGCGCACTTCCAGTCCTGAAATGGTCGGGGCGGCGTAGTAGCGTCCATTGACCACGCTCTCGGGCTCATGGAAGATCGTGTAGCGCCCGGGCTCGGTCAGCGGAATCTCCGTCTGCCCGGGCACCACGACGCGCGCCAACTCGCCCTCGAGCCCGTCCAGGCGCGACAAGATGAACCAAGTCGCCGCCGCCGCGCTGGCGACCAAAATCGCGGCCGCGATCCAGTACCAATGTCGACCCGGCACGCTTAGAGCCCCATCGATCGCCGAACGGCGTCGAGCTCGGCGAGCTCGTCCGCCGACGCCTCCGCCGCAGCTTTCAAACTGACGACGTAGCCGATGCCGTCGCGCACGAAATGGATATTGCGGGTACGGCTCCCGTCATGGGTCAGGGTCTGCACGATCTCGTACACCCCCTCGCGGTCGGTCGGGCCCGCCTCGTGGATCTCGCTGAACGGCTTCGTTTCGCCACCGATCGTCATCGTGGTGGCGCGGAGATCCCGCAGCTCCTCCTGGAAGAACTCCTCGGCATCGCGCAACTCGCGGCCCTTGACCCGCAAAATGCTGACGGTGAGTCGGGACTGCCCGTCGGGACCTAGCTTGGCCATGACCCAAAGGATGCGCACCGACTGGACGAGCTCGTTGCCGACCACCCAACCCGTCGGGACCGTCAGCCGCAGGCCGTGGGCGGCGTTCGCGTAAGTGCCGTCCGACTCGGGGCGCCAACCGCGACCGATCCAGGGCGTCGCGTCGGCCGCCCTGGGCACGATCGCGAAGGGTATGACCGCGACCGGCTTGCCGTCCTCGAGCAGCTCGACGCGGTATGCGCCGGCGGCCAACGACATTTGGTCGTCGCGGACCATGCGCCACCAGATCTTGCCGTCGGGCTGCGCGACCGGCAGGGGGCCGGTTTCAAAAAGCGGCGCGTCATTGAGGTACCATCGCGCCGCGAGCGGAAGCCCCGTGCGCGCGCCGGCGAAGCGAAACCAGACGACGATCTGGGTCACGCCCTCGGCAAATTCGGTGCCGGCGCGGTCGGGGAAATAGCCGTCTTCGTCGGCCTCGGCCCAACCGAGCGCGACCTCTTTGATCGCCGACGGTTGCCGCGGCGCGTACTGCGCGAAATCCACCGTCGCGGGCTGCGCTGCCGCCGCGGCGGCAAGGCGCCAGACGCGCCAGTTGTCGAAGCCGACCTCCGCGGGCGCCGTGCCGGGATTGCCGGCGAAGACACCGGCACCACCCTCCGCCCACAGGGCCCGCCGGACTCCGTCGACCAGTTTGCCGTTCACGAAGAATCGCAGGCTCGACCCTTTCGCGACGAGGCGTAGGCGGTTGGTCTGCCCGTCGGGGCGGAGCACCCCGGCGGCCATGACGGCGTTGGGCGGGCTGTCTAGGGCAAATTGCCCGTCCGTAACGTGGAAGACGGCGTAAGAGCCGTCGGCGCCGATGACAAAGCCGTAGAAATTGGCCTGATCCTGAGCGCGCGCGAACAGCCCATAGGGATGTACCGACGATCCCGGGGCCGGTGTCGCGTCCGCCGCAATGATCACGTCGTCGCCATAGCTGGCGCCGAGCTGGCTGCCGAACGCCCAGGTGGACTCCCCGGCGAAGGCGATACGGTAGAGACCGTTGGCGTAGCCGGCCTTCACCAGATCGGTCTCGATCACGCTCCAGCCGCTGCCCGGAGTCTCGAAATCGTCGGCCGCGAGCGGCTCGCCCTCGACGCCAGAGACGCCCGCCTGGTCGGCGCTGCGGATCGCGGCGGCCAAATCGGCGGAGTCGTCGTCGGCGTCGGCCGCGCCGACGGTGAACGTCATCGCCGGAATCAACGCTTGGCCGTTTTCCAGCAGCTCGACCCGGTAGCTGCCGGGCGACAGCGCCTCGCCGGCCTGCATCAAGATGTACCAGCGGCTGGTTCCCTCCGGCTCGGTCAGTTGCTCGTTCTGCTCGAGCACGACCGTCCCATCCTTGGACCAGCGCAGATCCACGCGGTGGCCGGCGGTCGCATTCTTCCAGCTAAAGACGGCATCGACGCGGCTGGTGCCTTCGGGGAAGCTCGCGCCGAAGCCGGTGCTCCCTTCCGACGTGACCCCGAACGACGCGATGACCGATTTCGCCGGAGGCGCGGCGGTAGGTACCGCGCCGGTCGGGGCTGCGGCGGTCGGGGCCGCCGCCGTGGTCGGCTGCGATGGCGCCGCCGTTTCGGTCGCGACCTGCGGGGCCGCCTCGGGCGCGCCCAGATCGACCGTCACGAGCTGGCCGGCGCCGACGGCGACGCCCTGCTTCTTGCGCTCCGGCGGCTGTTCGTTGTCTTGTTTCCAGAAAACGTCGTAGGTCCCGGGCGGCACCAGCAGCGGTAGATCGAAGCGACCCCTCGACCAATGCACCCGATCGTCCGGCCCGCCACCGGCCCGGATCAGTCCCCACCAGCCGTAACTCGCGTTGAGGGCGGGCGTGTCCGCCGGGACCTTCAGCTTGACGCCGGAGTCGGCGCGCACGCTCGCCACCTGGCCAGAGTCCACCTTGACGCCGGCGGCCAGACGCAGCGGGTTATCGCGGTTGTCGTTGTCCTGCACCCAATAGACGTCGTACTCGCCCGGCGGCAGCGACAGCATCGATTCCGTGTTGGTCTTGTGCGTGGGATTGTTCGGCGTTCCTCCAGCAGGAACCGCGCCCCACCAGCCATAGCTGCCGTTCCGCGCCGGCACCCAGGACGCAACCTCGAGCCGGATGCCTGTCTCCGCCGCCAAGCCGGCCGGAACCTGGAGAAGCAGCAGCACGAGGGCCGACAACA
>DASWJG010000195.1:0-4189 GCA_036397315.1 Methyloceanibacter sp. | reverse complement strand
CTTCAGATATTTACGCATCGACATGTTGAATCGTTGCTCGTCCATCCTTGGCCTCCTTAAGCGCTCCGTCCCATGCTATGGAAAAGGCGAAGCGCCTATATTAGAGACGAAAGCCCATGGCGGTCACCTCGAAGGCGAAGGGCCGCGTAAAACCGAAGAAGCGGGCCAGCCGCAAGATGAAGCCGAAAAAGACAGTTAAGCGCCGCAGCGCCGCCGCCGCGGCGCTCGCCAGCCCGCGCTACCGCAAGCGCGTGGTCAGGAGCGCCAAGGCCTATAGCCGCAAAGGGAGCGGCCGCATGCCGGACGAGGAAGGCGAGCAGGCATGACCGGACAGCCCATGGTCGACCCCTTCGGCCGGCACATCACCTATTTGCGGGTCTCGGTCACCGACCGCTGCGACTTCCGCTGCATCTATTGCATGGCCGAGACCATGACTTTCCTGCCGCGCCAGGACGTGCTGACGCTCGAGGAGATCGACCGGCTGGCATCCGCCTTTATCGCCAAGGGCGTGCGCAAGCTCAGGCTGACCGGCGGCGAACCGCTGGTGCGGCGGAACATCATGTGGCTGTTCGAGCGGCTCTCCCGGCATCTCGGCGGCAGTCTCAACGAGCTTACCCTCACCACCAATGGCAGCCAGCTCGCGCTTCATGCCGAGGCGCTTGCCGCTTGCGGCGTCGCCCGCATCAACGTCTCGCTCGACACCCTCGATCCCGGCAAATTCCGGGCCATTACCCGCAAGGGCGATCTCGCCCAGGTGATGGGAGGGATCGAGGCGGCGGACCGCGCCGGGCTCAAGATCAAGATCAACACGGTCGCGCTCCGCGACGTGAACGAGGAGGAGATCGAGGAGCTGGTTCGCTGGGCCCATGGCAACGGCTTCGAGCTGACCCTGATCGAAACCATGCCCATGGGCGAGATCGGCGCCGACCGCACCGAGCAATATCTGCCGCTGTCCCTCGTGCGGGCACGGCTCACCCAGCATTTCACCCTCGATGACACCGCCTACCGCTCGGGCGGCCCTGCGCGCTATGTCACCGTGCGGGAGACAGGCGGGCGGCTCGGCTTCATCACGCCCATGACCCACAATTTCTGCGAGTCCTGCAATCGCGTACGGGTCACCTGCACCGGCACGCTCTATATGTGTCTTGGCCAGGAGGACGCGGCCGATTTGCGTGCGCCGCTCAGGGCAAGCACGGACGATGCCCTCCTCCATGCCGCCATTGATTCGGCCATCGCCCGGAAGCCCAAGGGCCACGACTTCGTCATCGGACGGGGGGAACGGCCTTCGCTAGCGCGGCCCATGTCGATGACCGGGGGTTGAGACCCGGCGGAAACCACGCATTCCCGCCATTTATTCCGTAGGCCCCCCATCACGGGTTGCCCACTCGGGCGAGCTTTGTTAAGCAATCAACTTACCCCGCTCTTAACGCATCGCTGCGCACATTCAGGGCTTAACGGGACCCTCGCGGCGGTCTTTCATGTCGACTTTGACGTCGCTGAAAAAGTATTGGTACTGGGTGGCATTGGTGGTGCTGAGCGTGCTCATCGCCTCGGCCGCCTTTGTCGCGCCAAGCAAGATCAGCCAGATCGAGCTCGAGCGCGAGGCGCTCGTCGCCGCGAACCGCCTGAAAGCCCGGATGCTGAACGAGCCTGACGCGCTCTTCTATTCTCTCGCCAGCCCGTCGCCCACGCCGCAATTCGCCGAAATTCTCGACAAGTCGGGCTACAGTCACCGCGTGCTGCGCTACGAGCTTTACGACCGCGACGGCCAATTGGCCTTCACCAGCGGCCTGGCGGGACTGAAGCTCGACGACGACATCGCCACTCTGTTCGCGAGCCCCGCCGACGAGGCGCCCAAAGTTACTCTCTATCAAGGCTCAGGCGAAGGAGCGCCGTCGCATTTTGCGGCTCTCACGCTTCCCCTTGCATTGAACGGAGAGCCGCGCGGTACGCTCGTCGTCTATCTCGACCAGAGCGACCAGGCGAGCGCGCTGTCCAGCTATTTCGGGCTGGTCGCCGCCATCACGCTTATCTTGCTCGGCGCCGGCATCGCCGTGCCCGCCGTCTTTGCCTGGATGCGGGAGCGAGAGCAGAGACAGGCCGAGGCGCAGGTTCGCTATCTCGAGGAGCATGACACCCTCACCGGCCTTTCCAATCGCAAATCCTTCGGCGAAAGCCTCGCCGACGCCATGACGCGCATGCATCGGGACCGGACCCATATCGCGGTGCTCTGTCTCGACATCGACAAGTTCAAGGAGATCAACGAAGCCGCCGATCACAGCGGCGGCGATCAGGTACTGCGGGACATCGGCGCCCGCATTCGGGCGACCTTGCGCGAGGGCGACCTCATCGCGCGGCTGGGCGGCGACGAATTCGCCATTGCCCTGGTCGACATCACCAATCTTGGCGACGTCATGGCCTTCATGAACCGCCTGGTCGAGGCCTTGCGCCGGCCGCTCCAGGTGGCCGGCAAGGAAATGCTGGTCACCACCAGCGTCGGCATCGCGCTTGCGCCTGCCGACGGCGACACCGCGGCTTTGGTGCTCCGCCATGCCGGCATCGCCCTGGCGCGCGCCAAGGTCGACGGCGGGCAGCGCATGTGCTTCTTCGAGCAGAGCATGGACAAGGCTCTACAGCGCCGCCGCATGGTCGAGCACGAACTCCGGCTCGCGTTGGGACGGGAGGAGTTCGAGGTCGTCTACCAGCCGCAATACGACCTTGCCACGGAGCGGCAATGCGGCTCGGAAGCCCTGGTCCGCTGGCATCACCCGGTGCACGGCAAGATCGCGCCGGGTCATTTCATCTCCGTGGCCGAGGACACCGGCCTCATCGTGCCGCTCGGCGAATGGGTCTTGCGGCGCGCTTGCAGCGACGCCGTCAAATGGCCTGAGCCGCTGTTCGTGTCGGTCAATCTCTCTCCGGCTCAGTTCCGCGACGGGGACGTCGCCGAGACAGTCGCTCAAGTGCTCAAGGAGACGGGGCTGCCGCCGGAGCGTCTCGAGCTCGAGATCACCGAGAGTCTCCTCATCAACGATACCAAGGAAGTTCTCGGCAAGCTCAACCGCCTGCGCCAACTCGGCGTGTCCATCGCCATGGACGATTTCGGCACCGGCTATTCGAGCTTGAGCTATCTCGCGCGCTTCCCCTTCTCCAAGATCAAGATCGACCGCCAATTCATCCGCAACATGACGCGCGATCCGGCCATGCGGGCGATCGTCAAGACCATCATCGCGCTCGGCAAGTCGCTCGATGTGACGATCACCGCCGAGGGGGTGGAGACGCAAGAGCAGGCGGCGATCTTGCGCGAATTCGGCTGCCCGCAAGTGCAGGGCTTCCTCTACGGCTATCCGGGCGCTGCCGAGACGCCGGACAGCAAGCCGGCGGACAGCAAGGCGGCGGACGGCAAGGTGACGCTGATCTCAGCGGCGCGAAGCAGAAGCAGCGCAGCCTAAGAGTCCCGCCGGTCCTTATCTCCGTCTATTGGCAGGCGCACCGGGACTGAAAAGCCCGCTCAAAGCCCCGTTGAAGGGGGCGATCTTGGTCTGCTTTTTGGCCGAGCGGCGGACCGCAGGTTTGGCCGTCCTGCTGCGCGCGGTGACGGGTTTCTTGGCAGGCCGCGGCGTGGAGGCCTTGGCGGGCTTCGCCGATTCCGACTTCGTCTTCGCCAGCGGCGTAGTGTCCCCTTCGGGCTGAGCCTCGGGGCTGACATTGGCGACTTCAGGCCCGGCCTCTACCGGCACGTCCTCCGCAGCCGATGGCTGCGCAGTCGGCAGAGCCGAGGTTTGGTCGGCATCCTGCTCGACTTTGGCCGCGGACGGGAAAGCGGGGACAATCTCGACATCGACGGCAGCGGTCTTCGGCGTGATTTCGCTGCCGGGCCCCGGCAAGGTGATCAGCATCGGCATGAGCAAAGCGAGGCCGACGGCATGAATGATGCCGGCATAGATCAGGAACACCGGCACAGTGCTTTGTTTCTTGTTCACGGCAGCGACGAGCGAAAGTTGCCTCGATTTTCACTCGCTACGCCGGAATCGAGTTATCTGAGTCGCGCCGCTTTGTACAAGTCTTTAACTCTCCATCACAATTCGCGGCGCTTGCCGCGCGGCGCCCTTGTCGCGCTCAAGCTCGGCCCAGGCGCGTTCCGCGATCTCGCGATAAGCCTGCGCCGCCGGCGAGGAGGGATCGGTGG
>DASWJG010000194.1:0-3470 GCA_036397315.1 Methyloceanibacter sp. | reverse complement strand
CGCGGAACAGGTCGCGGGATAAAGTCCGCACCGGCTTCAGCTTCGGGGTCTTGCGCGCCGCCTCTTCAAGAGTGTGAAGCGCCGCTTCGTCGGCCTCGAAGGCATCGACCGCGATGTCGCGCGCCAGCGCGAAGGTGAAGGTGCCGAGCCCGGCGAAAAGGTCGGCGAGGCGCTTCGCGCCGCCAACCCCTTCGCGCACCAGCCCCGCCAGAACCGCTTCGGCCGCGCCCGAGGCCTGAAGGAAGGCGCCCGGCGGCAGCCTCACCCTGGCGCCTGAGAGATCGATCTCGGGCGGGTCGCCCGGCGCCATGCTCTCGCCATCGGCGGTGAGCCGCGCCAGGCCGAGTGAAGCGGCTTTTCCGGCAAAGGCGCCCAAGGTTGCAGGCGTAGGCCTCACGCCCTCGATCACGATGTCGAGGCCGTTCTCGGTGTCGGTCACGCCGACCTTGGCCTCCCGCTTTCCACCCAAGAGCGGCGCCAGTGCCTGTTTGAGCTTGGGCAGCCGCTCCACGATGCGGGGAGACAGCACCGGGCAGACGGCGACGTCGATCAGATCGTGGGAGCGGGCGCGGCGATAGCCCAAGGCGAGCCCCGCCTTCTCCCGGCCCAGCACCAGGGCGGCGCGTCGCCGGCTTCCCAGCGGCACGGACCGGACCGGCTCGACCTCGGCCTCGAGCCCGCGCGATTTCAGGGCGGCAACGACCTGCGCCCGCTTCCAGTCGAGATAGACGTGGCTCTCCAGATGCTGGAGCGCGCAGCCGCCGCATACCCCGAAATGCGGGCAGATCGGCGCGATGCGGTCAGGGCTCGCCTCAAGCAATTCGATCAAGCGGGCGCGATCATTCCCGGGCTCGACCGCGATCCTGACCCTCTCGCCAGGCAAGGTGAAGGGCACGAAGATCGGCCCTTCGGGGCCGGCAGCCACGCCGTCACCTTTCGCGCCGAGACGCTCGATCTCGACTTCAAGCTCCATGGCGCGCGCCGATCAGGAATTCCTCGTTGCCGCTGCCGCCGAGAATCGGGGAAGCGATCTCGCCGATGACCGTCCAGCCCGCTTCTTCGATGAAGCCGCGGATCTTTTCCACAGCCTTTTTTCGCTCGGCGGGCTTGCGGACAATTCCGCCCTTGCCGACCGCCGGTCGTCCGGCCTCGAATTGCGGCTTGACTAGCGCCACCAGCCAGGCCCCCGGCGCGGCAAGCCTAAGGGCCGCCGGCAGCGCCAGAGTCAGGCTGATAAAGCTCACATCGGCGACGATGGCCGTCACCTCCTCTCTGATCAGCGACCGGTCGATTGTCCGCGCGTCGGTGCCCTCCAAAGAGATGACCTTAGGGTTCACCCGAAGCTTGGCGTGGAGCTGGCCGCTGCCGACATCGACGGCATAGACCTTGGCCGCCCCGCGGGCGATGAGGACATCGCTGAAGCCCCCGGTCGAGGCGCCGATATCGAGCGCCACCCTTCCCTTAGGGTCGAAGCCGAATTCATCGAGCGCCGCTTCGAGCTTCTCCCCGCCGCGAGAGACGTAGAGGCAAGCCTCGGGGCTCACGGCAAGCTCGGCATCGGGCGCCACGAGAGCGCCCGGCTTCAGCCGAGGCTCGCCCGCCACCTTGACGCAGCCTCGCCGGATAAGGTCGGCGGCGCGCGAGCGTGTCGGCGCCAACCCGGCCTCTACTAATAATCGATCGAGCCGCGTTTTTTTGTAGATGGACACAGAAGCTTCTCATATGCTTCCGCCCGCGTCGGGGAGTCTCGCGCGCGGATGTCATGCCGGGAGCGGCCGGGCACCGCCCACAACTATACTGCGGAGCGCCCCGCTCGGCGCGCATACGCGGAGGTCTCGTGAGCCAGGACCACTGTACGGCTTACCTTACCGACAAGTGCGAAGTCCAAAATCGTGACGTGACCGGCGGCAAGGCCGTCTACGCTCGGGACGTGATCGAGCCCGGCGAGCTTATTGCCGTCTGGAGCGGACGCATCGTCTCGACCGAGGAGTTCGACGAACTGCCCCTCGATGTCAGGCGCCATACGGTGCAGGTCGAGGAGCGATTCTATCTCGCCTCGCATGGGCCCGACGAGGGACCGGACTTCATCAATCACAGTTGCGAGCCGAATGCAGGCCTCGACGGCCAGATCGCCATCGTCGCCCTGCACCGGATCCAGCCGGGCGACGAGGTCACCATCGACTATGCCATGTGCGACGGCTCCCCTTACGACGAGTTCGATTGCGCCTGCGGATCGGCCATCTGCCGCGGGCGCGTGACGGGCGAAGACTGGCGCAACCCGACGCTGTGGGAGCGTTACGCCGGGCATTTCTCGCCCTATCTCGAACGCCGCATCAGGGCGCTCAAGCGGCGCCGTCTCCGCCGCAAGCGGAGCCTGGTCGCGGTCGGCACGGAGGCCACGGGAAATACCGCATGAGTGCGTTTGAACTTCAGCCCCATCAAGGAACAAGACGATGCTGACGGTCAGCACCTATGTTGCGCCGAGCGCCATCCAGGGCCTCGGCGTTTTTGCCGGTGAGTTCATTCAAGCCGGTCATCTGCTGTGGAACCTCAATCCCAAGTTCGACATCTTTATCGACCGCCGGGAGATCGAGGGCTTTCCGCCCCATCTGCAGGACTTCATCGCGCGCTACAGCTATCCGCATCTGGAGATGCCGGGCGTGGTGATCGTCGACTGCGACAACGGGCGCTTCATGAACCACTGCCTCGCCCCCAACACCGACTTCCGCGTGTTCGACAAGGGCTATGCGCTGGTCGACATCAAGCAAGGCGACGAGATCACCTGCAATTACCACGAATTCGATCCGACCTTCGCGGGCTTCTTCCCGGCGATGCAGGCGGCCGTGTCGGCGACCAGGCTTCATGCCGGTGGCAGATAGGCCGATCCGACTCGCGCTGGCGGCATGTCTGGCTTTCGCGGCGCCGGTGGCGGTAGCCGCCGCCGAACCCGAGCCCGGCTTCGCCTGGATGGTCAACCAGTATGAGGGCAATGCCTCGCTGGTCTACGGCTCGACCGAGACGGGCGAGGACTATTCCTTCTTTGTCTCCTGCAACAACCAGGAGAAGGAAGCCGAGATAACCGTTTACCAGGACATCGAAGGCGCCAAGGTCGGCGAACCGCTCACCATCGAGCTCAGCGCCGGCTCAGCCGAGGTCGCGCTCATGGGCGAGACCGCGACCGACGAGATGAGCGGCTTCGTGTTCGGCGTGGCCAAGAAAATTGCCGTCAAGCCGGTCATCGCCGTGTTGAGCAAGCCGGGTCCGGCGATCGTCAAAATGGGTAAGGTAACCGTGAATTTGCCGGAGACGGGACGCGCCGCAGCGGTTTCCGAATTTGCTAAGGCCTGCAAGCTCGACTAAACAAAAGCGCCGTCCGGCTGCAACTCGCGCCCACACGAAAGCATTCCGCCATGATGAGCCGTAACCAAGCGCGCCTGTTCCTTGCCGTTTGCCTGGCCGTTGGCGTGTCA
>DASWJG010000193.1:0-16409 GCA_036397315.1 Methyloceanibacter sp. | reverse complement strand
TTGCGCCTAAAGAAAGAAGATACGCGTGGCGCTTCGGGCCCCGCGGAATTTTTGCTAACGCATGAGCTTTTCACATCTTGGCTTAAGTCCGAAAGTGCTGACTGCCGTCACCGCGGCAGGCTTTGAAACTCCCACCCCCATACAAGATAAAGCTATCCCCTTCGTCGTCGCTGGCCGCGACGTGCTCGGCATCGCCCAGACCGGAACCGGCAAGACCGCCTCTTTCGTGCTCCCGATGCTGACGCGGCTGGAGCGTGGGCGCGCAAGAGCGCGCATGCCGCGCTCGCTGATCCTGGAACCCACCCGCGAGCTTGCCGCCCAGGTCGCCGAGCATTTCGAGATCCTCGGCAAGAGCCATAAGCTGACCGTGGCGCTTCTGATCGGCGGCGTGTCCTATGACGATCAGGACCGCAAGCTCGATCGCGGCGCCGATGTGGTGATCGCGACCCCCGGCCGGCTGCTCGACCATTTCGAGCGCGGCAAGCTGCTTCTGAACGGCATCGAGATTCTGGTGGTCGACGAGGCCGATCGTATGCTCGACATGGGCTTCATTCCCGACATCGAGCGCATCTGCAAGAAGCTGCCCTTCACGCGACAGACGCTTTTCTTCTCGGCCACCATGCCGGCGGAAATCCAGCGCCTCGCCGACAACTTCCTGCACCAGCCGGAGCGCATCGAGGTGGCCCCGCAGGCAACCGCCGCGGCGACCATCGTGCAAAGGCTGAAAAAGGCGCCCGACGACCAGGCAGGAAAACGCGAGGCGCTCAGAGCCTTGATGCGCGAGATCGACGTCAAGAACGCCATCATCTTCTGCAATCGCAAGAAGGACGTCGGCATCCTTTACCGCTCCCTCCAGCGCCATGGCTTCAGTGTCGGCGCGCTGCACGGGGACCTGGACCAGCATCAGCGCACGGCGACGCTCGATGCCTTCCGCAACGGCACGATCGCCTTCCTTGCCGCAAGCGACGTGGCGGCGCGTGGCCTCGACATTCCCGAGGTGAGCCACATCTTCAATTACGACGTGCCCATTCACCCTGAGGACTATATCCATCGCATCGGACGCACAGGGCGCGCGGGCCGCGAAGGTTTCGCCGCCATGCTGGTAACGCCGAAAGACTTCAAGGCGCTCAAGGCGATCGAGAAGCTGCTCCGCCAAGAGATTCCCTGGATCGATGGCGCACCCAGCGAAGCGGAGCAGAGAGAAGCCTCCGAGTCCCGGCCGAGCGAAAATGGCCGGCATCGCCGCGGTGGCCGCTCACGCCGCGACAAGCGCCCCCAGGGGTCGGGTGCGCCGACCAACCGTGAAAGCCATCAGCCAAGACATCAAAAGCCGAGCCCCCAGCGGAGCGCGCCCCCGCAGAACGGCAACGGCGCCGGCAAGCGGGATGAGCGCCGCAGCGACGTCCGGCAGGACCAGCACAAGCCTCAGCACCAGGGGGAGCGGAAAGGCGGCCACGTCGTTCACGGCGCCCCTGCCGAGCGGCCTCAAGGCAACGCGCCTCAGGCGGGCCGTTCCAAGCAACAGGGCATGGGCGACCACGTCCCCGCCTTCATGATGCGCCCGGTGCGGGTGACCTAGGGTTCGGAACTCCCCTTTTCCTCATCATTCCCCTCGTCATTGCCGGGCTTGACCCGCCTACGCGGGCCGACGGAACGGCATGGATGCCCGGATCAAAGTCCGGGCATGACGCAGACATTGGGTGACGCTAAGAGGCTTCGGGCGCTTCGGAGCGATCCCGCGCGGCTTCATCGGCGGGCTTGAGCGTGACCGACTCGCCGCAGCCGCAGGCGCTCGTCTGGTTCGGATTGTTGAACACAAAGCCGGAACGCATGCGGTCGGCGCGGTAATCCATCTCGGTGCCGAGCAGGAACATCACCGCGGTCGGGTCGATCAGGAGCTTGACCCCCTTGTCCTCGACCACCTCGTCGTGCGGCCCGACGTCTGAAGCATAAGACATGGTGTATTCCATGCCGGCGCAGCCGCCGTTCTTCACGCCGATGCGGACGCCTTCGACCTCCGTGCCGGAGGCGGCGGTCAGCGCGCGGATGCGCTCGGCGGCAGCCTCGGTGAGGGACATGACTTGCGGGCGGGTTTGGATCGTCATGGCTTGAAGGTGGGGCAAATCACGGGGTGGTTCAAGTGCCGGGCTCAGAACATATTGAGCGCAAGGCGCGCCTCGTCGGTCATGCGGCTCATGTCCCAGGGCGGATCGAACACGAGTTTGACCTTCACCTGGCCGACGCCCGGCACCGCCGAGATGGCATTCTCCACCCAGCCCGGCATCTCGCCGGCCACCGGGCAGCCCGGCGCGGTCAAAGTCATGTCCACCTCGATATTGTGGTCGTCGTCGACCTCAAGACGATAGATGAGGCCGAGCTCGTAGATATCGACGGGGATCTCGGGGTCGAACACAGTCTTGAGCGCCGCCACGAGATCCGAATGAAGCCGCTCGAGCTCGTCAGGCGGGATCGCCGACCCCTCCCCGCCGCCGGTGGCGCCGACGCAGGCCTTGATCTCGGCCGGCTCGAGCGCCCCGGCGGTCACGTCCGCTTCGGGGGGGCCCGCAGACGCTCGCTCATCCAGGGAAGCGGGAGCCTCTTTCTCTCGAATTTTTTCAGCCATTTGGTCCATCGATCTTAAGCAAACATCTCACGCGTCTTGTGTAGCGCCTCGACCAGGATATCGACCTCTTCGACCGTATTATACATGGCGAAGGAAGCGCGGCATGTCGAGGTCACCCCATAGCGGGCAAGCAGAGGCTCGGCGCAATGAGTGCCGGCCCTCACCGCCACCCCATAGCGGTCGAGAATCGTACTGACGTCATGCGGGTGGGTGCCCTCCATGTTGAAGGAGATGATGCTGCCCTTGTTTTTGGCGCGGCCGAAAATGCGCAGCCAATTCAACTCGCCCAAGCGCTGCATGGCGTAACCGAGCAGAGCGTCCTCGTGGCTCCTGATGGCCTCGCGGCCGATGTGTTCGACATAGTCGACTGCGGCGCCAAGCCCGATGGCCTGCACGATGGCCGGCGTCCCCGCCTCGAATCTATGCGGCGGGTTGGCATAGGTGACATTCTCGGTGGTGACGTAGCCGATCATCTCGCCGCCGCCCTGATAGGGCCGCATCCGCTCCAGATGCTCCTTCTTGCCGTAGAGCACGCCGATACCGGTCGGCCCATAGAGCTTGTGGCCGGTGAAGGCATAGAAATCGACATCGAGATCCTGAACATCGACGGGAAGATGCACCGCCCCTTGCGCGCCGTCGGCAAGCACGGGGATGCCGCGCTCGTGCGCGATCCCCACCACCTCCTTCAGCGGGACGATAGTGCCGAGCACGTTCGACATGTGAGTCAAAGCAATCATTTTCGTGCGCGGGCTGATAAGTCGCTCGAACTCGTCGAGCAGGAATTCGCCGCTGTCGGACACCGGCGCCCATTTCAAGACCGCGCCGTGGCGCTCGCGCAGGAAATGCCAGGGCACGATGTTGGAGTGGTGCTCCATGATGGTGAGCAGGATCTCGTCCCCCTCCTTGATATGGGGGACGCCATAGGACGACGCGACGAGGTTTATCGCCTCGGTGGCATTGCGGGTGAAGATGATCTCCTCGTCGGAGCGCGCATTGATGAAGCGGCGCACCGAACCCCGCGCCTTCTCAAAATTGGCGGTGGAGAGGTTGCTCAGATAATGAAGCCCGCGGTGCACATTGGCGTATTCGTCGCCATAGGCGCGCTGGATGGTGTCGAGCACCGCGCGCGGCTTCTGCGCCGAGGCGCCGTTGTCGAGATAGACCAGCTTCTTGCCGTTCACCTCGCGGGAGAGGATGGGGAAGTCGGCGCGAATCGCCGCCACGTCGAAGGGCGTTCCTACCGCTCGCAAGTCCTTGGCCGACGGTGTGAGCACGGTCATCGGCGGCTCCTTCAGTCGAACTCGACGCCGAGCCACGCGGCCGAGGCGCGGACCAGGGCGTCGCGGAGCGCCTCGTCCTCGACGCGCTCGAGCGCCTCGCCGACAAAGGCCTGGATCAGAAGCGCGCGGGCTTCGGCTTCCGGGATGCCGCGCGATTCCAGATAGAACAGAAGGTCCTCGTCGATCTGGCCCGAGGTCGAGCCGTGGCCGCAGATCACGTCATCGGCGAAAATCTCAAGCTCGGGCTTCGAATCGAACTCGGCCGCCTCCGACAGGAGGAGCGCTCCCGCCATCTGCTTGCCGTCGGTCTTCTGCGCGCCGGGCGAGACGATGATCTTGCCTTGGAAGATGCCGCGCGCCTCGCCGTCGAGCACGCCCTTGAAGAACTCCCGGCTCGTGCAGCGCGGGACGCGGTGCTCGACCAGGAGCATCGTGTCGCAGTGCTGCCGGCCGCGCATGAGGAAGGCGCCCGAAATGTCGAGTACCGAGCCCTCGCCGGCGAAACGCGCATAGATCTGGTTGCGGGCAACGCTCGCGCCGATCGAGAACTGGAAGGCGTCGTAACGAGCATCGGCGCCAAGCTCGACGAGCCAAGTCGAGAGATGGAGTGCGTCCTCCCCCTCACGCTGCAGCTTCACATGCTTGATTGCGCCCTTGTCGCCGATCCTGACCTCGGTTGCCGCATTGCGCTGAAGTCCGCGGAGGCCAAGGCTGCCAAAGCTTTCTACCAGCATGGCTGAACTTCCGGGCTCCGCCACCACGACGTTCCTGGTAACGGTCGAGGCGGGCTCGCCCCTGCCGTCGAGCAGAATGATATGGACAGGCTTTTTGAGGGTCACGCTGGCGCCGATGCGCAAGGCCACGCCGCCGGTCATCAGAGCGGTGTTGAGGGCGAGCACCGGATCGTCCTCGCGCGGATTGACTTGAGCGAGAGCGGTCTTGAGCCAGGAAGGAGGCTTCTCCAGAGCGTGGGCGAGCGAAACCGCCTCGACGCCTGCCTCCTTCAGTCCGGCCATATCCGAGAGATCGGCCCTGAGATCGCCCTCGACGACAACGAGACGATAGGCGGGAAGCTTCGCCACCTCGCTGCCAAGCGCGTGTTTTAGCTCGGCCTCGCCCACGGCAATGCCTTCCGCCTTCAACAGCGGGTTGACGTCGGCAAGCCGCGCGCGGAGATCGGTATATTTCCAGGCCTCGATGCGGCGATGGGGCAGCCCGAGGCGACCGTAAGCCTCGATGGCCTTGGTCCTGAGGTCCGATACCCATTTGTTGCGGGCGCCAGGGAGCGCCTTCTCGGCGCTGGTGAACAGATCGAGAAGCTCCTGTTCGGCCTTGGTCCTGAACTGCTGGACTGGCAAGTCCATCGCGCGTCTTCCCCTTAGGCGGCCGCGCCGCTCGCGGCCTCGCCGAACTCCGCGTAACCCGACTCTTCAAGCTCGAGCGCAAGCTCAGGGCCGCCGGAGCGCGCCACCCTGCCGTCGGACAGAACATGCACCCGGTCCGGCACGATGTAGTTCAGGAGCCGCTGATAATGGGTGATGACGAGCATGGCGCGTTTGGGGCTTCTCAGCGCATTCACCCCTTCGGCCACGATGCGCACGGCATCGATGTCTAGCCCCGAGTCGGTCTCGTCGAGCACGCACAGCGCCGGCTCGAGCAAAGCCATTTGCAGGATTTCATTGCGCTTCTTCTCGCCGCCGGAGAAGCCGACATTGAGCGGGCGCTTCAGCATCTCGATGTCGATCTTGAGCAGCTTCGCCTTGGCGCGCACGAGCCTCAAGAAGTCGGGGGTGGAGAGCTCCTCCTCCCCGCGGGCCTTGCGCACAGCATTCACCGCCGTACGCAGGAACGTCATGGTGGCGACGCCTGGGATCTCCAGGGGGTATTGGAAGGCCAGGAACACGCCTGAGGCGGCTCGCTCGCTCGGGCTCATGGCGAGCAGGTCCTCACCCTTCCAGGTGACGGAGCCCGCCGTGACCTCGTAGTCCTCCTTGCCGGCCAGCACATAGGCGAGCGTGGACTTGCCTGAGCCGTTGGGCCCCATGACGGCATGCACCTCGCCCTGCGGCAAGGTGAGGTCGAGGCCCTTCAGGATCTCGCGGCCATCAACATTGACGTGCAAATTCTTGATCTCAAGCATTACGATTCTTCTCTAACCCCTTGCCACTGAGTCTGAATTCGATTGCGGATTTAGCCGACCGAGCCTTCTAGGCTGATGCTGATGAGCTTCTGCGTCTCGGCCATGAACTCCATGGGCAGCTGCTGGAGCACGTCGCGCACGAAGCCGTTGACAATCAGCGCCACGGCCTCCTCGGCCGAAAGCCCGCGGCTCAGGCAGTAGAACAGCTGGTCGTCGGAGATCTTCGAGGTGGTCGCCTCGTGCTCGAAGGTCGCGCTCGCGTTCTTCGCCTCGATATAGGGCACGGTATGCGCGCCGCATTTATCGCCAATCAGCAGTGAATCGCAGCAGGTGAAGTTCCGCGCATTGGCGGCCCGGCGATGCGCCGAGACTAGCCCGCGATAGGTGTTGTTGGAGTGCCCGGCGGCGATGCCCTTGGAGATGATGCGGCTCGAGGTGTCCTTGCCGAGATGGATCATCTTGGTGCCGGAATCGACCTGCTGATAGCCGTTTGAGATGGCGATCGAGTAGAACTCCCCTCTGGAGCCGTCGCCGCGCAGGATGCAGGAGGGGTACTTCCAGGTGATGGCGGAGCCGGTCTCGACCTGCGTCCAGGAGATGTGCGCGTTCTTGCCCCGGCAATCGCCACGCTTGGTGACGAAATTGTAGATGCCGCCCTTGCCTTCCTTGTCGCCAGGGTACCAGTTCTGCACCGTCGAATATTTGATTTCGGCATCGTCGAGCGCGACGAGCTCGACCACGGCGGCATGCAACTGTTTTTCGTCGCGCATAGGCGCGGTGCAGCCTTCGAGATAGCTCACGTAAGAGCCCTCGTCGGCGATGATCAAGGTGCGCTCGAACTGGCCGGTCTGCTCCGCGTTGATGCGGAAATAGGTGGACAGCTCCATGGGGCAGCGCACGCCCGGCGGCACATAGACGAATGAGCCGTCGGAGAACACCGCCGAGTTGAGCGTGGCGTAGAAATTGTCGGTGATGGGCACCACGGAGCCCAGATATTTGCGCACCAGTTCGGGATGGGTCTTCACCGCCTCCGAGACGGAAGAGAAGATCACGCCGGCCTTGGCCAGCTCCTCCTTGAAGGTCGTGACCACCGACACCGAATCGAACACGGCATCGACCGCAACGCGGCCTTCGACCCGGGCGCCCTCGACGCCGGCGAGCACCTTCTGCTCGGACAGCGGGATGCCGAGGCGCTCGTAAGTCCGAAGCAGCTCGGGGTCGACGTCGGCGAGGCTCTTGGGCCCTTCGGTGCTCTTGGGCGCCGAGTAGTAATAGAGGTCTTGGAAGTCGATCTTGGGGTGAACGACATTCGCCCAGGTCGGCTCCTGCATGGTGAGCCAGCGGCGATAAGCCTCGAGGCGCCAGTCGAGCAGCCAGTCGGGCTCGCCCTTCTTCGCCGAGATGAAACGGACCACGTCCTCGTTGAGGCCCTTAGGGGCCTTGACCGACTCGATGTCGGTGAAGAAGCCGTATTTGTACTTGTCGACGTCGATCTCTTTGACGCGAGCGACGGTCTCTTGCACTGCCGGCATGGCTCTACTCCAAATCCTTATCCATGTTTGAGCATGATCTTGTCGGAAAACCGGTTCCCACTTTTCCGGATCATGCTCTAGCGGCTCCTTAGGCCGCCACCCTAGGCCTGAGCCGCTTAATGAGCTCGGCAAAGGCCTTAAGGAAGTTTTCGATATCGGCACGCTTGGTCGCAAAACCAAGGCTTACGCGGATCGCGCCTTGGGCAATTTCCTCAGCCACGCCCATGGCGCTCAACACATGCGAGGCCTCCACCTTGCCCGAGGAACAGGCGCTCCCTGAACTCACGGCGACGCCGGCAAGATCGAGCCCGATCACTAAGGTCTCAGCCTTGGCGCCCGGCACCGCGATGCACGTCGTGTTGGGCAGCCGCTTGACGCGCGCCGCAAGCACCACGGCATCCGGCGCGATGGTCAACGCGCCCTTCTCCAACTCGTCTCTCAGCGCCGCAATCGTTCCCATCTTCGCCAGGTCGGCAGCGGCAAGCTCCGCCGCCACGCCAAACCCGACAATGCCGGCGACATTCTCCGTGCCGGCGCGCTTGCGCCGCTCCTGGGCGCCGCCCTTGACGAGGGGCTCAACCGACGCGCCATTGCCCAGAACCAAGGCGCCCACGCCCTTCGGACCGCCGAGCTTGTGGGCAGAGAGGCTCAGCATGTCGGCGCCAAGCGCGGCCATGTCGAGCTTGATCCTCCCCGCCGCCTGAACGGCGTCGGTATGGAGGAGCCCGCCAGCGCTGTGAACGATCTTTGAAGTTTCCGCGACCGGCTGAATCGCGCCGGTTTCATTATTGGCGGCCATCAGGGAAACAAAAGGCCTCCAACCCCCTAAATGGTGTTTCTCAAGCTCTTTCGCAAGGATTTCGAGGTCGACGACGCCATCTGGCGTGACGGGAATCCTCGTCGTGGTTTCCGGATAGAATCGCCCGCCGGAGAGCACCGAAGGATGCTCCACCGCCGACATGTAGCAATGCCAGGCTCCGCCCGCTTGCGCGGCGAGCGCGAGAGCGTTGGCCTCGGTGCCCCCGCTCGTGAAGATCACGTCTTCGGTCCGCGCGCAGACAAGACCTGCCACCTTCGCCCGCGCCGCCTCGATGGCCGCGCGCGCCGCCCTTCCCTCGGCATGAACCGAGGAGGGATTGCCATAGAGATAGAGAGTCGCGGCAAAGGCCTCGCGCACTTCGGCGCGAAGCGGTGCGGTGGCGTTATAGTCGAGATAGGAGCGCTGGTTCATGCTTTGACGAAGCTCGCGGCCAATGGCCGCCGGTTAACGCTTGCACGAGCCCCGGTCGCGCGTGCTATGAAGCGCGGCCTGAGGTTCGCGCCGCCCCAAGTGCCCAGCTGTCCCGGAGCGGCTTGTTTGGAACAATTCTAATCTTAAATTGTATAGGTTTCCGGAGCGGCAGAGTCAAGTTTTGCGGCGCTTCCCATTTATCTTGCGTGGGGCTGCCCAAGCTCTCACATCCCCGCGGCGTAACGTGTAGCGAGGCCAGTAGTTCATGCCTGAAGTGAATATCAGCGGTCCCGCCGGAAGGATCGAGGCCCGCTACCATCATGAGCGCGGGCCGAACGCCCCCGTGGCGCTCATCCTCCATCCCCACCCGCAATTCGGCGGAACGATGAATAATCAGGTGGTGTATCACCTGTATTACGCGTTCCAGAAACGGGGCTTCTCGGTCTTGCGCTTCAACTTCCGGGGCGTGGGGCGGAGCGAGGGCTTGTTCGACAACGGGCCCGGAGAGCTCGCCGATGCCGCCACCGCGCTCGATTGGCTGCAAGCCTACAATGCCGATGCCCAGACCTGCTGGATCGCCGGCGTCTCGTTCGGCGCCTGGATCGCCATGCAGCTCCTGATGCGGCGCCCCGAGCTCGAAGGCTTCATCTCGGTGGCGCCCCCCGCCAATCTCTACGACTTCACCTTCCTCGCCCCCTGCCCCTCTTCGGGCCTGATGGTCAACGGGGCGAAAGATCGAGTCGTGCCAACGGAATCCGTGCGTGGGCTCGTGGACCGTCTCAAGACCCAGAAGGGCATCGTGATCGATCACTCGACCGTGCCGGACGCCAACCACTTCTTCGAGGGCCGCATGGACGGGCTCATGGAGGTGGTCGATGCTTATCTCGACAAGCGCCTCGGCAAGGGGAAGAAACGCAAAGAGTCCGCCGCCTAGGGAAGGCAACAACCTCCCACGCCTATGAGCACCGTCAAATCGGACTTCCTGCACGAGCTTGAAGCCCGCGGCTACGTCCATCAGGCGACGGACGAGGCGGGATTGAACAAGCTCGCGCGGAGCGAGCTTCTGACCGGCTATATCGGCTTCGACTGCACGGCGCCCTCCCTGCATGTGGGCAACCTGCTCAGCATCATGATGCTGCGCAAATTGCAGCAAACCGGGCACCGTCCGATCGTCTTGATCGGCGGCGGGACCACCAAGGTAGGCGATCCCTCCGGCAAGGACGAGGCGCGCAAGCTCTTGAGCGATGCCGAGATCGCCGCGAACGTCGCCGGCATCGAGCAGGTGTTCACGAAATTCTTGAGCTTCGGCCAAGGCCAGAGCGACGCTCTGATGGTCAACAACGCCGACTGGCTCGACACGCTGAACTACATCGACTTCTTGCGCGACTACGGCCGGCATTTCAGCGTCAACCGCATGCTGACCTACGAGTCGGTGAAGCTCAGGCTCGAACGGGAGCAGCCGTTAAGCTTCATCGAGTTCAACTACATGGTGCTGCAGGCTTACGACTTCGTCGAGCTCTACCGGCGCTATGGCTGTCGCCTGCAGATGGGCGGCTCGGACCAGTGGGGCAACATCGTGAGCGGCATCGAGCTCGGACGCCGAACCGACGGGGTCGAGCTATTCGGTGTCACCTCCCCTCTTCTGACCACCTCGTCGGGCGCCAAGATGGGAAAGACCGCCCAAGGGGCCGTGTGGCTCAACCCCGACATGCTCTCTCCATACGACTATTGGCAATATTGGCGGAATAGCGAGGACGGCGACGTCGAGCGCTTCCTCAAGCTGTTCACCGAGCTCCCCCTCAAGGAGATCGGCAAGCTTGCCAAGCTCAAGGGCGCGGAGCTCAACGAGGCGAAAAAGATCCTCGCCACCGAGGCGACGGCGCTCGTCCACGGCCGCGATGCCGCGGATCGCGCGGGCGAGACGGCGCGGGCGACCTTCGAACAAGGCCGTATCGACGCGAGCCTTCCCACCGTCGAGGTATCGCGCGCCGAGCTCGAAAAGGGCCTCGGCATCTTGAATGCGAGTCTACTTGCGGGCTTCGTCCAATCGACCGGCGAGGCCAGGCGCCAGATCAAGGGCGGCGGCCTCAAGGTAAACGACAAGACCGTTTCCGACGAGAGACGGCTCCTCACTCCTACCGATCTCACTGAAGACGGCGTGATCAAGCTCTCGCTAGGCAAGAAGCGGCACGCTTTGATCCGGCCGGTGTGAGGCTTGCGCCCTATTGCGGAGCCGTTCCCGTGTAATGGGCGCCAGGCTCCATGAAGGAGGACGGCGAGGACGGTGCGGTCTGATCCGGGACCGAGCCGGTGAATTCGAAGATCTGCCTGAAGATGCCAGGCGTCATCACCGACATGGGATTGACGAGCACAGAGGGGTCGTCGAGCTTGCCTTTGATGGCGAAGGTGATGCCGACCACCCCCTCGCCCTGACGGCCGACGAGGACCCTGCCCAGAATAGGAATCGCTCCGAGCGCCGAGTTCAAACCATAGAGGGGCACATAGGTGCCGCCGAGATCCACCGTCTGGGCCTTGAAGTCGACCGTGCCGCGCATGGTGGCGCCGAGCATGGGTCCGTTCATATAGGCATCCTTAAGCCGGAATTTGCCGGCGCCGACCGTGAAGGGTGCGCGCAATTGATTGAAGCCAATGCGCTGTCGCGTCACCTGCTGCTTGCGCTCCCCCAAGACCGCCGTTGAGTTCGGATCGGTGAGGACGTCGTTCACCACCGAATCCCCGAGCACGACGAACTCGCGTGCCCACAGCGTCCCGGTCTTGGTGCCCGCTCCGCCGGCGTCGAGATTGACCTGCAGCGACGCCTCGCCACCCTCGATGCTCGGATAAAAGCCCACAAGGCGGAACGCAGCGCCGGCATCGCGCGCTTCGACCTTGATGAGGCGCTCGTCTCCGCTCTGCTCGAGGTTGACCTCTACCGGGGCGTTGCCGTTCAGCTCGGCTTTGGCATCGAGCGCAATGAGCCGGCCATTGCGCTTCTTCATGGTGACCTGCACGTCCTTCGCGGTCGTGTCGTAGAACCCCGCGACCGTGTCGATCTGGGCGGTAAAATCGACGCCGAACGGCTCGGCCGGTTCTGCCCCCCCGGCGAACTGCCCGGCAGCGAACAGGGACTGGAAGAACTGCCTGCCGTCATAGCTCGGCCCTTCCGCCTTGATATCGAGCACCTGGTCGTCGCGGACCGTAGCCGTGATCTCGACATGGGTCAGGTCGTTGACCGAAAAATCGGAGAAATAGAACTCTCTGAGACTCTGATCGGGGGCGAGCGCAATCCCGCCCTGGATGTTGATGTCGTCGCCGAGGATCTTGAGGTTTTCGAGATCGGTCGAGCCGTCCGCCTTCGGTACGATGTCGAGCTGGACGGTTGCGGCACGGCCGATCGGCTTGGTCCAACCCAAACCGCTGAAGACGAGCTGCGCGTCGGTGAGATCGGCCTGCATGCTCATGGCCGACGGCGCGCCTTCCCCAAGCCGCGCGATCTGGAGCGTGATCGGCGTCGGCCCCTGCACCAGATGGTTGATCTTCATCCCGAGCTTGTCGCGCGCCGCCGCATCCAGGTTAGCCGTCACCCGAATGGGGGGCTGGCGCTCGTCAGGCGCACGGAAGATGCGCTGCCAGGCAAGCTCCGCTGGAACGCCCTTGATGCTGATCTCGCCCTTGGCTTCGACGGCCTCCTCGGTGAGGTTCACATCGAGTGTGCCACCCGCCACATCAACATTACCAATAAGGCTCGCGGCAATGGCGTCGTTAAGCCGCGCCGCACCCTTAATCTTGATCTGATTGAACTCGAGATTGGCCAATAGCGGCATGGTGAGCGTGAAGCCGCCCTCCGCCGTACCGCCCAGGAAGTCGGGCTTCAAGCCGACGCTTTGGATGTAGCCGAGCGGCTCATGGTCGAGCAGCTCAAGCACGGTCGGGGTGGTGCCGGCCGCCGTGAACGTGATCTCGCCCTGTTGGGGATCCTTGCGGAGATCGGGAATGAAAAAGCGGCCTTGGCTAAGCGCGATCTCCTGCCCCGACGGGGCGGCGATCTTGCCCTCGGGAATATCGACGGCGAACTGCATCCCGGCCACGGTCAGCTTGGCCTCGTTGGTGAGGACCGGCGGCATTCCGGAAATGTAGGCGATGCTCATGCCGGAAATATTGAGCTCGACACTCACCGCTTCGGCAGGAAGCTCCTCCCCCGCTTCGATTCTGGCGAGTTCGCCCGGGCCGAGGTTCACCGTAAACTTGCCGCCCAGGACCTGTCCGCCGCTGACCCGCTCCAAGGCCCAGCCGCGCGCCTTGCCGGCAAGGAATTTCGGCCAAAACCGCTTCAAGACGTCGACCGGCATCGGGCTGATCTCACCGGTCAAATGAACTTCTTCCGCGCCCGGGGTATCGATGAAGCCGCCGGAAAGCTGGATCGTGGCGTCGCCGGAGCGAATGGCGAAACGCGAGATCGTCACGCGCCCCTCTTGCGGTACAAGGCTCCCCGCGACCTGCCATTCATCGACCTTCATGGGCGAAAGCCCAAACTCCTCGACCGCGAGATTCGCCTGGTCGGCCTTGAGGGCAAAGTCCCAAGACGTCGGCGCGCCGTTAGCGTCGCGCACCGGACGGAACTCGCCGCTGATGACGGCCTTGCTTTTTCCCCAGGTGAGCGTCGAGGGTGAAATCTCGACCACGTCCTTCTCATTAAGATAACGCACATTGAGCTTGCCGCTGTCGATGCGTAGCGGACTGTCAGGGTCCCACGGCGGGGTGATCTGGCCGGACTCCAAATCGAACGTCGCCTCGCCCGACAAGAATTCACCTGAGTTTGAGAGCTCGACCGTGGTTTCACCGTTCACCACCATGTCGAGAGCCTTGAGCGCACCGAGCGAGGAGAAGTTGCCGGCAATCCCCGAGGGAACGAGATTCTGGATAAGCGCAGTGATGGCGAGGCTTTGCCGCCTGGTTTGCTGCGCGGTGCGGAGCTCGAGTTGCCAGTCGCCTTTGGTCGAGGCGATATTGGCTTGGCCGATGAGAATGCTCCGTCGGCCCCGGTGCTCAAGATCGATGGAGAAGTCCGGCACTCGCCACGAGGTCTCAGTGCCGCTCTGACTGAGCACGACCAGCGCGTCCTTAACGCCGAACCTCGTCAAGTAGGACGTGTTGCCGCTTCGCGCGCGTTCGAACACTTCGGCAACCGTGCGCGTCACGTCGAGAGCTTGGACCCCTACGATTTGCTCTTCCTGTCGCTTGGCGATCGTGGTTTCCGGCGGAACGGCCGGCGCGGCTTGCTCGGTGAGATCTCCGTCCGGCAGCGAGCCGCGGATTGGAGCCTCATTGTCACCGGCTGCGGAGCGGGAGAATCTGAGCGACAGGCCTTGGCCTGAATCGTAGAAGAGCAACAAGCGCGGGCCGATGAAGTCGACGCTTCCCGGCGCGAGGCGCCCTGACAGTAGGGCGCTTCCGCTCATCCCGATGGCGGCAAGCGGCGCCTGAGCGAGGATGGCGCCGTCCTTGTCGAGCAGCCGGATATTACGCAAGCGGAACAGGACGCCGGGGCCGTCCGTCGCGCGCTGTAGGATCGCGTCGTCGATCTTCACATGCAGGTCGGTAAGCTCGCCGTTGATCGCCGCCTCGATGGTGGGAACGAGGCTCGGAAGGGAAACCGGGCCGCGGCCGAGCCGCCCATAACCGAGAACGATGGCGACCAGTCCCAGCACGAGAATACCGGCGAAGATTTCGCGGCAGACATGGGCGCCGTGCGCGGACAGTTTCTTGAGCTCGATCTGAACCGGCTGGGGAACGCGCTTCACCAACGCCCGGCCGCGCCCGGGCAACGCCAAGATCGCCCTGCCACCCTCGGTAGTCAGCTTGACGATGGCACCGGAAATCGGCTCGTTCGTTTCACCAGGGGCGCCGCCATGGTCGGCTCTTGCACGCACCCATCGGCGCGCCTGCGCCAATGCGCGTAACGCCAACGCTCGGGCTTGCGCGTGGAGTACCAGGATCGCCCTGCCACTCTCTGTGGTCAGCCTGACGAGAGCGCCTGAAATCGGCTCGTTCATTCCGTCAATGGTCCCGCCACGATCAGGCCCAAGACGCGCTCATTGCCGCCCCCTGCGCCAAGCAGGTCGCCAGCAATCAACGCGCCGACGGCCTCGCTCTGGTCGAAAAGCGACGCCTCGGTCTGCTCATGGCCTTGTGTCGGCATCCCCCAAGTCAAGCCCCTCGAACCCCTCAAGCCCCGTTGCCAGGCGCCCGACGCAAAGGATAAGGGCTCGTGGCATAAGAGGTGGTAAAATCGGCCAAAGGAAGGCGGTTCCCAAGCCCAAGCCGAGGCTTAGCGCCCCCCCACCTTGAGCCGCTTCGATCGGGGAGAACCCCCATGACAACGCGAAGGCGAGGCGATATGGTCATGGCAGGAGTGGGCGCTGGGTATTTGCCCTCAGACGGGAAACTCCGCGGCAACCCCTTAGGGCGGCTTATTCTTGTTCTTGTGTTGTAAGTCGCGGGCTTAGCGTCGGGGAGTATTTTTGGCGCCTGCGTCACAGTATGCGATGGGGAGGTACCACGTATGTTCACCAAGAAGCCTGAGCCGGGAGATAGCGTAACGAAGATGGGGGAGCGGTTGGGCGGCGAGATGAAGACGCCCTTCACCGAGAGGCCGGCGACCTATGCTGCCAAGAGCCCCAGCCCAAGCGCAAGCAAGATGGTCCCCTCCATCATCGGCGAGGATCTCACCATCGTCGGCAATGTCAATTCCAAGGGTGAGATCCAGGTCGACGGCGAGATCCAGGGCGACATCCATTGCGGCTCGCTCTTGCTCGGCGACAAATCGCAAGTGATGGGCTCCGTCATCGCCGAAGATATCGTCGTCCGTGGCCGGGTGGTCGGCTCGATCAGGGGCTTGCGCGTCACGCTCCAGGCCCAGTCTCATGTCGAGGGCGATATTTTCCATCAGAGCCTCGCCATCGAGCAGGGTGCGTATTTCGAAGGGAAGTCGCGCCGCTCAGACGATCCGCTGGCGGAGATCAAGGCGACCCCAGCAAGTAGCTCTCGTGCCGAGTCGCGCCCTGACAAGCCGTCAGGTTTCGATGCGAAGCCTCACGACGAGGCAAGCGCGCATTCGACCCGCGCCGCCGAATAGCGGACGGGGCACGCGGGTCTTTAGCAGGGCCATCGCTAACGGGCCGCGGCGGCGCGTTAGGCTTTCGCGTCGGCGTGGATGCGCTCGGCGAGCGCCGCCTCGATGAAACGATCGATGTCGCCATCAAGCACCGCCGAAGGGTTGGTGCTTTCGACGCCGGTCCGCAAATCCTTCACCAGCTGGTAGGGCTGCAGCACGTAAGACCGGATCTGATGGCCGAAGCCGATGTCGGACTTGGCGGCGGCGGCGGCTTGCGCCTCCTCCTCTCGACGCTTCAGCTCGGCCTCGTAGAGGCGCGCACGCAGCATCGCCCAGGCCGTGGCCCGGTTCTTGTGCTGCGACCGCTCGTTCTGGCACGTGACCACGATGCCGGTCGGCAAGTGGGTCATGCGGACGGCACTGTCGGTGGTGTTGACGTGCTGACCGCCCGCGCCCGATGAGCGGTAGGTGTCGATGCGCACGTCCTTC
>DASWJG010000192.1:0-15893 GCA_036397315.1 Methyloceanibacter sp. | reverse complement strand
AGAGGCTTCGCTGCAATGCCTGGGTCCCGTAATCGCCCTTCGCGTAAGGCACGAAGCCGAAATAGAAGCTGTAACCGCCCGGGCGCCCGGGATTGTAATAATAGGGATAGATGGGCGGCCGTCCGCGCCGGTAGACGCGGATTTGCGTGATGTCCGAAGCCGGGCTGCCGAGCCCGGAGGCAAAGGGATGCGCGGCCTGCGCCTCCTCGGTTCCTGCGTATAAAAAGAGGCCAAGTCCGATGGCCGTTCCGGCAAGGACGGAGGCCATCTTCGCGAGGGGTGGGAATCGGTGCCGCATGGGAATCTCCTGCCTGGTCAGGAAGAGCTTAGAGACGGGAGGCACGCGCCGCAACGGTCCGCCGTAACGGTTGTGGTAAGCGACTCACCGTAAAAGCGTGGAAACGAGCCTGCCGATCGCGCGAACCACCATGAATGCGTCATTTTTCCCCCTCCAGCTCGGAATTGCGGTGGCGTTGGTTCTCTTGGTCGCCGCCTCGACCATCAGATTCGTGGTGAGGTCGGCGCGCAGCGGCGCCGAGCCGATCATCAGAGCCTCCTTCAGGGAGCTGCAGAAGGGCTGGTACCAGGTCCACGTCGCGGTCGCCAATCAGGCGCCCTACGGCGTGGTGGTGGACGAGCTCAGACGCGTGCGGCCACGATCGGCGCGGCTCATGGCCCCGATCAAGTCGGTCAGCACCAGGAAAGGCGATTTTCAGGTCTGGTCCCACCCCACCACCGACAAGGCGAAGACGAGCATTCCCCTCGACCTCACGCTTGGACCGCACGAAGCGCGCGCGGGGACCGTTTCGCGAGCCTCCGAGGCGCATGTAACTGCCTGGCTATTTCTGCCCGAGGACTGCGACCCGGGCGGATTTAACGCTCGAGCTCACTGTGTTCGACGGCAGCGACAATCTGCGCTGTCATCGCTTTAATGCCGTGCGCGAAGGGAATGCGTAGCCCCTTTCCCCATTCGGGAGGAAGCGCCCGCGGCTAGAACTGAAAATAGATGAAGCTCAAGGGGGCGCCTTTGCCCACTTCAAGCACGCAGATCACGGACAGAACGACGAAGCCGATCGCCGCGGGCCAGTTCGGCCGGAGCCGCATGGCAAGCTCGAAGGTCGGAACTTTGAATAGCGCGATCGTGCCCGCGATTGCGATCGGCACCAGGGTGCCGGCAGGCCAAAGCGCCCCAAGCCCTCCTTGGCCGGTCAGTCCCGCGAACATATGCGAAGCGGTCGCGAGATCGGCGGCGCGAAACACGACGAAAAGCAGGACCACAAAGGTCAGTGTGATCGCCCAAGCCGCAATTGCCGGTAAAGGAGGCCCGTAGCGCTGCCAAAACCTGCAAACGAGCAGCCCGATTCCGTGGCCAAGTCCCCACAGGACGAAGGTCCAGCCGGCGCCATGCCAAAGGCCGCACAGGCCCATGGTGACGAGCGTCGCCCAGATATAAACGGCCACGCCCTCGCGGCTACCCCCCAGTGGAATGTAGACGTAGTCGCGCAGCCACCGCGACAGGGTGATGTGCCAGCGGCGCCAGAAGTCGCGCAGATTTAGAGCGCGATACGGCACGTTGAAGTTCACCGGCAGCATGAGCCCGCACATCAGCCCAATGCCCATCGCCATGTTAGAATAGGCGACGAAGTCGAAAAATATCTGTAGCGCGAAAGCAAGCGCTCCCGCGCCCGCGAGTGAGAACGTCGGGACCACGAGCGCCGCCTCCGCAAAGATCGGATCGACGATGGGGGCGAGCTGATCGGCGATGAAGAACTTCTCAACGAAGCCGATGAGGAAGAGAACGAGGCCTCGGCCGATACGCTCATAAAGACCCCGGCGCAGCGGGTCGTAGGCGAACTGCGGAATGATCTCGTTGTGCCGCATGATCGGCCCTGCGATCAGGTGCGGAACGAGCACGATGAAGAGGCCGAACACGCGGATGCCATAGCGTGGCGCGGTGCCACGCAAACGGTCGACCAGATAAGAGATCAGCTCGAAAGTGTAGAAGCTGATGCCGATCGGCAGGATCAGCGAGGCCTTGGCGAATTCGCGGCCAGTTACCTGTTGCAGGATGCTTGCCCCAAAATCGAGATATTTGAACAGGCCGAGCACCGAGAGATTGGCGACGATGGCGAAGTAAAGCAGCCAGCGCCAATCCTTTCTGATCGCAAGCTCCACAATCAACCACGTCACCAGGGTCTGTCCGATGAGGAGCGGCAGAAAGCGAATGTCCCACCATCCATAGAAGACGAGTGAGGCCGCGATCAGCCACCATTGGCGCGCGGATGGGTGGCGGGCGAGCGCGTAATAGATGCCGACGGCTACTGGCAGGAAAAGGAGGATAAATTCCTGGCTATGAAACAGCATCGCTTACGCACAATCCATCCCAGGCTCTTGACACGGTCTTGGTCTCGTCCTGGCGTGAACCCCTATTTGGCGGTTGAGGAAACCGCCCCCGTGTGGGGGTCATCCAAATAACGCCAGTCGCCCTTCGGATCGTCCTTGCCAGTGGCGAGCGCCCGCTCGATATCGTCGACGACTCGCTCGGCGATCGGCAGGCGGAAATGCAGGCGGTCCCACCAATTGGCATCGTTCGCCGTGATCTCTGAGGGGATGTTGAAATCGATGAAGGGCGCCTCATGGCGCCGTGCGATCGCGCCGATGCGCGTCTTGCATTCTTCTCGCCGCGCGGCCGTTGCAGAGCCGGGCGTCGGCTGGGCGGCGATATGGGCCGGCACATAGATGAACACAACGCGGCCCGCGAATTTCGTCGCAATCTCGTCGAGCCAAGCAAGCGCTGGATATTGCCAGCGGGCACGCTCCTCGGCACTTGCTGCATAGGCCGGCACGACCGGTTCGACCGAGTTGGCTCCTTTCCCCCACAGCTTGGCCCTGACCTTCACCGGGTCATAGGCGCTTTCGGGCGGCGTGAACACCTCGTAACCGTCGAGGAAGCGGGTCTCCTTGAATCCGAGAGCCTGCCCCAACCTGCGCCCGCTGATCTCCACCGTCTTGGCGTTCAGCATAAAGCGGAGGTCGTTCCGCCAATCGTCGTCATACATCCATTCTGGAAGACCGCGAAAGGTGATGCGCTCCTTATCTGCGCGTTCATCGCACCACACGTGGTCGATGCCGACCACAAGCGTTCGCCGGTCCTTCACCTCCCTAATAAAAAGAGCGGAGAGACGATATTGCTCATAAGCCAGTCCCGCATTCATGGCGAGATTGGCAAACCGGCCGCCGAACACGCGTTCAAGGGCCCTGGGGTGCAGCAGTCGCGAATCGGAGGCTCCGATGACGATGGAATCGTATCGCTTTGAGCGGATCAGCGCCGGATATTGAAACCGCTGATTGATGTCACTGATGACGTGGTCGCTGGAAAGAATGCGGGGTAAGTTGCCGTAAGGGTTCATCAACAGGATGAAAACCGACAGAAGGACAATACTGCCCGCGAAGCCACAAATGGCTGCCCACACGAAATGCCGCCAGCCGCGCATCCTCGCCTCACCCCCACGCAACCTGTCTTGGAATTTGCACGCGGATAGCCGCATAAGCAAGGGCGTGCTATTGGCGCCGGGGGACCCACTTCGTATCCCCACCCGGTGATGCCGCAGCGCGCCGGCCGATGTCGCGCCGGCAGAAGCCTTCCGGCCAATCGATCTTGTCCACCGCCGCATAGGCGCGGGCCCGAGCCTCGGCGATAGTGCTACCTCGCGAGGTTACTCCGAGCACGCGGCCGCCATCGGCGAGGATGCGCACGCGGTCGCGTGTTGCGCGGTCGCGCTTGGTGCCGGCATGGAAGATCTCGACCTTCGGGTCGGCCCCCGCATCGTCAAGCCCCCTGATCTCGGAACCCTTCGCATACGTGCCGGGATAACCTTTAGCCGCCATCACCACGCACAGCGCCGCATCGTCATGCCAGTCGAGCGTGAAGCCGCTGAGCTTCCCCTCGGCGACGGCGAGCAGCGCCGGCAGAAGGTCAGACTTGAGCCGGAGCATCAGCACCTGCGTCTCGGGGTCGCCGAAGCGCACATTATATTCGATCAGCTTGGGCGCCTCGTCTTGGATCATCAGCCCGGCATAGAGCACCCCCTTGAACGGCGTGCCGCGCGCCTTCATGGCGAGGACTGTCGGCAGGATGATCTCCTCCATGACGCGGGCGCACAGAGCTTGCGTCATGCTTGGAGCCGGCGAATAAGCGCCCATGCCGCCAGTGTTAGGGCCCTGGTCGCCGTCAAAGGCGCGCTTGTGGTCCTGCGCCGTGGCGAGCGACAGAGCCGTCTCTCCGTCGACCAGGGCGAAAAAGCTCGCTTCTTCGCCCACGAGGCACTCCTCGATCACCACCTCCGCGCCGGCAGTGCCGAACGCGCCGGAGAAGCAGGCATCGATGGCTCTATTCGCCTCCTCGCGTGTCGCGGCGATGACGACGCCTTTGCCCGCGGCGAGCCCGTCGGCCTTGACGACGATGGGCGGCCTTTGCGTCGCTACATACGCCTTGGCGGCGCCCGCCTCGGCGAAGCGGCGGTAAGCAGCGGTGGGGATGCCGTATTCCGCGCAGAGATCCTTGGTGAAACCCTTCGAGCCTTCGAGCCGCGCCGCTTCCCGCGAGGGCCCGAACACTTTGAGGCCTGCCGCCGCAAGGTCGTCGGCAAGCCCTGCCACGAGCGGCGCCTCGGGCCCGATCACCACCAGCCCGATGTCGTTCACCTTAGAAAAGCGCGCCACCGCCGCGTGGTCCGCCACATCGAGCGCGACGCACTCCGCGATCTCCTCGATCCCGGCATTGCCCGGCGCGCAATAGAGCGTATCGAGCAGGGGGCTTTGGGCGAGCTTCCAGGCGAGCGCATGCTCGCGGCCCCCGCCTCCGATCAAAAGCACCTTCACTTCGATCACGCTCCGCTTGTGAGGGGGCGCCGAGGCTAGTAATGCTCAGTCCCCCAAGACTGGCGCTCCTTAGCACGAGAACAGCGCGCCAGGCGAAACGAGATGATTTGAGACCATGGCCGACCAAACGGTGGCCGCAACGCCGCCAACCAATCTCGTCGAATATACCGTCTCGGAGCTTGCCTTCGCGCTCCGCCGGACGGTGGAGGAGGCTTATGGGCTGGTCAGGCTCCGGGGCGAGATCTCCGGCTTCAAGGGACAGCATTCATCCGGCCATTGCTATTTCACCTTGAAGGACGATAAGGCCGCGATCGAAGCGGTGATCTGGAAGAGCACCTTCCAGCGGCTCAAATTCAAGCCGGAGCAGGGGCTCGAAGTCGTGGTGCGCGGCCGCGTCACCACCTATCCCGGCAAGTCCACCTATCAGATCGTCATCGACGAGCTCGAGCCCGCTGGCATCGGCGCACTCATGGCGCTGCTCGAGCAGCGCAAGAAGATGCTCGCCGCCGAAGGCCTGTTCGATGAGGCGCGCAAGAAGACGCTCCCCTATCTCCCGCGCATCGTCGGTGTCGTCACCTCGCCCACCGGTGCGGTGATCCGCGACATTCTCCATCGCCTCGCCGACCGCTTCCCCTGCCACGTGCTGGTGTGGCCGGTGAGGGTGCAGGGGGAGACCTGCGCAATCGAGGTTGCCGCGGCGATCGTCGGCTTCAACGGGCTCGATGGGGCGGGGCCGGTGCCGCGCCCCGATCTCATCATCGTCGCTCGCGGCGGCGGCAGCCTCGAAGATCTCTGGGGCTTCAACGACGAGAGCGTCGCCCGCGCCGCTGCGGCAAGCACCATCCCGCTCATCTCCGCGGTCGGCCACGAGACCGACTGGACCATCATCGATCTCGTCGCCGATTTCCGCGCGCCGACGCCGACCGCCGCCGCCGAGCGTGCCGTGCCGGTGCGCGCCGATCTCCTCATCACGGTGACGCAGCACGGCCTGCGCGTGACCACTTCGCTGAGGCGGAGGATCGAGGGCGAGCGGCATCGATTCGCGGGCCTTTCGCGCGGGCTTCCGCGCAAAGCCAACATTCTCGACCTGCCGCGCCAACGCTTCGACACTGCAAGCGCGAGATTGAAGCGTGCGCTCATCGCCAATGCGCGGGCACACCGCACCTCATTCGAGCGCAGCGCCTCGCGGCTCAGGCCCCAAATCGTGGCACGCGCCGCGCGGTCCGGCCGCGAGCGGCTGATCCGGCTCGACCGCTCGCGGGCGAGGTCGGTCGCGATGCTTTTCGAGCGCTCGCAGGCGAGGCTCGACGGCCAGGCGAAGCTTCTCGGCACGCTCGGCTATCACAATGTGCTGGCGCGCGGCTTCGCCCTGGTGCGCTCCGCCGATGGCGCGATGCTACGCCGTGCCGCCGAGGTGAAGCCGGGGTCGGCTCTGGACATCGAGTTCGCCGATGGCCATGTTGGAGCCCACGCCGACGGAAGCGGGCGCACGGCCGCGCCCGAGGCGAAAGCGCCCCTCAGACGCCGCGACGACAAGCAGGGGAGTCTGCTTTAAGCCCGATCCAGAGCGGGGAACGGCGTTCGCCAAGATCATGCGTAAAAACAAAGAGCGTGCTGGCCTTCTGTGATGGCTTGAGGTTATGGTGACGGACAACGACGCAAAAAGACGGGCCACTCAGTCTTGATGAATCGCTTCGAACGAAATATCGGCTTCAAGGGCGAGGCCAAGCTCAAATATCTCGACGGCGAGGTGCAGGTGTTGACGCCCGGCGACTTCGTGCGCTGTGCGGTGACCGGGCGCACCATCCCGCTCGACGAGCTCCGCTATTGGAGCGTCGAGCTGCAAGAGGCTTATGCCGACGCCGCCGCCTCTCTCAAGCGCTTTCGCGAAACCCACCCCGCACCGTCGCACGAGACGACTTAGTTCCGTTTCCCGATTGCCTCGGAGAGTAGTTTCTTCACCGCCACCGCATCGTCGAACTCGACGGCGATGGGGAAGGGGCGGGAGCGGTGCTTCAGCTCCCCGGCGGCGCTATCCGGGTCGTCAGGAAGCCGCACCCAATCCTTCTCGGTGGTGACCAGCATGGCGTTGTAGTCCTTTGCCTCTCTGAGCAGGCGGCGCGCATCGCGCTCACGATAGCGATGATGATCGGGGAAGGCGCGGGTATCGATCAGCCGCGCGCCATTGTTGCGGAGCGTAGCGAAGAATTTCTCAGGCCGGGCGATCCCGGCGAAGCCGATCACCGGCAGCACGCCGAGCCAGCGCCGGTCCTGGCGCGGCACCATGCGGGCTTTGAGCACCGGCTTGCCTTGCGCCTGGAAGGCTGCGACCAAAGGTGCGGCCTTGCTGCCGTCGCCGATCACGATGAGCGCGTTCGAGCGGGCGATCTGCTGATCTAGCGGCGCCCGCAGTGGCCCCGCCGGCATGATGAGACCGTTGCCGATGCCAGCGGTGGCATCCACCACGACGAGAGATAAATCCTTGGCAAGACTAGGGTTTTGGAACCCGTCATCCATGACGACGATGTCCGCCTCGGTCGCCTCTAGTGCCGCGGCGCCCGCCTTCCGGTCGGCCGCGACCATCGTGGGCGCGGCCTCCGCCAGAAGCAGCGGCTCATCGCCCACCTCCTCGGCGCTCTGATCTTTCGCCACCAGCACCGGTCCCTCGCTCGTCCCGCCATAGCCGCGCGTGAGGAATGCCGGCCGGGCGCCGAGCTCGGCGAGCAGCGCAGCGACGGCGATCGCGGTCGGCGTCTTGCCGCCGCCGCCGGCAGTGAAATTACCGATGCAGATGACCGGGAGCCGCGAGCGGTATGGCTCGGCCTCAGCGAAGCGCTTCTCGGCGATGCGGCCATAGAGCCGGCCCAAGGGGGCGAGCGCGGCGGCGAGCGTCCCCTTCCTGCGGTACCACCAGAACGGCGCCTCACGACGCATGTTGCAGTGTCGTCTTTGGCGGCAGATAGCGCTCGAGCTCGGCCAGCGTGCGCGGCAGCGCGCCGCTCATGGCGGCAATGGCGCGGCTCGCGCGCTCGGTCATCGCCCGCCGCGCGCTTGCGTCCTCGAGCAGATTGAGCGCGGCCGCGGCGAGGCTTGCCGCATCGCTGACCTCTTTGCAGCCGTCGACGCGCAGCAGCTCGCCATAGGAGTCGCGGAAGTTCTGCCAATTGGGGCCGGTGAGCACGGCGGCGCCAAGCTTGATCGCCTCGACCGGGTTCTGCCCCCCGCGGTCGGCGAGCGAGCCGCCGACAAAGGCGACCGGAGCGAGCGCATAGAACAGGCCAAGCTCGCCGATCGTGTCAGCCACATAGATGTCGGTCGAAGCCTCCGGCAGCTTTCCTTCCGAGCGCAGCGCCACGGTGAGATTCGCAAGCTTGAGCTGCTCGGCGATGAGCGGCCCGCGCTCGGGGTGGCGCGGCACGATGATGGTCAGGAGGTCGGGCCGCGCCGCTCTCATCTTGAGGTGCGCCGCCGTCACGGTCTCGTCCTCTCCCGGATGGGTGCTGGCGGCAAGCCACACCGCGCGCCCTGAAAGCGCCGCGTCGAGCTTGCGCCGTCCGTGCAGATCGGCACGCGGCGGCGGCGCGTCAGCCTTGAGGTTGCCCACGTCGAGCGCGCGGGCGACGCCTAGCTGGGCGAAGCGCTCGGCGAGGTTGCCGTTCTGCGCGAGCACGAGATCGAAGGCCGAGAACAGCGGCCGGCTCATGCCCGGCCGTCTCCGCCAGCGCTTGAAGGAGGATGTCGACATGCGGCCGTTGATGAGGAGCAGGGGAATGTCTTGTGCCTTGGTCTCCAGCACGAGATTCGGCCAGATCTCCGATTCGACCAGTACGGCGAGGTCGGGATGCCAATGGCGCAAGAAGCGCTGCACGAAGGACTGGTTGTCGAGCGGCACATATTGATGCAGCACGCCCCTAGGCAGCCGCGCGCGCGCCAGCCGCGCCGAGGTGACGGTGGCGGTGGTAAGCAGCATGCGGACCGCCGGCCGCTCGGCGGCGATGGTCTCGATCACCGGCAGCGCGGCGTTGGTCTCGCCGACGCTGGCCGCATGGAACCAGGCGAGGAAACCAGGAGGCCGTGGCGCGCTCGCCAGGCCGTAGCGCTCGGGGCGCCGGCCGGGCTCCTCTTTGCCGCGCCGCGTGCGCCAAGCAAGGATCAGCGGCGCGAACGGCGCCGCAAGGCGCGTGAGCACTCGATAGGCCTTGAGCGACAGCCCAGGCTTGATAGCCGCTTGCTTGATCACAGGATCACTGGCTCCGGCAAGAGCATAAGCGCGTGCGGTCACTTCGGCGAGAGCCCTCTTCGCACTTGACGGTGCTGCCGAAGGCCATGGCGGGCTTCAATGCTAGCAGCCGTTTTCAACATCACGCTTCTGGTGCTGCTACTTGCCGGCCACGACGACGGCCTCTTGGCCCGCCTCTTCGGTTAAGGGCGCCGCATACCCTCCGGCAATGCCGAACTGAGTGCGATGCAGTCTGGTATAAAGGCCGCCTTTGGCGACCAGCTCATCGTGGCGGCCGGTCTCGATGATGCGCCCTTGATCGAGCACGCAGATGAGATCGGCCTTCTTCACCGTGGAGAGGCGGTGAGCGATCATCAACACGGTGCGGCCGCGCATTAGGACTTCGAGCGCGGCTTGCACCTTGGCCTCGGCCTCCGAGTCGAGCGAGCTGGTTGGCTCGTCGAGCAAAAGGATGGGCGCATCCTTGTAGATGGCCCGCGCAATGGCGATGCGCTGCCGCTCGCCGCCGGACAACAGCCCTCCCGCTTCGCCGACCCTTGTGTCGTAGCCCTTCGGCAGGCCCATGATGAAATCATGCGCGGCGGCGGCCTTGGCGGCTTGGATCACCTGGCTCTCGTCGATCGGCTTTGCGCCATAGGCGATATTGGCCCGGATCGTGTCGTCGAACAGCACCGGATCTTGGGTGACGAGGGCGATGGCGTCGCGGAGGCTGTCGACGGAGGCATGTTTGATGTCCTGGCCGTCGATCGCGACCAGGCCGCGGTCGGGATCGAAGAAGCGGAGCGTCAGGTTGACCAGCGTGCTTTTGCCCGAACCGGAAGGCCCAACCAGGGCTACGGTGCGGCCGGGCGGCACGGTGAGGCTCACGCCCTTCAGCACCTTGTTCTCGGGCTCATAGGCGAAGGATACGTTCCTGAATTCGATCTCGCCACGCTCGAGCTCCAGCGGCTTGGCGTCGGGCGCCTCGCTGAGATGAATCTCGCGGTCGATGATGCCGAACACGCGGCTTGCCGCAGCGATGCCTTCCTGCAACTGCGTCTGCAAGGTAGCGGCCCCCTTGAGCGGCGCGTAGATGAGCAGAGCCGCCGTCATGAAGCCCATGAAGTGGCCGAGGGTCAAATCGCCGCGCACGCCCTTGGTACCGGCGAAGTAGATTGCGAGCGCGAAGCCGAGCCCGGTCAGAAGCTCCATCGAGGGGCTCGATAGCGCGCGAGCGCGCGTGCCGCGCATGGTGAACTCGAGCGCGCGGTTGATGGCCGAGGCGGCGCGGGCCTCCTCCCTGTTCTCCTGGCGGTAGGCGCGCACGATGCGCATGCCGCGGAGCGTCTGGGTGATAAGCGCCGAGAGATCGCCCGTCTCCTGGAGCGACTTGGTGGTCGATCTCCGCATTTTGCGGCGCTGGCGCGAGAGCACGATCCAGGCGAACGGCATGAAGATCAGGATTAGGATCGAGAAGCGCGGATCCATGTAGAACATGGTGGCGACGAGGATGACCACCTTGAGGTAGTTCTCGCCGAGAGTGACGAGCGAGCGGCTCGCCGTCTGCCGGATGAGCGTAGCGTCGTTGAGGAAGCCGGAGAGCAGACGCCCCGAATGCACGGTCTGGATCCAGTTCAAATCGGCGCGCGCGAGCCTGGCGAACATTTGAATGCGAAGATCGGCGACGAAGCGGTGGCCGAGATAGGCGACGGTGACGTCGGCGACATATTCGGCGATCGCCTTGACGACAGTCACGATCACGATGGCGGCGGTGATCCAGTAGACCATCTGCTCGTTCTTGGCGACGAACACGTCGTCGGCGGTCCTCTGGATAAGGAATGGGATGGCGCCGGTGGTGGCCGCCGTAAGGAGCATGGCAAACGAGGCGAGCAGAAGGAGCCCGATACGGGGCCGCAAATGCTCCCGCCAGATGCGCACCACGATCTCGCCGGTCGTATACTCGACCTGGAGCTCGTCGGCGCCCCGCGTAATCGCGCTTGCGTCCTTGAACAGTTGGTCTTTCAAGCGGTTCCCCGATTTTCTGCGCCTCGGCAGGAGAGCTGCCGGTCGTCAGCTGCCGTTCTAGCACGGGGCGGCTTGCGCCTCTAAGGCGAAAAACCTTGCGCGCTTATGCCGCTAGCCGGCCTCTCCGCCCGGTCCCTGTCCGGGGTCGAGCAGCCGGTGCAGATGCACGATAAAGTAGCGCATATGGGCGTCGTCGACGGTGCGGTGAGCGGCGTCCTTCCAGGCGTCATAGGCCCGCGCATAGTTGGGATAGATGCCGACAATGTCGAGCGCCTTGAGGTCGCTGAACTCGATTTTGTCGAGCGACGTAAGCTCGCCTCCGAACACGAGGTGAAGCAATTGCCGCCCGCTTGTCTTGGCGCCGTCCTTTGCGGCCATGCTCCTTCCCCCTCACCCTGTCCGCAACTTTGCCGAAGTAATCGCTAGAGGTCTACGCGGTCCGTGCGCTCGATCAAGAGCGGGTGGAGAGCCCTTCCACTCGCCACCAGGCTCGTAAAACGCGGAGACGCGCGGTTATAGCGGTGCGCCTCGCCGTGATGGTCGGTGATCGTGCCGCCCGCCTCCTCGACGATCAGGGCGGCGGCGGCAAGGTCCCATTCGCACTTGGCCGAGAGGGAGATGGTGGCGTCGGCCTCCCCCGCCGCGACGAGCGCGAGCCGGTAGGCTACGGAGTTCACCCATCTTGTCTTCACCTCGGGCCACGGCTCCTTCCAGATCTTTTTCTTGAATAGGCCGCCACTGGCGATGAGCAGCGCCCCGTCGAGCGTCTTCTTCGTGCTTGCTGCGATCGGCTTGTCGTTGAGGAAGGCGCCTTTCCCCCGCATGGCGTGGAAAAACTCCTTGGTGGCGGGATTGAACACGACGCCGAGCGCCGGCACCCCGTCCTCGACCAGCGCCGCGGAGACCGTCCACTCCGGCAAGTGACGCAGGAAGGCGTTGGTGCCGTCGATCGGATCGACCACCCATACCCTGCGGTGCTTGAGCCGCTCCGGATCGTCCTCGGTCTCCTCCGAGAGCCAGCCATAGTCCGGCCGCGGTGCGTGCAGCGCGAGTTTGAGCGCTACATCGAGGGCAAGGTCGGCCTCGCTCACCTCGCTGCCGTCGATCTTCCGTTTCACGATGATCGACTTGCGGAAATAGGTGAGCGCAAGCTCGCCTGCCTCGCGCGCGGCCTTCTTAAGAAGTGCGTAATCCTCTTCGAGGGTCGGAGCGGTTTGCGGTCGTTCGGCGGGTTTGAAAGCGGTCATTTCGGCGCGGGAAGATTCTCTAAACTTTTCGGAAGAGTTCTCTAAACCATGTAAGCAGGTAAGCGGCGCATACCAGACATTAACAACGTCCATTAAGCGCTTCGGAAAGCTTCTGTGGCAGCATCGTGGCAATCAAGGCCGCCTCAAGGCAGCCAGCTAACGGGGGAAGCTAACAGCAAGGCGTCATCCGGGTCCCAGGGCGAGAAGCTCTGGGGCCCGGTGCTTTTTCGCGCGTTCGCCTTGGTCCACGCAACTCAGAATATTGCCGCAAGGACCATATCGAGGAGGATTGCGCCGAGTACGATGGCGCCGAAGTTGCGGTTGGAGCGGAAGCGCTCGAGGCAATTCTCCGGATCGTCGATGTCGAGGCTCGAAACCTGCCAGGCAAGATTCGCCGCCGCCGCCATCATGCCGAGCAGAAACGCCGTGCCGGCATGCGCCATGAGCCCGGCCGCAGTGATGGCGAGCCAGGCCAGCCCATAGAGGAGGGCGAGGCAGGGCTTGGTGGCGCGGCCGAATCTAAGCGCAGTCGATTTCAACCCGATGAGGTCGTCGTCCTCGCGGTCCTGATGGGCATAGATGGTGTCGTAGCCGATGGTCCAGCACACCGCCCCCGCATAGAGGACGACCGCCGGCCAGTCGAGGCGCCCCAGCACGGCGGCCCAACCCAAAAGCGCGCCCCAGTTGAAGGCGAGCCCGAGCACGGCTTGCGGCCAATAGCTGAACCGCTTGACGAAGGGATAGAACGCCACGATCGGCAACACGCCAAGCCCAAGCCACACGGTGTAACTATTGAAGCTGAGCAGCACGGCAAGTCCGATCAGGCAAAGCACGAGCATGAAGAGGATGGCGGCGCGAGGGCTCACCTGTCCGCTCGGCAATGGCCTTCCCCGTGTCCGCGCGACCTTGGCGTCGATGTCGCGGTCGATGAGGTCGTTATAGGTGCAGCCCGCCCCGCGCATGACGATGGCGCCCACGGCGAAGAGGAAGAGGAGCCAGGGATCGGGATAGGCCTCGCCCAGACTGCGCGCGGCAAGCGATACCGACCAGAAGCAGGGAAGAGCGAGCAGGAAGAAGCCGATCGGCCGGTCGGCGCGGGCGAGCCTGAGATAGGGGAGGAGCGCCGCCGGCGCGTAGCGATCGACCCAGTTCCCGGCGCCTGCGTCGGACACCGCGGCGGCTTTGCCTTGGGGCGGGGGTCGTGTCATGTGATGGGTCGTGTCATGTGTGTTCAGCCCTTCGCCCTTCACTCGCTATAAGCGCCCATGTCCTCCAAGCTCCAGCGCATCTTCATCAAGTCTCCGTTAGTGGCCGGCGGCGCGGTCGCGCTCGACAAGGACCAGGCGCATTACCTCGGAAACGTGCTTCGACTCAAGCCAGGCGAAAGGCTCCTCCTGTTCAACGGCAAGGACGGGGAGTGGTGCGCCGAGCTTAGCGCCATCGGTCGGAAAGAGGCGCAAGTTCGCATCGAGCACCAGACGCGCCCGCAAGAACAGGGGCCCGATCTGCATTATCTGTTCGCGCCCTTGAAGCGCGCCCGCCTCGACTATGTGGCGCAAAAGGCGACGGAAATGGGGGTCAGCGCGCTCCGTCCCGTGATCACGCGTCACACGGTGGCTGAGCGCGTCAAGACCAGCCGTCTCCTCGCCAACGCCATCGAGGCGGCAGAGCAGTGCGGCGTTTTGCGCGTGCCCGAGGTGATGGCGCCCGAGCAGTTGTCGAAGCTGCTCGGCGCATGGGACGCGGAGCGCCTCCTGATCTTCGCCGACGAGGCCGCCCCGCACGCCTCGCCCATTGAAGCGCTCAAAGCGCGGGGCCCCGGCCCCATTGCCGTCCTAATCGGGCCTGAGGGCGGCTTCGACCGCGAGGAGCGCGCCGCGCTGCTTGCAAAGTCCTTCGTTCTCCCTATTTCCCTCGGGCCGCGGGTGATGCGGGCCGATACCGCTGCGGTCGCCGCTCTCGCCCTTGTGAACGCCGTCCTTGGCGACTGGCAATAAGGAGCGCTTGTCAGGCTCGGGCGGAGAGCGCCATAAAGGCCGCCCTTGCGCGCCCTGTCTGCCTCGCTTCCGGTGCAGGTGTCGTTAACTCAAACGGAGCTCTCCTCATGTCGACACGGGTGAGTGGGCCTGAAAGCCCCGTCATCGAGTCACGGGACGAGCTCGTCGCCTATCTCGAAGCGGGCTCTAAGCCCAAGAGCGATTGGCGCATCGGCACCGAGCACGAGAAGTTCGGCTTCTACCAACACGGCCATTCGCCGGTTCCTTATGCGGGCGAGCGCGGGATCGGCGCGTTGCTCGCCGGCCTCGCGGATCGTTTCGGCTGGGACGCGATCAATGAGAACGGCAAGGTCATCGGCCTACGGCGCATCGACTGCCCGAAAGGCGGCGCCATCAGCCTCGAGCCCGGCGGCCAGCTCGAGCTCTCCGGCGCGCCGCTAAAGACCGTGCATGAGACCTACGATGAGCTGCGTCAGCATCTGTTCGAAGTGGGCGAAGTCGGAGCTGAGTTAGGCATCGGCTTCCTTGGCATCGGCTTTTCGCCGAAATGGACGCTTGCCGAGACGCCGGTAATGCCGAAGGAGCGCTACCGCATCATGTCGCGCTATATGCCGACGCGCGGGCGCCGCGGGCTCGACATGATGTTTCGCACCGCGACCGTGCAGGTGAACATGGATTTCGGCGACGAGGCCGACATGGTCGCCAAAATGCGCGCAGGGCTGGCGCTCCAGCCGGTCGCGACCGCGCTCTTCGCCAACTCGCCGTTCACCGACGGCAAGCCCAACGGCTTTCAATCCTATCGCGCCGAGATGTGGCGCGACACCGACCCCGACCGCACCGGGCTCCTGCCCTTCGTCTTCGAGAAGGGCATGGGTTTCGAGCGCTACGTCGACCATGCGCTCGATGTGCCGATGTATTTCGTCTATCGCGACGAGCGCTATATTGACGTGGCCGGCGCCTCCTTCAGAGACTTTCTTGCCGGCAAGCTCGCTGCCCTTCCGGGCGTGAGACCCACGCTCGACGACTGGGCCGATCATCTCACCACGCTCTTCCCCGATGTGAGGCTGAAGCGCTTTCTGGAGATGCGCGGCGCCGACGCGGGCTCCTTCGCCCAGATCTGGGCGCTGCCTGCGCTCTGGGCCGGCCTTCTATACGACAAGGAGGCCCTCGACGGAGCCTTGGCGCTGACTGCGGACTGGACCGTGGAAGAACGTCAGGCATTGCGCGATACCGTGCCGCGTCTTGGGCTCAAGACGCCGTTTCGCGGGCGTGAGCTCCGCGATGTCGGCCGCGCCATGGTCGACCTGGCGCTTGGCGGATTGAAGCGGCGTGCGCGGCTCGATCGCGAAGGAGAGGACGAGCGCAAGGCTCTGGCACCTCTGGTCGAGACCATCGAGGAGGGGCGCTCGCCGGCCGACCGCTTGCTTGCCGACTTTTCCGGCCCCTGGCGCGGCGACATCGACAAAGTGTTCGACACGCAGGCGCTTTAGTTCCGCGTCCCGCGAAACTTCCGCTAAGTGCCAT
>DASWJG010000191.1:0-3270 GCA_036397315.1 Methyloceanibacter sp. | reverse complement strand
GGAATGGATCGGTTATCTCTCGACGGTCGGGGTCTATGGCGATCAGGAGGGCCGCTGGGTCGATGAAACCATCGCGCCCAGGCCGAACAGCGCGCGCACCGAGGCGCGGGTCGAGGCCGAGCAGGCCTGGCTCGAATTCGGGGCGGAAACCGGCGTTCCGGTGCAGATCTTCCGCCTCGCCGGCATCTATGGTCCGGGACGCAGCGTGTTCGACAAGCTCAGAACAGGCACGGCGCGGCGCGTCAAGAAGGACGGCCAGGTGTTCAGCCGCATCCATGTGGAGGACATCGCATCCGTGCTCGAAGCCTCGATCGCGCGGCCTAGGCCCGGTGCGATCTACAATGTCGCCGACGACGAGCCGGCGGCGCCCGGCGAGGTGGTGGCTTATGCCGCGGAGCTGATCGGCGTCGAGCCGCCACCGGAGGTCGCCTTCGATGAGGCCGATCTTACCCCCATGGCGCGGAGCTTCTATGAAGGGAGCCGGCGCATCGCCAACGCGCGCATCAAATCGGAGCTCGGAGTGACGCTGCGCTATCCCACCTACCGCGAAGGCCTCGCCGCACTGCTAAGTCGCGGTTGACACGCGCTCGACCAACGCAGCGACGGTGGATTCGAGGCGACGCAGATCCTGCTCGCGCGACTGACGATGGTCGCCGTCCTTGATGAGAGTCAGCTCGACGTCGTCGCAGCACAGCAGATCGACGAGGTCGAGCGCATGGCCCCAGGGCACGTCGGGATCGCACATGCCTTGCAGGATGCGCACCGGCAGGTCGAGATCGAGCGTGTTGACGCCGATCAGATGAGAGCGCCCCTCCTCGATCAGATGTTTGGTGATGGGATAGGGATCGCCATAAAGGGACGGCTCGTAATAGACGCCGTCGCGCTCGATCGTCTCCTTCATCTCAGGCGTAAGCCGGTGCCACATGAGCCGCTCGGTCATGTCCCATGCGGGAGCAATCAGTACGAGACCTGCCAGCCGGCCGAGTTCGCTCTCACGCGCGAGCTTGCGCGCGAGGAGAAGCGCGATCCAGCCGCCCATCGATGAGGCCACCAGGATGGTGCGCCGCTCCCGAAGGCAATCGAGCGCGGCAAAGGCCTCTTCCAGCCAGTCGCCGATCGAGGCGTGCAGCAAATCCCCCTCGGACTGCCCGTGGCCCGAATAGTCGAAGCGAAGGATGGGCAGCCGGTTCGCCTTCGCCCAATCGGCCAAAGCCAGCGCCTTGGTGCTCGCCATGTCCGACAGAAAGCCCGGAAGCCACAGAAGCGCCGGGGCGTTTTGCGCTGCCCCCTCGGCAAGGCGATAGGCGATACGCCGGCGGCGCCGCCCCTCGCCGACCTCCAGGAATTGCGGTTCGTCAGCGTCCATCCTAAGAACCTTGGGTCATGGCAGAATTGACCATCTTGCAGGCCGTGCCGCGCCTCGATACCGGGGGCAGCGAGCAGGCGGCCGTCGAGATCGCCGAAGCGCTCGCCCGCGCTGGCGCGTTTGCCCTCGTTGCCACCGAAGGGGGCCGGATGGCAACCGCCATCACTGAGGCCGGCGGCGAAATCGTCCCGCTCCCCATGGCAAGCAAAAATCCCTTCACCCTCCTCGCCAATGCGCGGCGGCTCACCCGTCTCATCGAGGAGCGTGGCGTCGACCTCGTGCATGCCCGGAGCCGGGCGCCGGCGTGGAGCGCGCTTCTTGCCGCGCGGCGAACGGGGCGCCCCTTCGTCACCACCTATCACGGCGCCTATGGCAGTCCCGGCCCGTTCAAGACCGCCTATAACAGCGTCATGGCCCGCGGCGATCGGGTCATTGCCAACTCCCTCTATACCGCCGACCTCATCGCCGCGCGCCATCATGTGGCGCGGGAGCGCATCCGCGTCATCTATCGCGGCGTCGACCTCGCCAAGTTCACGCCTGAGGCCATTGCCCCCGCTCGCCTGGCGCGGTTGCGGGCGGCGTGGGGCGTGGGCGAGAAGCAGCCCGTGGTTTTGCAAGCCGCCCGGCTGACCAGCTGGAAGGGCCAAAGTCTCGTCATCGAGGCGGCGCGCCAATTGCTGGGCGCGAACCGGCTTGGCAAGGCGGTCTTCGTTCTCGCCGGCGATGCGCAAGGGCGGGAGGCGTACCGGACCGAGCTCGAGCAGCTCATCGCGGCGGGAGGTCTTCAAGGACGCGTCAAGCTCCCCGGTCATTGCGACGACATGCCGGCGGCCTTTGCCGTCGCGCAGGTCGCAATCATCGCTTCGACCAGCGCCGAGACCTTCGGGCGGACGAGCATCGAGGCCCAGGCCATGGGGTGCCCCGTCATCGTGAGCGACATTGGGGCGGCGCCGGAAACGATCATACCGGCGCTCCCGGGAAAGCAGGACTACACCGGCTGGATCGTTCCGTGCCGCGATCCCGGCGCTATCGCCGAGCGTGTGGCCGAGGCTTTGGAGCTGCCCCCGCAACAGCGGGCGGCACTCGGGGCGCGGGCGCGCCGCCATGCCGCCGACAAGTTCAGCTTGAGCCATATGCAGCGGGCAACGCTATCGGTCTATGACGAGCTGCTCGGCACGCGCCTCGCCGCCAGATTCGACGAGGTCACCGTCTAGGCGGCAGTTTCCAATCTTTCCTTGGAAACGCTGGCGATCCCGCACCGCCCGCGCGCGTGCGGCTTGACTTGTCAGGCGCATTTCCGTTCCTGTAGAACACTGGAAGTTTGTCAGTTCGAACCACGGGGGCTCCATCGCCTTTTGGCCGCGAATACGCCGCCGTCGTTCGTGAAGAGGAGAGCAAGACATCGTAAGACGGCCGATGAAGCTTACTCCCGATAAGGGAGGCCCCCGCATCAACGAGGGCATCGACACTCCGAACATCCAACTCATCGACGCCACTGGCACCAATGTCGGCGTGGTCCCCATCGCCGACGCGTTGGCGCGCGCAGTCGAGGCCGGACTCGATCTGGTCGAGATCTCGCCCAATTCCGAGCCGCCGGTGTGCAAGATCCTGGATTTCGGCAAGTACAAATACCAGGCGCAGAAAAAGGCCGCCGAGGCGCGCAAGAAGCAGCGCACCGTCGAGATCAAGGAGATCAAGATGCGGCCGAACATCGACATCCACGACTATGACGTGAAGATGCGCTCGATCCGCCGCTTCTTCGAGGAAGGGGACAAGGTGAAGGTCACCTTGCGCTTCAGGGGCCGCGAGATGGCGCATCAGGAGCTCGGCGCGCAGCTGCTCGAGCGCGTGAAGGTGGATACTTCGACCATCGCCAAGGTAGAATCCGAGCCGCGGCTCGAGGG
>DASWJG010000190.1:0-11067 GCA_036397315.1 Methyloceanibacter sp. | reverse complement strand
ATCAGCCCCGCCGCGGCGCCGAGGACGAAGAACACGATCAGCAGCCACGGCGTCGTCCCGAGCCAGCGGTCGAGCACGAGCCCGATGCCGACGCCGACCGCGAGCGCCGCGACCAGCTCGACGCCGATCCTCAGCGCGTACCCCAGGCCGCGACCGCGCTCCTCGGCCTCGGCCGCCGCCCGCTTGCCGCCGGACTCCTCGGCCCGCAGCCGCTTGAGCCGCTCGTCCAGGTCCCGCAGGGGATTGGGAGGCTCGCGCTCGGCCATGGATCGATTGCGTCCGGATGCCCGCCGCCGCAACCCGAGACCGCCGCGAAAGGCGGGCGCACGATACGGACCGGCCCCGACCCTGTCAAGGCTTGGAAGGTCCGAGACAAGTCTTTGAAAAATATGGCGAAAACCCGTCCGCTCAGGCCGTCTCGCGGAGCCCCTCGGCGGTCCGGAGGTCGACCGAGACGAGCTGCGAGACGCCCTGATCGGCCATCGTCACGCCGTAGAGCCGGTCCATGCGCGCCATCGTCATGCGATGGTGGGTGACCAGGAGGAAGCGCGTGTCGGTGGCGTCCGCGATCTCGCCGAGGAGGCCGCAGAACCGGTCGACGTTGCTGTCGTCGAGCGGCGCGTCGACCTCGTCGAGCACGCAGATGGGTGAGGGGTTGGTCAGGAACACGGCGAAGATCAGCGCCAGTGCGGTCAAGGCCTTCTCGCCGCCCGACAGCAAGGTGAGCGCCTGCGGCCTTTTTCCCGGCGGGCAGGCGAAGATCTCTAGTCCTGATTCGAGCGGATCGTCGGAGTCGACGAGCCTGAGCTCGGCCGAGCCGCCGCCGAACAGCGTCTTGAACAGCCGGCCGAAATGGCCGTTGACCGCATGGAAGGCTTCGAGCAGGCGCTTGCGCCCCTCCCGGTTCAGATTGGCGATCCCTTGTCTTAAGCGCAGAATCGCCTCTTCGACATCGGCCTTCTCGCGCGTCATCTCTTCAAGCTGCCCCGCAAGCGCGGCCTCTTCCTCCTCGGCCCTGAGATTGACGCCGCCAAGCCGCTCGCGATCGCCCTTGAGCTTGAGCAGCCGCGCCTCGACTTCCGCCAAGGGCGGAATGGCGGCGCCCTGCTTCAAGCCTGCAAGTTCGAGACAAGCCTCCGGCGCGGAGTCGAGCTGATCGCGGATGGCGCGCGCCGTTTCGCCCCGCCGCTCGCGCGCCGATTCGAGCCGCGCTTCGTTCCGGGCGCGCGCTTCGCGCGCTTCAGCCAGACGCTCCTGCACCTCCCGCAAGAATTTTTCGCGTCCCTTGAGCGCCGTCTCGGCCAGCGCCAGATCGTCGCCGGCCTTGGCTCTCTCGCGCTCGGCGGCGGCGATGGCGTCGAACAGCTTGGTCCGGCGTTGCTCGATCTCGGCGGGGAGGTTGGCGAGAGCGGCAAGGTCGGCGCTGGTCTCTTCCTCGCGCGCGCGCAAGGTTTGAATCTGCTCGCGGGCATTGGCGATGCGCTTCTGCCACAGCCCCTCTTCCGCGCCGATCGCCTCCATCCGCTCCTGCCGCGAACGCACTTCGCGCTCGAAGCCTTCAAGCGTCGCCTCGGCGCGCGCCGCAGTTTGGCGGCTCGAAGCAGCCTTGGCTTGCGCCGCTTCGAGCGCCGCTTCGAGGGCCGAAAGAGAGGCGAGCCCAAGCAACGCCGTCTCGACCCGCGTTCCGTGCCCTGTGGCCTCATCGAACGCTGCCCGCGTGCGGGCTAACGCTTCGGCAAGCGCGCCGAGCTCTTTGCTGCTCGCTTGCGCCTCGTGCTCGGCGGCGGCGATGGCGTCGCGCATCCGGTCGAGCTCGGCATGCGCCTCCTTGGCCTCCTGGCGCAGAGCCTTGGTCTTGAGCTGAGCAGCCTCGGCTTTGCCGGCTGAAGCTGCGAGCTCAGCCTCGGCTTCCGCCGCGTGCGCTTGGGCCTTGCCGACTTCCGCCTTGAGGGCCGCCAAGCGGCTGCGCTCCATGAGGCGCGCTCCAGCGGCACTCGCCGTGCCGGCTTGGATGCTGTAGCCGTCCCAACGCCAGAGATCGCCGTCCTTCGATACGAGCCTCTGTCCCGGCTTCAGGCTCGCCTGCAAGTCGCGGCCCTCGCTAGGGGCCACCACGCCGATCTGCTTGAGCCGCCGGGCGAGAACGGCCGGACCTTTGACGAATTTGCTGAGCGGGAGGGCGCCTTCCGGTAGCTTGGGATCGTCGCCCGAAGCAGCGGTGAGCCGCCAATGGGAGGGCGCCGTCTCATCGCTTGCGGCATCGAGATCGTCGCCCAGTGCCGCGCCGAGCGCCTGCTCGTAGCCGCTCGTGACCTTGATCTCCTCGACGATCGGAGACCAGTCATGGGCGGCTCCGAGCAGTTTGACCAAGGTAGCGAGCTCGGTCTCGACTTCCTGGTTCACGAGCTTGGCGGAAGCGGCGAGCGCCCGGGCCTTTGCCTCATCGAACCGCGCTTTCTCCTCGTCGGCCTCGGCGGCGTGAAGCTCGGCCTCCATCGCTTCGACCGCGGCGGAAAGCTTGGCGAGACCGGTATTTAGGCCGCCGAGCTTCTTCTCGGTCCCGCTCTCAGCTTCGCGCTTGGCCAGCTCCGCCTCAAGCTCATCCGCTTGAGCGTCGAGCTTGACGATTCGGCCTTCGAGCTCGGTCTTTTCACCCTCGAGACGCCCACGCTCGGCGCGCGCCTCGGCAAGCGCGGTGGTCGCCTCGCGCAAGGCCAGCTCGGCCGCCTCGAGCGTCTCCTTCGCCTTTGCCGCGGCGTCGCGCAGTTGCGGCTGCTGATGGTCGCCGGAGCTTGCCGCCTGGAGGCGCCGCCCCTCCTCGCCAAGCCCGCGCAACATGCCCTCGGCCTCGGCGATATGTTCCTCCTCGCGGGCCAGGTCGCGCGAGGCTTGCGCCAGTCGCGTCTCGAGCTCGGCCTGACGCGCCTTGGCGCGCGCCTCCTCGCGCTCGAGCGCATCGCGCTCGACGCTCAGACGGTGCAGCACCGCCGCGCGCGCCGCCTCCTCGTCGCGCAAGGGCTGGAGCTTCTCGGCGGCCCGCGCCTGCTGGCGAAGCGCCTCGCCCTCGGCCTTGGTCTCCTGCGCCACGGCGGCAAGGGCCTCCTGGAACGAAGCCTCCTCCTGCTCGACATGGGCGCAAGCGCCCACCCAATGAAGATGATGCTGGAGCGCCTCGCTCTCGCGGATTTTGCCGGAGATCTCGCGGTAGCGCTGCGCCTGGCGAGCTTGGCGCCGCATTGCCTGCAATTGCGACGAGAGCTGGCCGATCAGGTCGGACAGGCGCGCCAGATTGGCTTCCGTCGCATTGAGTCGAAGCTCGGCCTCGTGCCTCCGGCTATGCAGTCCGGCAATGCCCGCGGCATCTTCGAGCACGCGGCGGCGCTCCTGGGGCAGGGCGTTGACGATCTCCCCGATCCGCCCCTGGCGCACCAGCGCGGGCGACCTCGCTCCCGTCGCCGCGTCCTCGAACAGCAGCCGCACGTCTCGCGCGCGCGCATCCTTGCCGTTGACCCTATAGGCCGAGCCCGCCTCGCGCTCGATCCGCCGCGTCACCTCTAGTGCGTCGCTGTCGTTGAACTCGGCCGGCGCGTTCCGCGTGCTGTTGTCGATGAAGAGGGTGACCTCGGCGCTGTTGCGTGGCGGCCGGTCTTCCGAGCCCGCGAAGATCACGTCCTCCATAGCCGTGCCCCGCATGCTCTTATACGAGGTCTCGCCCATGGCCCAGCGCAGCGCCTCGAGCAGGTTCGACTTGCCGCAGCCATTGGGGCCGACGACGCCGGTCAAGCCCGGCTCGACCAGAAGCTCGGTGGGTTCGACGAAGGACTTGAACCCGAGAAGGCGAAGACGAGTAATCTTCACGCTGGATTTGCCTCGTTAGTGGAAGCCTCTACAAGCGGGACCGACGCGTCGCATAAAGTCCCGTCACCGGTCATGACGATTGCGGCGGTGCCTGCTCGATCATGGCCTTGATCTCGTCGAAGGTGACCTCTCCTTGCGCCTTGCGGCCATTGATGAAGAAGGTCGGCGTGCCGATCACGCCAAATTGCCGCCCCCGCTGCTTCACCTCCGTCAAGCCGTCGATAATGGTTTGATTCGATAGGCATTTGTCAAACGTCTCGCGCGTCATGCCGCTCGATTTGGCGACCGCATAAAGGGCGTCCGGGCGGACCTCCTGGCTGACCCATTCCGGCTGCCGGGTGAGGAACTGGTTCAGCAGAAAGAAATATTTGTCTTCCGGCGCGCAGCGATTGACGATGGCCGCCGCCCCCGACATGTGCCCGATGGGGAACTCGCGGACGATATAGCGCACTTTGCCGGTGTCGATGAATTCCTTCTTCATGCGCGGGAATAGGGTCTTGTGAAAATTCGCGCAATGCGGACAGGTGAGCGAGACATATTCGATGACGGTGACGGGCGCTGTTGCCTTGCCGAGCACGCGATCGCCGAGCGGGCCTGCGGCCATCAGCTCCTGCTGCGGCGGGACATAGGTCGCCTTGTCGATAGGAGGAGCAGGGCCCCCCGCGCCACCACCGCATCCTGACACGGCGATGGCGACGGCAATCGGGATCGACGCTCTGGCCGCGCGGAGCAGCATCAGTTTGGCACCTATTGGCCTGCCGTCCCTTCAGGCGGGCTGGGCGCGTCCCCGGCCGGGCTTGCCGCGCCTTCGGCAGGGGTTGCCCCTCCGCCGAGCGCGGTCTCGAAATCCTGGAGGGTGTGCTCGCCGGTAAGCCGCTTGCCGTTGACGAAGAAGCTCGGCGTGGACTCGACGCCGAACTTCTCATTGGCGATCGTCCGGGTCTCGACGATCTTGTTGAACAGCTCCTTGTCGGCAACGCACTGATCGAACTTCTCCTTGGAGAAACCGGCCTGCTTGGCGATGAGGAGCAGCTTCTCCTTGCCGTCGGCACCGGGCACCGCCCAGGTCTGTTGCGTGTCGAACAGGGCGCCGACCATCGGGTAGTAACGGTCCGGTCCGGCGCAGCGCGCCAGCATGAAGGCGGCGACGGCGAGCCCATCCAAGGGGAATTCGCGCAAGATCAGCCGCGCCTGGCCGGTATCGAAATATTTCGTTTGCAGCTCGGGCAGCACGATCTTGTGGAACTGGGCGCAATGCGGGCAGGTCATCGAGGCATATTCGACGATGGTGTTCGGCGCATCGGCCTTGCCCAAGGAAATATCTTCCAAGGGGCCAGGGGCCATGAGCTCGGCGAGGTCGGGGTCCTTCTTCTCGCCCCCGCTGCCGGTGTTCCCTTCGGAACTGGCGCGCCAATAGACGATACCGGCCACGAGTGCGGCCACGGCCACCGCGCCGACGATGTATAGCCTGACATTACTCGTCACAGGCGCTTCTTGGGCGGCCGACGCCTTGGCGCCTGACTTGGGGGAACCCGTCTTGGCAGTCGCCTGTTTTTCGCTTTTCGCCACGCTTTCACTCCACCTGATGCCTTGCCCGGCCCCCCTAGGCCGGGCCCGCGCCTACCTTCGTTGAAAGAACCGCTTCCTGGCAAGAGCGAGAAAGAAGCGAAGCCGTCAACCCCTTGTGAGCCGTGCCCGGGCGGCTGACCCGAGCCGCAGCAACGCCGCCCGCAAGCCCCGATCCTCGATATCCGCGGAGGGGGGAAGCGCGTCGGGGTCAAGCGGCGGGGCCGGGGCGGGGGCGGGCGAGGCCTTGCGCGTCACCGGCGCCTGCAAGATGCGCATCTCGGCAATGGCCCGATAGCCGAAATAGGCGTTGACCCGCTCCAGGATCTGGCCAGAGCGGTGCTGCACCTCGATGGCGCGCGGGCCTTCGACCCTGAGCACCAAAACGGCGCCTTCGCCGCGATGCCCCCTTTGCCGGCTCGCGTCCTCGCCGTCCTCCCGGCGCCTCGGCCACACCACCCTGTCGGGCATGGTGAATTGGGCAAGCTCGGCCCCGGCGATGGCCGGCCATTCGCTTAACAACGCCGTCGTGGCGAAGCCGCGGGCGCGGGCCGCCGGATCGAGCGCGCGGGAGGCATAGGCGCCGATGGGCCGCGCCCCGCTTGCCGCTCGTGCCAAAGCTCTTCGCTCGGTGTCGTCCATGGTGTCAGCTAACGGTGGAGGGACCGCGCCCTCCGCTTGCTTCGACTGGCGGAAGCTTACACCATGAGGCGAAGGGAAGGGCGGGAGGAGTTGGCTTTATGCAGAGGCGCGCGGCTTCACATGCGAGCCACCGAGGAGAGTCGATTCCGGATGCTCTCCTGGCCTGGTACGACCCCGAACGCCGCCATCTGCCTTGGCGCGCCGTACCGCATGAGCGGCCCGACCCTTACCGGGTGTGGCTCAGCGAGATCATGCTCCAGCAGACGACCGTGAAGGCGGTGCTGCCGCGCTACGAGCTCTTCCTGCGGCGCTGGCCGGATGTGAAGGCATTGGCAGAAGCCGAGCTCGGCGACGTGCTCGCCGCCTGGGCGGGGCTCGGCTATTACGCGCGCGCGCGGAATCTCCATGCTTGCGCCCGCGCTGTGGTGGAGCATCATGGCGGCAGGTTCCCCGCCGATCAGGCGGCGCTGCGCAAGCTTCCTGGGATCGGCGACTATACAGCGGCGGCCATCTCGGCCATCGCCTTCGGCAAGCGGGCGACGCCGGTCGACGGCAATATCGAGCGCGTGGTGGCGCGCCTATTCGCCGTCACGACGCCGCTGCCTGAAGCCAAGCCGGAGATCAGGGCGCTGGCCGAAAGTCTTACTCCGGCGACACGATCCGGCGATTTTGCGCAAAGCATGATGGATCTTGGCGCCACAATCTGCACGCCCCGCCGTCCGGCTTGCGGACTCTGTCCGCTGCGGCCCGACTGTCGCGGCCACGCGGCGGGTCTCGCCGAGGCGCTGCCCTATCGCGAGGAGAAGGGGGAGCGCCCGGTTCGCCGCGGCGTCGCCTTCGTCGCGTTTAGATCGGACGGCGCCGTGCTCTTGCGCGAGCGGCCGCTTCGCGGGTTGTTGGGGGGCATGCTGGAAACGCCCTCATCACCCTGGGAGGACAATGAGCCGAACGGGAGGGCGGTGCGCGCTCACGCCCCTCTCAAGGCCGACTGGCAAAAACTGCCGGGGCTGGTCGAGCATATTTTCACGCATTTTCGTCTGGAGCTTTCGGTCTATCGCGCCGAGGTCGGGACTGATGCGGTGCCGAAGCGTGCCGCTGAGCCCGAGCGCTGCCGCTGGCTGAAGCTGCGCGAGTTGTCGGGCGCCGCGCTGCCTTCTCTCATGCGCAAAGTGATCGGTCACGCGCTGAACAAGACGTTCAGCCCTGCGGTGCAAGCTTCAGCCGCGCCGCCTCGCGCAAGGCGTCGATCGGCTTGAGGGTGCCCTCGGCCTCGTAGTGCCAGAAGGTCCAGCCGTTGCAGGCAAGCGCCCCTTGCACGTGGGCGCCGATCTTGTGGATCGAGCCTTGGGCGCTGCCGCAGGCGATCGAACCGTCGGCGCGCACCCTCGCCTCATGCCGCGCTGCCGGATCGTAAAGCACCGTGCCCGGCGAGATCAGCCCGAGCTCCACCAGCGCGCCGAAGGGGATGCGGGGCTCGCCACGCTTGCCTTTGGCGACCTGAAGCGAATCCTTGTCGAAAGTGGCGAGCGATGCAAGCCGCGCTTCAGCAGCGTCGGCGTAAGCTGTGTCGCGCTCGATGCCGATGAAGTTCCGCCCGAGCCGCTTGGCCACCACCGCCGTCGTGCCCGAGCCGACAAAGGGGTCGAGCACCAGATCGCCTTCATGGCTGGAAGCGAGGATGAGGCGATGGAGCAGCGCCTCCGGTTTTTGCGTCGGATGGGTCTTGCGCCCGCACTCCTCGCGGAGCCGCTCGGTTCCGGAGCAGATCGGGAACAGCCAGTCCGAGCGCATCTGCAGATCCTCGTTCAGCGCCTTCATCGCTTCGTAATTGAAGGTGTAGCGCGCCTTTGGCCCCATCGACGCCCAGATCAGAGTCTCATGCGCATTGGTGAACCGGCGCCCACGGAAATTCGGCATGGGGTTCGTCTTGCGCCACACCACGTCGTTCAGCACCCAGAAGCCGAGATCCTGGAGGAGGGCGCCGACGCGGAAAATATTATGATAGCTGCCGATTACCCACAGACTGCCTGACGGATTGAGCACGCGGCGGCAGGCTTGCAGCCATTCGCGGGTGAAGGTGTCATAAGCGGCGAAGCTGCCGAACTTGTCCCAATCGTCGTCGACGGCGTCCACGCGGCTATTGTCGGGCCGGTAAAGCTCGTTGTTGAGCTGGAGATTGTAGGGCGGATCGGCGAAGACGAGATCGACGCACCCCTCGGGGAGGAGCTTCAGCTCCTCGATGCAGTCGCCGACGATGATCCTGTCGAGCGGGAGCTTGGCTCCCTTCTTGTCCCCCACGCCCATGAACACCACTCGGGTTACGCAGTACTGCACGCGCTCGCTCTAAGGCGAGACCGGCCCATGCTGGCGGACTACGGTAAAGGCGCCCTTAACCCCGGATTGTTGGCTTGCCCGGCGCGCCGTGGCACAACGCCTTTCCGGCTTGACCTTGGGCCCAAGGGACTACCGATGGCGCCGCTGCTTCGCCGCGAATTCCTTGAGGCTGCCCTTGGACTGGCCATGCTACCGATGCTTGCGGACCGGGCATCGGCCGGTGCGGGGACGGGGAATCAAGTTATGACCAAGGACATCGTGATGTTGCACGGCGCCAACGAAGGCGGCTGGTGCTTCGATAAATTCAGGGCGGTGTTCGAGGGCCTAGGTTGGACGTGCCACGCGCCCGACCTGATCGGTCACGGGACGAAAGCCGCTGACGCCGCCAAGACCTTGGTCGGAATCGGCATGGCCGACTACCGCGTCGAGCTCGCAGCCTTCCTCAAAACCGTTCCCCCTCAGCCCGTGCTTATCGGTCATTCGATGGGGGCGGTGCTTGCCCAGCAATTGGCGGCACAAGGCCTCGCCCGTGCGCTGATCCTGGTAGCGCCTGCGCCGCGGGCCGGCATCCTGCCGCCGACCGACGGCGAGAAACAGCTCGGCCAGGATCTGATGGGACTTGGGCCGTTCTGGAAGACCGTCATCGACCCGGATTTCGAACTCGCCCGTGTCTACACCTTGAACCGGGTGCCCGAGGCCGAGCAGCGCGCCACCTTCGACCGATTCGGACCTGAGTCGGGCCGCGCCTTTTTCGAGCTGTTCTTCTGGATGTTCGATCGCACAGGGGCGACGGTGGTCGACACCAACGCCGTCAGTTGCCCGGTGCTATGCCTCGTTGGCGCTGACGATAGAATCGTGTCGCCGCAAACGGCGCGGGCGACAGCTTCAGCCTACCGCCACGCGACATTCTGGGAGCTTCAAGGTCACGGCCACATGCTCGTGCTCGAGCCCGGCGCCGATACCATCGCCCGCCATATCGCCGAATGGATCCCGGTTTAGTCCTCGTCGGGGGTGGGCAACTGGGTGCCGCTTTCCAGCAATCTGAGCGCCCTCTCTATCGGGCTGAAGGAGCGGCGGTGATGGGTGCACACGCCATGCTTCTTGATGGCTGCCGCATGTTCCGGCGTGCCGTAGCCCTTGTTGCTATCCCAGGCATAGCGCCGATAGCGGCGCGATAGCTTCACCATCAGCCGGTCGCGCGTGACCTTGGCGACGATGGACGCCGCCGCGACCGAGAGCGACAACCCGTCGCCGCCGACAATGGCGCGCGCCTGGCAGGGAAAACGGCGGGGAATGATGTTGCCGTCGATCAGAGCGGCGCCGATCGGCACGCCGAGCCGGCGATAGGCCGCCCGCATGCCCCATAGGCTCGCCTGCAGGATGTTGTCGCGGTCGATCCGCCGTACCGGGCCGATGACCACCGACACGATCGAGGTCGCCATGATCGCTTGATAGCGGTCCTCCCGCGCGTCAGGCGTCATGAGCTTCGAATCGTTGAGGCCCTCGGGGATGCGGTCGGGATCTAGAATCACGGCCGCGACCACGACCGGGCCGGCCCAAGGTCCGCGGCCGGCCTCGTCGATGCCGGCTACTGGTCCCTCATATTGCTCCATCAGCGCCGCTTCGAGGTCGAAGCACGGCTCGGGTTTTGGGGGCAAGGCTCGGGCGGCGAATCCCATAACTGGGGACTCTCGCGCAAACCGCGTGAGCTTTGCAACTCGTTCGGCGCGAGCACTGCGCCTTCTGTGGAAAAGGGGCTAGAAAAGTGCGAGCTGCTGGCCGGGAAGGGCAGGCGGCGTGAACAGGTCGGTGCGGAGTTCGGCCGAACGCTTATTGAGCTGAAGCCGCTCGGCGGCGAGCTCGAATCGGCGACCGATCATCCAGGCATAAGGGCCTTCGCCGGTCATGCGCTCGCCCCATTTCGCCTCGTAGAGCTTGCCGCCCCGGGTCGAGCGCATCAGCGACAAGACGCGGTTAGCGCGATCCGGGCAGTTGGCTTGAAGCCATTCGGTGAAGAGATCGCCGATCTCGAGCGGAAGCCTGAGCAGCACATAACCTGCCTGGCGGACGCCGGCGGCGGCCGCGCGCTCGAGAATGCGTTCCAACTCCATATCGGTGAGGCCGGGGATGACGGGTGCCACCATGACCGAGGCCGGCACGCCGGCATCGACTAGTCTCTTCAGCGTCTCGAGCCGCTTGTCGGGCGTGCTCGCGCGCGGCTCCATGGCGCGGGCGAGCTTGCGGTCGAGCGTGGTGACCGAGAGCGCCACTTTGACCAGGCCGCGCTCCGCCATCGAGGTGAGAAGGTCGAGATCGCGCAAAACCAGCGCCGATTTGGTGACGATGCCCACGGGATGGTTTGTCGCGCTCAACACCTCGAGGATGCGGCGCATGATGCGGTAACGCCGCTCGATCGGCTGATAGGGATCGGTGTTGGTGCCGATGGCGATGGTGCGGACCTGGTAGCCCGGCTCGGCCAGCTCGCGCTCGAGCGCTTGGGCGGCATTGGTCTTGGCGAACAGCTTTGTCTCGAAATCGAGTCCCGGCGACAGCCCGAGAAAGGCGTGGGTCGGCCGCGCGTAGCAGTAGATGCAGCCATGCTCGCACCCCCGATAGGGGTTGATCGAGCGGTCGAAGCCGATGTCGGGGGAGTCATTGCGGGTGATG
>DASWJG010000189.1:0-4314 GCA_036397315.1 Methyloceanibacter sp. | reverse complement strand
CTGGTGGACCTTCGGCGGCATCCTCACCTTCATGCTAGTAGCCCAGATCGCCACCGGCGTGGTGCTCGCCATGCACTATGTGCCGACCGAGGACGGGGCCTTCGACTCGGTCGAGAAGATCATGCGCGACGTGAATTGGGGATGGCTGCTCCGCTATGCCCATGCGGTCGGCGCCTCGATGTTCTTCGTCGCCGTCTACATCCACACGTTCCGCGGCCTCTATTACGGCTCCTACAAGGCGCCGCGCGAGGTGTTGTGGATCCTGGGCGTGCTCATCCTCATGCTGATGATCGCCACCGCCTTCATGGGGTACTCGCTTCCCTGGGGACAGATGAGCTTCTGGGCGGTCACCGTGATCACCAATCTGTTCTCATCGCTCGATGCGGTGATCCCCGGGCTCGGCACGCGGCTGGTCGAGTGGATCTGGGGCGGCTTCGCGGTGGGCGGGCCCACGCTGAACCGGCTCTACTCGTTGCACTATCTCTTCCCGTTCCTGATCGCCGGCGTCGTGGCGCTGCATATCTGGGCGCTGCATATCCCCGGCAACAACAATCCCACCGGCATCGACGTGAAGTCGCCTAAGGAAACCGTGCCGTTTCACCCCTACTACACGATGAAGGATGGTTTCGCGCTCTTGGTCTTCATCCTCGTGTTCGCGGCAGTCGTGTTCTTTGCGCCGAACTTCGTTGGCCACCCCGACAACTATATTCCGGCAAACCCGCTGCAGACGCCGCCGCATATCGTGCCGGAATGGTATTTCCTGCCCTTCTACGCGATCTTGCGCGCGATCCCGAACAAGCTGTTCGGCGTGGCGGCCCTGATGGCCTCGATCACGATTCTCTTCTTTGTGCCCTGGCTCGACACGTCCAAGGTGCGATCGACCCGCTACCGGCCGATCTACAAATGGTTCTTTTGGGCGTTCGTGCTGACCTGCCTCGCGCTCGGCTATCTCGGCTCACAGCCGCCGGACGGGTGGTATCTCGTCTTCGGACGCATCTTCACGCTCTACTATTTCGCTTTCTTCCTGGTGGTCATGCCCGTGGTCGGCTTGATCGAGAAGCCGCGCAGGCTCCCCGGCAGCATCACCGAGCCCGTGCTCGGGCCCGCGCAGGTGAAGGGCCGGCCGGCGCCGGCGTCCGCCAAGCGGAAGCCTGAGGAGGTCGCCTGATGCAGCCCTTCGGCTTCTCCTTCGCCGGAGTGTTCGCTGTTCTCCTCGCGCTGCCAGGCGCAAGCCTTGCCGAGGAGGCGACCGGCACGCAAGCTAACGGCAATCATGCCCCTGAGATCGCGCGGCAGAGCTGGAGCTTCACGCCGCCGTTCGGGACTTTCGACAACGCGCAGCTGCAGCGCGGCTTCCAGGTCTATAAGGAGGTCTGCGCGAGCTGCCATTCGATGCGGCTCCTGTCCTACCGTAATCTCGGCGAGCCGGGCGGACCCGAATTCTCACCCAAGGCCGTCGAGGTTCTTGCTTCGCAGGTTCAGGTCAGCGACGGGCCGAACGAGAAGGGCGAGATGTTTCAGCGGCCGGCGCAGCCGTCGGACCGCTTCCGGTCGCCCTTCGCCAACGATCAGTTGGCGCGCCTCGCCAATAACGGCGCGCTGCCGCCGGATTTGTCGGTGATGGCCAAGGCGCGGCCGGGCGGCCCCGACTACATCTACGCTCTGCTGACCGGCTATCACCCGGCGCCGCAAGGCTTCGAGCTGGCTCAGGGCATGTATTACAACGAGGCCTTCCCGGGCCACCAGATCGCCATGCCGCCGCCGTTGAGCGACGGCGTCATCGCCTATACCGACGGCACCAAGCCCACCGTCGACAACTATGCCAGGGATGTCTCGGCTTATCTGATGTGGGCGGCGGAGCCCAAGCTCGAGGAGCGCCACAAAACGGGGGCGCGGGTGATGATCTTCCTCATCGTCTTCGCGGTGATCATGTATCTCGGCAAGCGCACGGTCTGGGCGCGACTAAAGCATTCCAACGCGACTCACGGCGCGTAGGCCCCTCCTCTTCCGATAGGGTATACAAGGAGCAGCCATGAAACGTGCGCTCCGGCAGCGAGGGGGCGACATGACGAAAGCGGTGCTCGGTATCATCGGCGGTTCAGGCATCTACGATCTGCCGGGGCTCCAGAACGTGCGCGAGAAGCGCATCGAAAGCCCGTGGGGCGAACCCTCGGCGCCGCTCCGCATCGGCGACATCGATGGGCTCCCCATCGTTTTCCTGTCGCGCCACGACAAGGGCCACAGGCTGTCGCCCACCGACATCAACTACCGCGCCAATATCGACGCGCTCAAGCGGGCAGGAGTCACCGACCTCGTCTCGCTCTCGGCCTGCGGCTCCTTCAAGGAAGAGCTGCCGCCCGGAACCTTCGTGCTGGTCGATCAGTTCGTCGACCGCACCTTCCATCGCGCCAGCTCCTTCTTCGGCAAAGGCTGCGTGGCGCATGTGTCGATGGCGCATCCGGTCAGCCCGCGCCTGCGCCTCCATCTCGCCGAGGCGGCCGAGGCGGAAAATATCGCGGTGGCCAGGAGCGGCACCTATGTCTGCATCGAGGGCCCGCAATTCTCAACACTTGCCGAAAGCCTCACCTATAAGGGCCTCGGCTATTCGGTCATCGGCATGACCAATCTGCCCGAGGCCAAGCTCGCCCGCGAGGCTGAGATCTGTTACGCGACGGTCGCCATGGTCACCGATTTCGATTGCTGGCATCCCGACCATGACGCGGTGACGGTGCAGGACATCATCAAGGTGCTGATGGCCAATGCCGAAAAGGGCGCGCGGTTGGTGGCGCGCTTGGCGCGCGATTTCCCGAGGCTGCACGAGCCCTGTCCGATCGGCTCGGACCGCGCGCTCGACACGGCGATCATCACCGCGCCGGAAGCGCGCGATCCCGAGCTGCTGAAAAAGCTCGATGCGGTTGCCGGCCGGGTGCTGAAGTAGCTCAGGCGGGCGGAGAAAGCCCGGCGGTGCAATCGCCGCAAAGCGTGAAGGCCCAGACGACATAGAGCGCGGCCGCCACGATGAGGATGGCTGCGATGCCGAGGCCGACCTTGAAGCGGCGTTTGCGCGCGGCAGCGAGCTGCGCCGCGACGTGAGCGGCCTGAGCCGAGAAGCGCCGATCGATGACATTCATGGAGCGGACTCCAGCTTGATCTCAAGCCATCATAACAAGCTAACCCCGCTCTCGCACGTCGCAACGTGTGCCTCAAGGCGAGGGCGGCGTCGGTACTTCCGGAATTTCCAGGCCGATCAGGCTGAGCGCGCCGCCGACGATGGCGGTCAAGACTGCGAGAAGCAGAATGAGGATGATCATCGCCGGGATCGAGGCGATGCTCCATTTCACTAAGATCATGACGATCCGCCAGAATGGAACGTCAATGTCGCGAATGGTGACCAGGTTCGAGCCGTCTGCCATAGGATTCCCCCCTTCGATGTGCGGACCCTAGCCGACTAGCCAGGCGTTCTTGGTTCGACTATAGGCTCAAGCCGCGAACGCGCTTGCGCGGTCTGAGCCCTGAGTTTGCGGAGGCCCTCCATGAACTTGACTGCCGACTTCGACCTCAAGGACCTCGTGCGCACCATACCCGACTATCCCAAGCCGGGCATCATGTTCCGCGACATCACCACCTTGCTCGGCCACGCCAACGGGTTCAGGGCCTGCGTCGAGCAGCTGGCACGGCCCTTCTTGGATCGCCGGGTGCAGGCCGTGGCGGGAATCGAGGCGCGCGGCTTCATCCTGGGCGGCGCGGTGGCCGACCGCTTGCGCTGCGGCTTCGTGCCGATCCGCAAGAAGGGCAAGCTGCCGGGGAAGGCGATTGGCCAGGACTACGAGCTCGAATACGGCATCGACGTCATCGAGATCCATGAGGATGCGATTAGTTCCGGAGAGCCCGTGCTGCTGGTCGACGACCTGATCGCCACGGGCGGTACCGCGGAAGCCGCGGTCAAGCTCCTGCGCAAGCTGAAATCCGAGGTGGTGGGCGCCGCCTTCGTCATCGATCTGCCCGATCTCGGCGGCGCCGCGCGCCTCGCCAAGCTCGGCGTGGAGTGTCACACGCTGATCTCCTTCGAGGGCGAGTAGAGTGAATATCGACGGCAAGCCTTATCGCACCATCTGGCTCAATGCCGACGGCCGGTCGGTCGAGATCATCGACCAAACCAAGCTCCCGCATAAATTCGAGACGGTGACCTTGCACACCTTGGAGGACGCGGCGCGCGCCATCTCCACCATGCAGGTGAGGGGGGCGCCCTTGATCGGGGCGACCGCCGCCTATGGGGTGGCGCTCGCGCTTCGCAACGACGCGTCCGACGAGGCG
>DASWJG010000188.1:0-3809 GCA_036397315.1 Methyloceanibacter sp. | reverse complement strand
CAGCCAAGAGATGAGGAGGGGGGTCGCGACGCTATAAGGCAGGTTGGCGACGATGCGGGTGGGCGAGGGGAGTGCGAGCGCGCCATAGTCGACCTCTCTGGCATCGGCGGAGAGGATATCGAGCCGGCCCGGATAGAGCGTGGCGATGGCTTCAAGCGCTGGCAGGCATCGCTCGTCCTTCTCGATGGCGACGACGCGGCCAGCGCCTTCGAGAAGAAGCGCGCGGGTGAGCCCGCCGGGGCCAGGGCCAATCTCGACGACGTTCACGCCTTCGAGCGGGCCACTCGCGCGGGCGATGCGCTTTGTCAGATTGAAATCAAGCAGAAAGTTCTGGCCGAGACTTTTCTTCGCCGAGAGCCCCAGTTCACGGATCACCTCGCGGAGCGGCGGCAAGCCGTCGGGCGTAGTCACGCGCGCTCCTCGGCCTTTTCGCTCATGGCAGAGGCTAAGCGCAGCGCTTCGATCAGACTGCGCGGGCTGGCGTTGCCGGTGCCGGCAAGACGGAAGGCCGTGCCATGGTCGGGAGAGGTGCGCACGAAGGGCAGTCCGAGCGTCACGTTGACGCCCTCCTCGAAGGCGAGGGTCTTGAACGGCACCAGCGCCTGGTCGTGATACATGCAAATGGCCGCGTCGTAGGTTGAGCGGGCGCTCGTGTGGAACATTGTATCGGCGGGATGCGGCCCGCTGACGTCCAAGCCCTTCGCCCGCGCCGCCTCGATTGCGGGCATGATGATGTCAATCTCCTCGCGGCCCAAGCTTCCGTCTTCGCCGGCGTGCGGGTTGAGCCCCGAGACGGCAAGGCGCGGACGCTTCAAGCCGAAATAGCGGCGGAGGCCGCTTGCCGTGATCTCGATGGTGGCGAGGATCAGGTCCCTGGTCAGCAGGCGCGGGACGTCCTTGAGCGGGATGTGGATGGTGACCGGGACCACTTTGAGGGTGGGGCTGGCGAGCATCATCACCGGATGCAAGGGCGCTCCCTTTGCCGAGGCGAGAGCGGCGAGATATTCGGTGGGTCCCGGGAAGGGGAAGCCCGCACCATAGAGCACGGCTTTAGAGATGGGGTTGGTCACCACGGCGCGCGCCGCTCCGTTCTGTACCAGGCTCACCGCGCGCTCGATCGACTGCTTGACCGCCGGCACGGCGGCTTCTTCGGGACGTCCGGCCATGACGGGCCCCAGACCCGCAACCGGCAGCACCGGAAGAGCCTGCGGGAAGAGACCGGTCGCGGCGCTCGCCTCGGACACTTCGCCGATCGGCACGGTAAGGCCCAACGCGCGGGCTCGCTCGGCAAGAACGGCCGCATCGCCGATCAAGACGAAAGGAGGAATGGTTTCACGCGTCCTCGCCGTCCAGGCGAGAAGCGTGATGTCGGGCCCGATCCCGGCTGGATCGCCGAGGGTGAGCGCTAAGGGACATCCGGCAAGACCCATGGCCCTGGGGCTAGCACGAAAAGCGCCCCTAGCGGTATTCGATGAAGGCCTCCTGACGGAGATCGCGCAACAGGCGCTCGGCGCGGAGGCCCATTTCCTGGTTCATCAATTTGCGCTGCGTCTCCGCGCGGGCATCGTCGTCGCGCCGGAACGAGCGCTTGCCGCAGACCGCATACAGCTCGACGGCAGCCGCCGAGATGGTGGGGGGCGTCATTTGCCCGATCTTCGCGTTCATCACGAGAAGCCGCGCCGGTTGTGCCAGAGAAGTCGGTTTCTGGTCCTGGAGCGTCTTCACGCTTGCGCCGTTCACGCCCTTGGCGAGTTCGGCGCAGGACCCAAATCGGCCGCGCAGATTCTCCGCTGCCACGAGCCTTGCAGCGATGGTCCTTTGATCGGCGCCCGCGGGGATTTCGAACTTCACCTGCCGGAGCTGCAAGGCGGTCTCCGCCGGCCCTCCACCGCCGCCTTCCGCGCCGGCATCGGACATGGCCTGGGTGACATCGGCGTCGCCGATCTGCACGTCGCGGCGGAATTTGCGCCGCACCGCCTCCTGCCAAACGATTTGTGCGCTGATGCGGTCCTTGAGCGTCTTGATGTTGACGCCGGTTTGGCCGAGCGCGGTGGCGAGGCCATCGACGCTAAGATTGTTCTTCTGCGCCATGTCTTCGAGGATCTTCGTTACATCGTCCGCGTTGGGCGTCACGCCGAGTTTCCGGCCCTCCTGCAGTTGCAGCCGTTCATCGATCAACATATCGGTCGCCTGCTTCTTCAAAGCGGGCGAGGGCTCCTGCTTCGTGGTGATGGCGAGGAATCGCTCGCGCTGGTCGATGTCATAATCGGAGATCGGGTTGTCGTTGACGAGAACCTTGATCGAGACCTCCTGCGCCACTCCGGGAGCGCCGACGCCGATCAGAGAAACCGCGAGCAGGAGCGCTCCGGCAACGCCGCCCCAGCAACGCAAGGCAGTGCCGGCAACGGTCTTCACCGATGCGATGTTCTTCAAGCGCTGGCGGTAATCAGGCATAGATCTTCGCCGCCCTAGTTGGTGTCGGACCCGCTGGCGTCGAACACAGCAGTGGACTCCGTCGATAAGGAGTAGGCGCCGAGATATTTCAGGTTGAAGCTCACGAGGAAGCGCTCGTCCGGCTCGATGTCTTGGTCGCGGATGAAGGAGCGCTGGTAGGTCACGTCGAGCATGAAACAGTCGTCCTGATAGCGTAGGCCCAAGCCGTCAGTGATGGTCTGCTCGGTCGCGATGTCGTAGCGGAAGTTGCCGAGCAGTGACCAATCCTGGGTGATCGCCAAAGTGCCAGCCGTCACGATTTCCTCCCGTGCCTCGCCTTCCGCGAGCCCGGGCTCGCCGGTGACGTCGGCATAGTTCACTTTGACCCCTGCCGGCCCGTATCGCGCCCATGTGCCGAGATCGGTGCGCCTGATGTCGAAGGTGTCCTCATCGAAGCGCGACTGCGCCGAGAAGCCGAGATACGCGGAGGCTTGGATGTAGAGGCCTCCCACATAGTCGGACGTATCGGTGGCGAGACCGCTCGTTCGGTAGAAATCGGTATCGAACTCGTTCTCGCCGGCGAGTTGATAGCTTTGGCCGAACACGGCGCGGCCATAAGCGCCGGAAGCCAACTGGGCCGTGTATCGCGCGCCCACATTCGCGCGCGTGCCGGTCTCGATCCGGTCATAGCCGGAGAACTTGTCGATATCGAATAGAAGCGTGTCGTCAAACACGAGGCTCAGAGCGTCCTCGTTCGGGATCTCTTGCTGATCGCCCACTGAGCTAGGCCTGGCGATGACCTGGCCGATAGGCTCCACCACGTGGGTGATGCTGCCGGTGCTGGCGATGAAGGGGTAGCGATATTCGATGCCGGCGATGGCATTGCCGCGCAGAATGGCGCCATCGTCCTCCTTCACTTCGGTAGCGAATTCCTCCGAGCTATTCAGCCCTTTATCGAACCCATCGACCGCGTAAACATCGCCGCGCAGCTGTGCAAAGGGCGTGTAGACCTGGCCGACGCCGTCGATCATCTGGCGCCGCCAGTTGGCTTCCACGATCACGCGGTTCGAATCCACGCCGTCCTTGTTGGAGAACACCATTGCGTTGGAGGTGAAGCTGAGCTCGCCGCCGATGATCGGCTTGTTGACGATGTAGTCGTAGTCGATGATCGGGAAGACCGTGGCATCGGAAAACGGCTCGTCGGTGAACAGCAGGCTCTGGGTATTGTAGAACCTGGTGGCGAAATAGTTACGGTCGTGGAGGCCCTCGAGATAGATCTGCGAGACGCGGTCGGTCTTGAGCCGGCTGTCGAGGTTGTAGAAGCGCCGGAAGGTTTCGTCGGTCTCGGCGAGAATGTCCCAGCCCCAGCTGTAGTA
>DASWJG010000187.1:0-11072 GCA_036397315.1 Methyloceanibacter sp. | reverse complement strand
AGCTGAAGGAGACCGTGGCCAAGATTCAGCGCACGCTCGGCCCCATCGACCTCGCTCTGTTTGGCGCCGGCATGTACGTGCCGTTCGACATTCGCAACATCGACCTCGCCGGTTTCCACCGCACCATGGCGCTCAATGTCGACGGCGTGATCAACGGCGTCGCCGCGGTGCTGCCCGCGATGCTCGCGCGCAAATCTGGTCACATCGCTATCATGGGCTCGCTGTTCGGTTATGCCGGCTGGCCGGAGAACGGCAGCTATGGGGCAAGCAAGGCGGCGGTGATCAATCTCGCCGAGAGCCTCAAGCTCGAACTCACGGGGGCGGGTGTCGACGTGACCATCATCAACCCTGGCTTCGTCGATACGCCGCTCAATGCCTCTTACGACCGGAAGAAGAAGCTCTATGCGATGAGCAAGGAGAGGTGCGCGCGGAAAATCCTCGAGAAGCTCGGGGGGAGGCCCTACGAGATCGCCTTTCCGCCGCAGGTCGCAGGCTTCTTGAAGAGCGTGCGCTCCCTGCCGCGTCGCGTTTCCTTCCCGCTGATCCGCTGGTTCACCAAGCGGCAGGGGACCTAAGACAGCAGCTCGCGGAAATAGGAATCGAGCATGCGGTCCTTGGGATCAGCGGCCTTGCGGCGCGCGCCGAATTGCTGAATCCGCACGCCGAAGGCCTTGCGCACCTGCTCGCGGGTGAGGAACGGCGTCTGATTGAGGAGCGGCACACCGCGCCGCGCGCTGCAAAACTCGTTGTAATGGTGCAAGAACTGCTCCCACTCCGGCCCTCCGGTCGAAGCGGGGTCGATGCTCAAGGTCGCTCCTTCCCAGCTATAGGAGAGCAGTGCCTCGACGTCGCGGGCGATGGAGTAGCCGACGCTCGGGAGGTTGCAGCGATATCCGGTCGCTTTCTCGTAAGCGATGCAGAAATTGCAATACTCCTCGAGGATGTCGAAGAAACCGCCCTCGCGGAACGCCCACATGCTGAACAGATATTTGTTGGGCCCGGGATCGCGGTGATAATTGATGATCTGGGCGTGCGGCCAGGTGCGGTCGCTGCGCACAATGAGCACCAGCGCTTGGCGCAGCAAGAAGAAGTGCAGTTTGTCGGCGAGCGCACGCAGCGTGTGGTTGGTCGTGCTGCGCTGAATCCATAAGGTGACGGCAGGCCCGTATTTGCGCCAGAAGCGGTTGCGGTAGGTCCAGCGCCGGCGCGACACGGGTTGCGCCTCGGGATTGTCCTTGCGCAGCTCCACCAGCACCCGCTTCACATAGGGGAAGATGTAGTACATCACGGCGTAGCCGCGCGCCTTGTAGATCGGCAGGTACCTCCGGAAATTGTCGAGGCTCAGCGAGTAGTGACGCACCGAGAGCGCGGTCGTGGGCCTGACCTTGATGGTCACCTCGTAGACGATGCCGAACAGCCCGTAGCTCGAGCGGATGATCTGCATCTCCTCCGGATTGTCGCGCTCGGTGATCTCGCGCAGCTTGCCGCTCGGCGTGACCAGCCGCACGCCGGTCACATAGGAGCTGATCTGGCCGAAGCCGCCGGGGAAGGAGCTGTCCTTGGTCGCGGCCGTCGCCATGGCGCCAAGGGTGACGTTGCCGATCTCGGTGGTGACGTGGAACTGGAGCCCGCGCTCCTTAAGCGCGTTGGAGACCACGAGATAGGTGGCCCCCGCCTCCACCGTCACGGTGTCGTCGGTGAAGTGCAGGATGCGATTCATGGCCGTCATGTCGACCATGGTGCCGCCGTCGTCGCCGTTCATGCGCGCGGTGGAATGCATGGAGCCGGCCGGCCGCACGGGCGAGGGAAAGCGCACCTCGTCGGTCAAGATCTCGACCAGGTCCTCGACGCTCTTAGGCGTCACCAGCACCTTGGGATGGTAGGTCCAGGTGCCGTCCCAGGTCCTGATCGTGACGTCTTGCTTGATTTGCATAAACTCCCCCCGAGCGCCTTTCGGGCGTCAGACCATAAAGCAAACGGCCGACGAATCCAGACTTCAACCGCAGGGCTTCGAGCCCATTGAGATGCGCCCGCGGCCGGGAAGGATTTGACGCAGATCAAAGAGCGCAAGGAAGGATTCTCGTGGGGTTGAACCCTCTTTCCGGGGGTGCTTAGGTCTCCCGCAAATAGCCGCCGGGTGCCCGGGATCCAGGACCGGCCAAACACACGAGGTTCACGGGGCAGTGGAGCGTTTCTGTATCATCGGCGCGGGTGCCTGTGGCCTGGCGACAGCCAAGACGTTCGCCGAGCGCGGCATTCCCTTTGATTGTTTCGAGGCGCTTGCCGATGTCGGCGGCATCTGGAACCCCCAGAGCCCCCACGTCGTCTACGGCTCGACCTATCTAAACTCCTCGAAGAAGCTCTCGCGCTATCCCGATTTCCACTTTCCCGAAGAATGGGCGCCTTATGCGAGCCGGGCGCAGGCGCAAGACTATCTGCGCGCCTATGCCACTGAGTTCGGTCTTTATCCGCTGATCAGCTTCAACAAGCGCGTCACGGGCGCCGAGCACACGCCACAAGGCTGGCGCGTGCAGATTGAGGGCGAGGCAGCGCCGCGCCTCTATACGGGCCTTGTCGTCGCCAACGGCCATCATTGGGAGGCGGTCGTCCCGACTTATCCCGGCCATTTCGACGGCGAGATGCTGCACTCCCACGACGTGAAGTCGAAGGAGCAGCTCAAGGGCAAGCGCGTGCTGGTGGTGGGCGCCGGCAACTCCGCCGTCGACATTCTGTCCGATGCCGCGATCGAGAATGGGCGCGTCGTGCATTCGATGCGCCGCACCTATTATTTCTTCCCCAAGACGGTGTTCGGCAAGCCGACCGACGTGTTCATCGATTACACCAGCCGGGTACCGCTGCCGCGCAAATTGATGCGGCTGTTGTACCGCTGGGGCATGCGCATCGTGGTCGGTCCGCATCGCCGCTTCGGCCTGGAGCGGCCGGACCACGATCTGTTCGAGGCGCATCCAACCGCCTGCAACACCTATATCGATCACCTCATCCATGGGCGCACGATCGTGAAGCCCGGCATCGAGCGGCTCGACGGCAAACGCGTGATCTTCACCGACGGCAGCGAGGAGGAGGTTGACTTTCTCGTCTGGGCCACCGGCTTCAGGCCGAGCTTCCCCTTTATCGACTCCTCTTACATTCTCGATAAGCAGGGAAAATCGAAGCTGTTCATCCATACCTTCCACCGCGAGCTCGACGATCTCTTCGTGGTGGGGCTGTTCGAGCCGGCGGAAGGGGGCGTGTGGCAAATCGCCGATTATCAGGCGCGGTTGATCGCGGCCTTCATCAAGGCTGAGGAGACCGATCCTAAACGGGCCGCATGGTTCCGGGCGCTGAAAGCGCGTGCGCACCCCGATATCGGCCACGGCATCAGGTGGAAGGATACGCCCTGGCACCGTTTCGAGATCCAGCACTATCGCTTCCGCAGATATATGAAGCGCCTGTTGCGGCGATTCGGTGTGGTCTCGGGCGAGAAGGTCGAACCCCGCACCATGCAGCTCGAAGGCGCCGCTCAGGGCGCCGACGCCAAGCTCAAGCTCGCGTCTTAGGGACAGGCATCAGCGGCTAAGCTCCTTGCCGAAAAATGTGAGCGCCGCTTCGCCGATGGATTTGTGGATCGCGGCGCGATCGACGCCTGGCGCATCGATGCAGGCTTCGGGAAACTCGTCCTTGCCCTCCTCGTCGCATTCATTGACGAAGATCTCGTGATCCACAAGCCCGGGGATGACATTGAGCTCGGCGTGCGGAATATGCTTGGCGGCGAATACGGCATTCTCCGCCGGTGGCGCTTGCGTGTCCCGTGCGCCGACCGTGATGTAGGTCGGCAGGGTCAGCTGCCCGAGCCCCGCTTCGTCCATGCCGAAAGCCTTGATGATGCCGGGCGCCATGGCGAAGACGGCCTTGATGCGCTCATCATGCACATCGAGCGCAGGATGGGCGTCGAGCGGCAGCTCGTCGCGGAGATGGGCGGGCACCATCTGATTGTTCTTCCAGCCCTTCTGGAAGGCGAGAAATTTGTCCGGATCGACCTTGGCGCCGCCGATCCAGAGCGAGGTGAAGCCGCCTTGTGAATGACCGGCGATGCCGATCTTCTCCGCATCGATTGCCTTCCCCCAGACGGGATCGTTCAGCAGGAAGCTGACCGCGAGGGAGACGTCGCGGGGCCGTTGCCAGAGCTTGTTGGCGAGATAGGCGATGGTCTGGTCGTAGGTGTTGGCGCGGAAGTGATAGAGCCCGGCGACGATATAGCCGTGCGAGGCCAGGGTTTCGGCGAACCAGGCGTAAGACAGCGGGTTGGAGCCGCGCCCATGCGAGAGCATCACCAGCGGATGGCGACCGTCCGCTAGTGGAGCGTCCTTGTAGAGGCGAAGATTGGTGAAGAAGGGCATGGCAAAGGGCGTGGCGGATGTGTCGGGGAGCTCCGCCGGATAGAACATCGCCAGAGCGAGATGCCGGGGGCCGTCGACAAATTCGATCTGCCTGAAGCCTACGGGATGGGCGGGGTTCGCCTGCGATCCTTCGGCAAAAGCGGGCGAAGTGCACCCCAAGAACAACGCGGCGACGACACAGGCAAGCACCTTCGCGGCTTGAGTTTCACGCAATGGACTCTCCCTCAGGATTGCTTGGGGATGGAGCGGCGGATCTGGCGCGCGACGAGGCGGGGGGCGAACGCGTTGAGCAGGAAGAGGGCGCGCAAGGCGGCAGGCTTCACCACCCTTCGCTTGCGCCCTTCCACACCGCGAAAGATCGCCTCGGCGGTTTCTTCCGCCGAAAGGATCGGCGCGAGGATCGGATTTGACTTGGGCACGCGCTCGCGGCTCCCTGGATTGTGCTCCCAATAAGGGGTCTCGACCGTACCGAACACGACGAGAGTGACGTCGATTCCCTTTCCTCTCACGTCGGCCCGGAGCGCCTCGGTGAAACCGAGCAGCGCATGCCGCGCGGCGATATAGGCGGAGGCATTCGGCCAGACGAGATAGGAGGCCGGCGAGGTGACGCAGGCGATGGCACCGCTGCGGCGCGCAAGCATCTCGGGCAGAAAGGCGCGGGTGAGGTTGAAGGCGGCAAGATAAGGCACCTCGATCATGGCGAGGGCTTCTTCCGCCGTGGTCTCGACCAAGGGGCGCCAGCGGCCTGAGCCGGCATTGTTGATCAGAATGTCGGGCGTGCCGGCCTCGCGTTTGATCCGCGCGCTCGTCTCGGCGATGGCGCTCGCATCGGAAAGGTCGACCGGGTAGGGGGTGGCCGCGCCGCCAGCGCGGCGGATGGCCTCGGCCACGTCATCGAGCTTCTCCGGGTTGCGGGCAAGCAAGAGAACTTGGGCGCCGCTTGCGCCATAGCGCTTGGCCGTGGCCTCGCCGATCCCGCTCGATGCGCCGGTTATGAGGACAAGCCTGGACCCCATGGGAACTCCCTCGGCCTTTGCCGCCGGGCTGCTAAGTCCTTAGAGCACCGCCATAATCCGGCCCGTTCCAATTTGGCGCGAGACTGTGGCACAAAGGCTACAGGGCGACAGGAACCCTTTGGCTACGGCAGCAAAGATACTGGCAAGCGCGCTCGCCCGCGATATCTTAGCGCCTCTCTGTCGTTGCTGAAGGAGGCGTTCCGATGAGGTCGTATACGCGCGTCTTTGGGTTGGCGCTAATCGCGGCGGGCCTATGCGTGGTGCAAGGCGCGCCGGCCAATGCAATTTGTCTCGGATTCTCAGGCACCGCCGACGGGTTCGACCAAGTGACTGCCGTCACCCGCGCCCAGGCCGCTGTGGCCACCGCGATCTCCGAATACAAGGCGCAAAAGAGGCTGGGCGCCGTCAGCGTCAGCGCCATGCGCGCCAAGCCGCAACCTTATTGGCGCGAGGCCGTGAGCGCGAACCTCTTCTACAAGCCTGACATCGTGAAATCGAATTCCTATACCGTGTGCTGGGCGGGCGTGATCTCGCCTTACGTCTGCACTTCGGGCGCCAAGGCCTGCTGGTAATTTGAAAGACCCTGCATCGAGCCCCGGGGTGGCCTCTCCGGGGCTGATCCCTGCTTCACGTCTTGCGATTTGACCCGAGCCCCTAGCGGGCCGGCACGAGCTGCACCCTTTCCGGCCGCTTCATCAAGAAGAGGAGCGGAATGATGGCAAGGGTGACGACGGCGATGAACCAGAAGATGTCGTTGAAGGCGAGCATCTGGGCCTGACGGGCGATCTCACGGATGACGGCCGGCGCCGCCTGCGGCGAGTAGGGCGTGAGCCCGCGCTCCGCGAGATAGGGAATGAGATCGCGATTAAAGGGGGTGATGTGAGCCGTGAGCTCGTTGAAGTGAACCTGCGCCTGCCGCACGAGCAGCCAGCTCACCACGGCGATACCGGCTGAGCCGCCGATGCCTCGCATCAGCGCATAGACACCGGAAGCCTCGTCATATTTGGCGTTGGGAATGCTGGCGAAAGCGACCGCGGTCAGCGGCACGAAGAACAGACCTGAGCCGATGCCCGCCAGGATGCCTGGCGTGGCGATGCCCCAAAAGTCGACATATAGGGAGAAGTACGCCATCGGAAACGTACCGAGCGCCGTCATGACGAGGCCGGAGGCGACCAGCCAGCGGGCGTCGAACAGGCGAATGAGGATGCTGCCGGTGATCGCCAAGGTGATGGCGCTGACGATTGCACGGGGAATGAAGAGGGTTCCGGCGACGTCCGGCGTATACCCGAGCAGCCGCTGACTGAACAAGGGCATCATCGCCATCCAGCCGAACAGGCTGACGCCGTAGGCGGTGATGGCGAGCGTACCCAGGACGAAATTGCGGTCCCTGAGCAGCGACAGGTCGATGATGTTGTCCGTCTTGTTCCAGCCCCTGAGGAAGAAGGCGGCGGTCGCGAACACGGCGATAATGGTGCCGACGACGATGAGGCGCGAGTTGAACCAGTCGCGCATCTGGCCCTGATCGAGGACGAATTGGAGCGCGCCGACGGCGAGCACCAAAAGACCCATGCCGATCCAGTCGGTCTTGATATCCCGGATGTCTCTCTTAGGCAGATAGCCGACGGAGAGCAGGAGGGCGAGAAGGCCGATCGGGACGTTGATGTAGAACACCATCCGCCAGGAATAGGTCTCGGTCAGATAGCCGCCGAGCGCCGGTCCGATCACTGGGGCTACCATGATGCCCATGCCGAAAATGGCCAGCGCCTGCCCGGCCCGGTTGCGTGGAAAGGCATCGAGCAGGATGGCCTGGCTCAAGGGGACGAGCGGCGCGCCGAACACGCCCTGCGCCAGGCGAAACAGCACCATGCTTTCCAGGTTCCACGCCATGCCGCACAAGGCGGACGACACCACGAAGCCGGTAATGGCGGTGAGCAGGAGCCGTCTCCGCCCCAGCCAGGTGGAAAGATAGCCGGTGAGCGGCATCACCACGGCGGCGGCGACGATGTAAGACGTCAGAATCCAGGTGATCTGGTCGGCCGTCGCGGCAAAGGCGCCGAGCATGTGCGGGATCGCGACATTGACGATGGTCATGTCGAGAACCTCGAGGACCGCGGTGAGGACCACGGCTATGACCAGCGGGATCGGCGGCCGTATGAATTCCGGGTCGACAGGCACGGGTTCGCGCCGCTCGGAAGGGGGCTTGCGCCCCCGGCCTTTGCCGCCCGCACCCGGCCTAGGGCTCATTGCTGCCCTTCGGCGGTGTCGATCGTCACGGTCGCGCTGGCGCCCATGCGCAACGGCTTGTCAGGGGCAGGCGAGCTTGTGATCTTGATTCGCACCGGGAAACGCTGGGTCACTTTCACCCAGTTGCCGGTGGCGTTCTCCGGCGGGAGCACGGAGAAGCTCGCGCCGGAGCCCGCGCTGATAGATTCGACCACCCCGTCGAGGGTCGTGCCGGGATACATATCGAGGCGGATGGTCGCCTTCTGTCCCGGCTTGATGCGGGCGAGGTCGGTCTCCTTGAAGTTGGCGTCGACCCACCATTGCCCATCTTCGATGATGGCAAAAACGGGCGTTCCGGCCTGGACCACCGTGCCCGGGCGGAGCGTGACATTGGACAGCCAGCCATTGGCGGGTGCGATGACGTGAGTCCTCACCCGGTCGTGGGTCGCCTTGTCGAGTTGGGCGGAAGCGGCGCGCAGCTGCACCGTGGGCGTGGTCACGGTCAACTTGGCGTCTTGCGCCGTGTCGAATGCGGCCTGGGCGTCCTCGAACGCCTGCACGGCGTCATGCCAGGCCGTCAATGCAGCGGTGAGTTCGCTCGATGGCGCCTCGCCCTCCCTTTGGGCGTCCTTGGCCTCGCGATATTTGGCCAGCGCATCTTCGAGCGCCACGCGCTTCTCTTCGAGCGTGGCGGCGGCCGCTTTGAGATCGTCGGCGGCGGTGCCGGCGGCGTCAGCCGCCGCGTCGAATTGCGCGCGCGCATTGCGGAGCGCCGCGTCGTAGAGCGTGGGGTCGATATCGAACAGGGGGTCGCCGGTCGCGACCTTGTCGTCGTCTTTGCCATAGACGCGGATGACGGGGCCCGAGACTTGCGAGGCCACGCGCACGACGTTGGCGCCGGTATAGGAATTGTCGGTGGACGGGTAGATCTCGATATAGCGCCAATAAGCGAGCACGCCCCCGATGGTCGCGAGCAGAAGAACGGTCAGCGCGGCCCAGCGATAGGTTTTGGCTCGGCCTTTCGCGCGCGTCGGCGTGTCGGTCGAAACTTCCTGATTCACGACTTTCTTTGCCTCGGTTGCGGCGGGGGGTTAACCGGCCTCCTCAGGCCTCGAGGCCCGCAATTCAAGGTGAAGCACGGCAGAATGATGACGAGGCTTAAACTGGATGCGCATCAGGGGCAAGATTTCCCTTCTCCTTGAGGGATTAAGCCAATTTCCGCTGGTCCCCGCCAGTGCTGAAAAAGGCCTTGCAGGCAGGCTGTCGAGCCGGTCTTTCCCGCATGATGCTTCCGCTTTGACGCATGTCGCGTACGGCTTGCGTTCCAACGGGTTCGGCTTAACATGCGCGAAGTTCGAGGGCGCCGGGGGCAATACCTGGCAAAATCAATAGATGGCGCCCTTGCTTCGTCAAAAGTCGATCCTGGTGATGCGGCGTTGAGGACGAACGGTCTCAACTCTGGCTTCGCGCCTTGGCGACAAGGCCGACTGGAGGGCCCGGAGTAGAAGGCTTGCAAGCGGCTCGCATGGCTTACTCGTGCCTTGGAGTTTCTTGGGGACAAAGCTTGAACCGGGAGGAAGGGGCGATAAATGACCACATCGAGATATATCGCACGACTGATGGGACCGGTGATGCTCATCATCGGCATCGGCATGATCGGCGGCATGCTGACCGAGGGGGACGCCTATTCCAGCCTGATGAAGGAGTTCATCGGCTCGCGGGCGCTCATCTTCATCACCGGGGCGCTGGCGCTGGTGGCGGGGCTGGCCGTCGTCAACGCGCATAATCTCTGGGTGCCGGACTGGCGGGTGATCGTGACCATCCTCGGCTGGCTGCTCATCGTGCGCGGCGTTTCCAACCTTGTGTTCCCCGGGACGGTGCAAACACTGGGCGACCGTATGATCGCGAGTCATGGCGGTATCCTCGCCGGCGCCGCGGTGACCATCGTGCTCGGCGCCATCCTCTCGATCATGGGCTACGAGGATTTGTGGAACTCAGGGACGCGCCGGCACAGCCCGGCGAGGGCCTCGTCCTCGCGAAAGCGCAGCGCCAAACGGCCGCGGCGGAAATGAGCCTGAGGATGGTCGGGAAGCAGGTGAGCGCGGTTTGACACGCGCATCCTGAGGTCTACACTGGGCCTGTTCCGAGGGGAGCCCCAGGGAAGGGGCTGAGAGTCCGCTGCCTTCAAATGAGGGCCCGGCGGAGACCCTTCGAACCTGATCCGGGTCATGCCGGCGAAGGGACGGGAACTTGTCTCCTTCTCTTTCACCGCCAGGGCCTGAGCCTCTAAGGGAGTGCCGCGGCCATGAATCTCCACGACAAGCCGATCAAATCTCCAAACGTGACCGTTGGGCCGCTCACCGGCAGCCGCAAGGTCTATTCCTCGCCGGAAGGCCACGACGATTTGCGCGTGCCGTTCCACGAGATCGATCTTGCTGAAGGCGCGCCCTTCCGCGTCTACGACACGTCAGGGGCTTACAGCGATCTTGAGGCAGAGATCGACGTCGCGCGCGGGCTAGCCCCGTTGCGAGCGCCTTGGATCGAAACGCGCGTTGGTGGTCCCGTCACCCAGCTTGAGCTGGCGCGCGCCGGGATCGTCACCAAGGAGATGGTCTATATCGCTCATCGCGAGAATATCGGACGCGAGCGCGCGGCCGAGGAGGCGCATGCTCGGCTCGCCGACGGGGAGAGCTTCGGCGCCAGCTTGCCGGGAATCGTCACGCCGGAATTCGTGCGTAGCGAGGTCGCCCGCGGCCGCGCCATCATCCCCGCCAATATCAATCACCCCGAATCCGAGCCGATGATCATCGGCCGCAACTTCCTCACCAAGATCAACGCCAATATCGGCAACTCGGCCGTGACCTCCTCGGTCGAGGAGGAGGTGGAGAAGATGGTGTGGGCGATCCGCTGGGGCGCCGACACGGTGATGGACCTTTCCACGGGGCGCAACATTCACACCACGCGGGAGTGGATCATCAGGAACGCGCCGGTGCCGATCGGCACGGTGCCGATCTATCAGGCGCTGGAGAAGGTCGGCGGCGACCCGGTCAAGCTCGACTGGGAAGTCTATCGCGACACGCTGATCGAACAATGCGAGCAGGGGGTGGACTATTTCACCATCCATGCCGGGGTGCGGCTCGGCTATATCCACCTCACCGCCCCCCGCGTCACCGGCATCGTCTCGCGCGGCGGCTCGATCATGGCCAAATGGTGCCTATCCCATCACAAAGAGAGCTTCCTCTACGAGCGCTTCGAGGACATCTGCGAGATCATGCGCCGCTACGACGTGTCCTTCTCGCTCGGCGACGGCCTCAGGCCGGGATCGATTGCCGACGCCAACGACCGCGCCCAATTCGCCGAGCTGGAGACGCTAGGCGAGCTGACCAAGATTGCCTGGGACCGCGGCTGCCAGGTGATGATCGAAGGGCCGGGTCAT
>DASWJG010000186.1:0-17879 GCA_036397315.1 Methyloceanibacter sp. | reverse complement strand
TGGCAGAAGGCCTACCAGCGCGGCTTCATCATGCAGGCGAGTTTGGCCTTGATCGGCTTCGCCCTCGGCGCCATCGCCTGGCGGCAAACCGGAAAACCAGCTTTCATGGTGGGCGCCCTGCTGATGTTGGCGCCCTGGCCGTGGACTTTGCTGGCGCTCAAGCCGATTAACGACGCGCTGATGGCGACCGACCCCGCCAAGGCCGGACCTAAGACCCGAGCCCTCCTCCACAAATGGAACAGGCTGCATGGCGTGAGGACGATGCTCGGGGCGCTCGCGGTCATTTCCTTTCTCTTTGCCCTCTCCGCCGGTTGACCCTGGGCGAGACTTGACGGCGGCCATTCCGCGGGGGCATTAATGCCCTCTCGTGGTGATTTGGCCGGCCGGCTTGCAGCCACGTTAAACAAGTCGCTAAAAGGCCGTGCGAGGCGATTGAAGCCGATCCCGGTCTTTTGGCGGCAGCCAAAGTCCGGGTTTTTTTATGCGGCCGGCCGTAAGACGGGTGTGAAGGAGCAGTCCATGGTCGCAAGCAAGGATAAAAAGAAGCGCCGCGTCGCCTGGCATGCCGCCACCGAGCTGGTGCATGCCGGCACGCTCCGCAGCCAGTTCGGCGAGACCTCCGAGGCCATCTTCCTCAATTCGGGCTACGTCTATGACAGCGCCGAGCAGGCCGAAGCCCGCTTCAAGGGCGACGAGGAAGGCTATGTCTATAGCCGCTACGCCAACCCGACCGTCGCCATGTTCGAGGCGCGCATGTGCGCGCTGGAAGGGGCGCCCGCCGCACGCGGCATGTCGAGCGGCATGGCCGCCGTGAGTGCCTCCCTGCTCTGCCATCTGAAGACGGGCGACCATGTGGTCTCGGCGCGGGCTCTGTTCGGCAGCTGCCGCTATATCGTCGAGGATCTGCTGCCGCGCTACGGCATCGCGACCACGCTGATCGACGGCCGCGATCTCAAGGCTTGGGAAGCGGCGGTCAAACCCAACACGCGCGCCTTCTTCTTCGAGACCCCCACCAACCCCGTGCTCGAGCTGGTCGATATCGAAGGCGTCTCGAGGATCGCCAAGAAAGCCGGGGCGCTCGTCGTGGTCGACAACGTCTTCGCCACGCCGCTGCTCCAGCGGCCGATGCCGCTCGGCGCCGACATCGTGGTCTACTCGGCCACCAAGCATATCGATGGCCAGGGGCGCTGCCTCGGCGGCGTCGTGCTTGGGTCAAAGGAGTTCATCGAGGAGAAGCTGCACAATTTTCTCAAGCACACCGGCCCGTCGCTCAGCCCGTTCAATGCCTGGGTGCTGCTGAAGGGCCTGGAGACGCTGCCCGTGCGGGTTGAGCGCCACTGCGCGTCCGCCGCCACCATCGCCGATTTTCTCGCCGACAGGCCGGAGGTCGTGCGCGTGTTCTATCCCGGCCGCGCCGACCATCCGCAGGCCGCGCTCGCCAAGCGTCAGATGCCGGGAGGCGGGCCGATGGTCGCCTTCGAGATCAAGCGCGGCAAGAAGGAGGCGTTCCGCTTCATGAATGCGCTCGAGATCGTCAAGATCAGCAACAATCTCGGCGATGCCAAGAGCCTGGTCACCCATCCCGCCACCACCACCCATCAGCGGCTCTCGCCGGAGGCACGGGCCGAGCTTGGCATTTTCGACAACAGCGTGCGGCTCTCCATCGGACTTGAGGACGTGGCCGACCTCATGGCCGATCTCGATCAGGCGCTTGCTGCCAAGTGAGCGCAACGGCGACGAGCGGCGCCTTGCCCGCGGTTTGCCTGTGTGTCACCTTTCCGCGGAACTCTCCGCGTTTAGGGAGGATGATCATGTGTCGAAACATCAAGACGCTGCATAATTTCGCGCCACCCGCCACGGAGGAGGAGATCAGGGCATCGTCCCTGCAATTTGTCCGCAAGTTGAGCGGCTTCACCCGGCCCTCCAAGGCCAATCAAGCTGCCTTCGATCGGGCGGTGGACCAGGTCGCTTTGGCGGCACGTGAGTTGCTTGGTTCGCTCGTTACCAATGCGCCGCCGCGCGACCGCGAGGTCGAGGCCTTGAAGGCTCGGGCGAGGTCGGCAGAGCGCTTCCGCTCTTCGACTGCCTTGACGCCACCTGACTCGCGGTGAGCGGCTGACGCCGGTTCCCGCCAAATCATGGGAGTTATCTTGTCGGCTTCTGAATCAACCGTGCCGGAGCTGCTCGCGAAGCTTGTCGGCTTCGACACCACGAGCGCCAAGTCGAATCTCGCGCTCATCGCCTTCGTCGAGGACACCCTCAAGGGCTACGGCATAGCGTCCACGCGCGTCCCCTCCGCTGACGGCGCCAAGGCCGACCTGTTCGCCACCATCGGTCCCAAGGGCGATGGCGGCATCGGCCTCTCCGGCCATAGCGACTGCGTGCCGGTCGAGGCCCAGCGCTGGACCTCCGACCCCTTCACCCTCACGATGCGTGACGGCAAGCTCTATGGCCGCGGCACCTGCGACATGAAGGGCTTTCTCGCCTGCGTGCTCGCTGCGGTGCCGTTGTTCAAATCACGTAGCCTCAAGGAGCCGGTCCACATCATCATCTCCTATGACGAGGAGGTGGGCTGCACCGGCGTGAGGCCGCTGATCGCGCGGCTCGGCCACGACTTGCCACGGCCCCGCGCCATCATCGTGGGCGAGCCCACCGGCATGCAGGTGATCGATGCCCATAAGCGCATCGACGCCTACCGCACGCGCGTCACCGGCCGCGAAGCGCATTCGAGCATGCCCGAGCTTGGGGTCAACGCCATCGCCGCCGCCGCGGCGCTGATCGGCGAGCTTGAGCGCCTCGGCGCCGACATCGCGGCGAAGCAGAACGACCCGCGCTTCGAGCCGCCCTTCTCCACCGTGTCGGTCGGCACTATTCATGGCGGCACGGCGCCGAACATCGTGCCCAAGACCTGCGAATTTCAGTGGCAGGTGCGCAGCCTGCCGAGCGCCGCGCCCGCGGAGCTGCCGCGCGACCTCGGCGCCTTCGCCAAAACGGCGCTCCTGCCGAGGATGCGGCAGGTGACGAAAGAAGCCGCGATCGATACGGAGGCGCAAGGGTCCGTCCCGGCCTTCGTGGCGGCGCCCGCATCTGAAGCGGTCGCGCTCGCGCTTGAGCTTACCGGTGCCGCGGAGACGCACGCGGTGTCCTACACCACCGAAGCAGGGCTGTTCGAGCAGGCGGGTGTGCCAGCGGTGATCTGCGGACCCGGCAATATCGCCCAAGCGCATGCCGCCGACGAGTATGTGGCAAACGGCCAGCTCGAGGCCTGCATGGCCTTCCTTAAAGGCCTCGCGGCCACGCTCAGCAGATAATTGTCATGCCCGCGAAGGTGGGCATCCAGTAACCCCTGCCTACACGATGAACTCCTGCCGGTGGTTACTGGATCGCCCGATCAAGCGGGGCGATGACAATGATGGGAAGCCGAGACGGCGCGGCTCAAGCGTCGGCGAAGGCGGCGGGGTCGAAGCGGTAGCGGCTGTTGCAGAACTCGCACGTCACCCACACCTCGCCGTCGACCACCATGTCGGCCAGATCCTCGGCCGAGAAGCGCCTGAGCAATTCCTCGACGCGCGCCTTCGAGCAGCTGCAACAATTTTCCAGCGGAATGGCGCGATAGGCGCGCACCCGCTCCTCGTGGAAGAGGCGATAGAGCAGCCGGTCCGGCGGCAGCATGGGATCGAGCAGCTCGTGGTCCTCGACCGTCTCGGCAAGAGCCTTGGCGCGCGTCCAGTCCTCCTCGGCGAAGGCCGCCTCCCTCCCAACCGAGCGGCCGCCCTCGCGGGTGAGCTTCTGCACGAGAAGCCCTCCGGCGCGCCAGGTCCAGGGCCTGCCGCCCGCCTGGCCGGCGCGATAATGCCGCGCCACGGCAAGCTTGATGAAGGTGGGGAGCTGCTCGGACTGTCGGAAATAGGTATCGGCGGCCTCGGTCAGGCTATCGCCCTCGAGCGGCACCACGCCCTGATAGCGCTCGGTCTCCAGCCCGCGGTCGATGGTCATGGCGAGATGGCCGTCACCGAGCAGCCGCCCGTCCGGCGGCAGCGCCGCCAGCCGCTCGGGCGAGAAGCGCGCATAGCCGCGCAAGCCTCCCGGCACCTGATAGTCGGCGACCAGAAGATCGACCGGCCCGTCGGTCGAGGCCTGGAGGATGAACTTGCCCTCGAATTTGAGCGCGGCGCCGAGCAGCGCGGTCAGCGCCACGGCCTCGCCGAGAAGCTGCGATACGGCTTCCGGATAAGCATGGCGCGAGAGGATGGTGTCGACCGTGGGCCCGAGCTTGACGAGACGGCCCGAGACCTCCGCGTGTTCCGCCTGGAACGGCAGGATGAGATCATCCTCCGGGAGGCGAAGCTCGATCTGGCCCTGTGGTGCATGCTCCGTCATCGCTTGGCTCCGCGGGCTTTGACTTTGCTCGCCCCGCGTTTGGCTACCCGGCGCCCTTTGAGAGGACGGTCGTCGCTGAGGCACCAGGCGAGGATTGCCTTCTGCACGTGCAGCCGGTTCTCAGCTTCGTCCCACACCGCAGATTGCGGGCCGTCGATCACCTCTGCCGTCACCTCGTCGCCGCGATGGGCCGGCAAGCAATGCATGAAGATCGCGTCCTTTGCCGCTTGCGCCATCACGCGGCCGTTGACCTGGAACGGACGGAGAGCTTCCGTCCGCTTCTTCTCGTCATTGTCGCCCATCGAAACCCAGACATCGGTCACCACACAATCCGCGCCGCGCGCCGCTTGCAGCGGGTCCTCGCTCAGCTCGATGTCGGCACCTTCCTTTTTGGCCCAATCAAGCAGCGCGGGCGAAGGCGCGAACGCCTTGGGCGAGGCGATCTTGAGCTTGCAACCAAAGCGCGCGGCGGCGTGCACCCACGACGTCGCGACATTATTGGCATCGCCGATCCAGGCGATTGTGCGGCCTTCGATCGGGCCCTTCAGCTCCTCGAAGGTCATCACGTCGGCCATCACCTGACAGGGATGCGACCGGCAGGTGAGCCCATTGATCACCGGCACGCTCGCATTCGCGGCAAGCTCGGTCAGCGTCTCATGTGGCCCGGTGCGGAGCATGATCCCGTCGACATAACGCGACAGGGCGCGCGCGGTATCGGCCAGCGTCTCGCCCCGGCCGAGCTGCATGTCCTGCGGATCGAGCACGACGGAGTTTCCGCCGAGCTGATGCATGGCGACCTCGAAGGAGACGCGGGTGCGCGTCGAGGGCTTCTCGAAGATCATGGCGAGCACGGCGCCGCGATGCAGCCTGAGGTTCTTCGGCACCCGTCCTTTGCGCTTCATCGCCGCGGCGCTGTCGATGATGGCGCGGAGCGCCTTGCGGTCCAGCGCGTCGATATCGATGAAGTGCTTGAGGGACATGGACATTCGCCAGCGGGACGGTCAGGCGTGAGCCAGCGCGCCGCTTTTCAAGGCGACGCAGGCGGCATCGAGTTTGGTGCCGGCCAAGTCGATCTCCGCCTCGCCCACGATGAGCGGCGGCAAGAGGCGCACGACATTGTCGCCGGCTTGCACCGTCAGCATCTTCTCGGCGCGCAGCGCTTCGAGGAGCTTCTGGTTCGGCACCTTGCATTTCAGCCCAAGCATCAATCCCTGCCCGCGCACCTCCTCGATGATCTCGCCATGCTCATCCTTGAGCGCGGCCAAACGCTGCTTCAACCTTAGCCCCATCTTTGCGACATGATCGAGAAAGCCCTCCGCGAGCACCACGTCGAGCACGGCATTGCCGACCGCCATGGCGAGCGGGTTGCCGCCGAAGGTCGAGCCATGGCTGCCCGCGGTCATGGCGGACCCGACCGCCTCGGTCGTCAGGCAGGCGCCGACCGGAAAACCGCCGCCCAGACCCTTGGCGGTGGCCATGATGTCGGGGGTGATGCCGGCCCATTCATGAGCGAACAGCTTACCGGTGCGGCCCATGCCGGTCTGCACCTCGTCGAGCAGGAGGAGAATCCCCTTGTCGTCCGCGAGGCTGCGCAAATCCTGCAAGAAGCGCCAGGAGACCTCGCGCATGCCCCCCTCGCCCATGATCGGCTCGATGAGGATGCCGGCGGTCTCCTCGCCGATCGCCGCCTCGACCGCATCGATGTCAAAGACCGCGACCTGGTCGAAGCCGTCGACCGGCGGACCGAAGCCCTCGAGATGTTTCGCCTGTCCGCCGGCGGCGATGGTGGCGAGCGTCCTGCCATGGAAGGCGCCTTCGAACGTGATGAGCCGGTAGCGCTCCGGCGCGCCCGTCTTGAAGTGATAGCGGCGGACCGCCTTGATGGCGCATTCGACGGCTTCCGCGCCAGAATTGGCGAAGAAGGCCATTTCGGCGAACGTGGCGGCGGTGAGCCGTGCCGCGAGCCGCTCCTGCTCGGGGATGCGATGCAGATTGGAGACGTGCCAGAGCTTCTTCGCCTGATCGGTCAGCGCTTTGACGAGATGCGGATGCGCATGGCCGAGCGCGGTGACCGCGACCCCGCTGGCGAAGTCGAGATAGCGCTCGCCAGAGGCGGTGAAGAGATAAGCGCCTTCCCCGCGCGCGAAGGAGAGCTCGCTGCGGGCATAGGTCGGAAGGAGGGCCGACATGGAACTTCGCTGTCCCTGAAACAAAATTGCCGCCGACCGGCGGCAGCAAGGAATCTCAGAGCATTAGGTCTCCGCTTGAGGCGTGTCAATCAGGGCACATGACGCGCTTATCCAACGCTCGTCCACCTTTCCATCCACTCTTCGATTTGTGTTCTTCAAGGAGAAGTGGCAGAATCCGATCGTTCCGGTGGAAAACGGACTCACCAAGCGTGGCGGACGCTTGCCGGGTTCTGCCGGATATAGTAGCGTATTACCGCTCGGCTACAAGATATCGTGGGTGCTGCGTCGCGCCCGGGCGGTCACTCTCAGCAGTAAATCTGAGTTTTTCAAACGCCGTCTCTAGGCAGACGGGGGGATTCTGAGTCCAATTCGAGGAGGCCAAACCATGGCTTGGACTGACGAGAGGGTCGAACTGCTGAAGAAACTCTGGGCCGAGGGCTTAAGCGCGAGCCAGATTGCGGGCCGTTTAGGCGGCGTGACTCGCAACGCGGTCATCGGCAAGGTGCATCGTCTTGGGTTGTCGGGGCGGGCGACTAGCTCGCGCTCATCGAGCCCGAGACCGCGGCGCTCACATGTGCCGCGCGCCAACCGCCCGCCGTCGCTGATGTTCGGCACGCGCGGCAATGTCGCGCTCAAGCCTCAATACGAGGCCGAGCTCGATCTTGCGCCAGCGGTGCTCGAGGAGCTGGTCATCCCGCTCAATGAGCGGGCGAGCATCCTCACCTTGAAGGAAGCGATGTGCCACTGGCCGATCGGCGATCCCGGCGACCCGGAGTTTCATTTCTGCGGCCGCAAGAGCTGCGGCCAGCTTCCTTATTGCGAGCACCACGCCCGCATGGCCTATCAGCCGGTGCAGGCGCGGCGGCGAGAGAAACGCTTCGCCACCGGCTAGGCGTTAGCGCCAGAAGCAACGACAAGAGGCGCCCTCGTGGCGCCTCTTTTACTTTTTCGCTTAAGCCGTCTCTTCGAGCTTGTCGGAGAAGGCGTAGCCCGCGCCGCGCACGGTGCGGACTGGATCGGTCTCCGGCCCGCGCATCATCGCCTTGCGCAGGCGCCCGATATGCACATCGACGGTGCGCTCGTCGACATAGACGTTGCGGCCCCACACCCCGTCGAGCAATTGCGCCCGGCTAAACACGCGGCCGGGGCTCTGCATGAGGAACTCGAGCAGACGGAACTCGGTCGGCCCGAGATGCACCTGGCGGCCGTTCCGCGTCACCCGGTGCGACTCCCGGTCGAGTTCGATATCGCCCACGCTCAACACCGAGGCGATACGCTCGGGATTGGTACGCCGGAGGATCGCCCGCACCCGCGCCATCAGCTCAGGCAAGGAGAACGGCTTGACCACGTAATCGTCGGCGCCCGTGGTGAGGCCCCTGATGCGATCGCTCTCCTCGCTCCGCGCGGTCAACAGGATGATGGGGATGGTGCGGGAGTCCTTGCCGGTGCGCAGGCGCCGGCACAGTTCGAGCCCCGAAATTCCCGGCAGCATCCAGTCGAGCACAATCAGGTCGGGCGAACTTTCGGCGATGGCCATTTCGGCCTCGTCGCCGCGATGCACGACATCGACGGTATAGCCTTCCGCCTCGAGATTGTAGCGAAGCAGCAGCGCGAGCGGCTCCTCGTCCTCCACCACCAATACCTTGGCTCCCGGGCTCATGGCGTTTGTCTGCAACATGCGCTAGCCCGCCGACCGCTTGAGCGCGACCGGCGTCGAGCTTGTGGTGTCGCCCTTCGGGCGCTGATCGGTGATGGCCGTGCCATGCACCAGGTAATAGACCGTCTCGGCGATGTTGGTGGCGTGATCGCCGATGCGCTCGATGTTCTTGGCGCCGAACAGTAGATGGGTGCAGAGCCCGATATTGCGCGGGTCCTCCATCATGTAGGTGAGGAGCTCGCGGAACAGCGAGTTGTACATGGCGTCGATCTCTTCGTCCTTGTACCAGACCTTCAGCGCGCGGTCGGCGTCGCGCTCGATAAAGGCATCGAGCACCTCTTTCACCTGGCCGAGGGCCAGCTCGCCCATGTGCTTCAGGCCGAGCATCAGTTGCTTGGGCTGCTGCTCGCTGACGACTGCCACCGCCCGTTTAGCGATGTTCTTGCCGAGATCGCCGATGCGCTCGAGATCGTTGGCGATGCGGAGCGCGGCCATGATCTGGCGGAGGTCGAAGGCCATCGGCTGCCGGCGCGCGATCATCAGCACCGCCTGCTCCTCGATCTCCCGCTCGAGCACGTCGATCGCCTCGTCCTGGTTGATCGTGGCGGCGGCAAGCTCGGGATCGCGCCGCTCCAGCGCCTCGAAAGATTGGCCGAGCACCTGCTCGGCGAGACCGCCCATCTTGGCGATCTTGTTGTTAAGGAGGGAAAGCTCCTCCTCGTAAGACCTGACGATGTGCTCGTGTTGCTGTTCCATCGTTCAAACTCCTGAAAAGCCGGGCATCAGCCGAAGCGGCCGGTGACGTAGTCCTGCGTGCGGATGTCGGTCGGGTTGGTGAAGATCTTGGCGGTCTCATCCACCTCGACCAGCTTGCCGAGATGGAAGAAGGCGGTGCGTTGAGATACGCGCGCCGCCTGCTGCATGGAATGGGTGACGATGACGATGCAGTAATTCTCCTTCAACTCCTCCATCAGCGCCTCGATGCGCGCCGTGGCGATCGGATCGAGCGCCGAGCAGGGCTCGTCCATGAGGATCACCTCAGGGTCCACGGAGATGGCGCGGGCAATACAGAGCCGCTGCTGCTGGCCGCCGGAAAGGCTGGTGCCGGACTCGTTGAGGCGGTCCTTTACCTCCTCGAACAGGCCGGCCTTGGTCAGGCTGTTGACGACGATCTCCTCGGCGTCGGCCTTGGTCTTGATCAAGCCGTGGATGCGCGGTCCGTAGGCGACATTCTCGAAGATCGATTTGGGAAACGGGTTCGGCTTTTGGAACACCATGCCGACGCGGGCTCTGAGCTGCACCGGGTCAACCTGCGGCGCATAGACATCCTGCCCGTCAAGGGTGATCGAGCCGGTGACCCGGCAGCCTTCGATGACGTCGTTCATGCGGTCGAGGCAGCGCAGGAAGGTCGACTTGCCGCAACCGGAGGGGCCGATCAGGGCGGTCACCGAGCGGTCCAAGATATCCAGGTTGACGTCGAACAACGCCTGCTTCTCGCCGTAGTAGACGTTGACGTCCCGCGCCGCCATCTTGATTTCATGCTGCTCGGCCGCTTGCGCCATTTCGTCCCGTACCGGCGCGGGAGCTTGCACCTTGATCACTGGCCGAGCCTCCACTTTCGCCTCCATGACGCGTTCCTTCTACCACTTCCGTTCGAATCTGTGCCTGAGAACGATGGCGACCATATTCATGACCACCAGGAAGCCGAGCAGCACCAGGATGGCCGCCGAGGTTCGGGACACGAAGCCGCGCTCGGGGCTGTCGGCCCAGCTAAAAATCTGAGTCGGTAGCGTCGTTGCCGGCTCGAGCACGCCCATGCTCTCGACGCTAGGGATGAAGGCGTTCATGCCGATCAGGAGCAGCGGCGCCGTTTCGCCCAAAGCGTGCGCCATGCCGATGATGGTGCCGGTGAGAATGCCGGGCATGGCCAGCGGCAGGACGTGGTGCAGCATCACTTGGTGCTTGGAGGCGCCAACCCCAAGGGCCGCCTCGCGGATCGATGGGGGCACCGCTTTGAGCGCCGCACGCGTGGCGATGATGATGGTGGGCAAGGTCACCAAGGACAGCACCATGCCGCCCACGAGCGGCGTCGACCGCGGCAGGCCGAAGAAGCCTAGGAACACGGCAAGGCCGAGCAGACCGAACACTACCGACGGCACGGCGGCGAGATTGTTGATGTTGACCTCGATGAGATCGGTCAGCCGGTTCTTGGGCGCGAACTCCTCGAGATAGACCGCCGCCGAGATGCCGATCGGGAAGCTCAGCGCGAAGCAGACGATGAGCATGTAGAAGGTGCCCGTAATGGCGCCGGCGAGCCCCGCGCGCTCGGGAAAGCGGCTGTCGGCATTGAAGAACAGCCCCCAGTTGAACGTCGCATGCACGAGGCTGCGGGCGGCGAGCGCGTCGAAGGCGGCGATCTGCGCCGCGGTGAAGCGCGGATTGGGAACCTTGGGCGTGCCGCCCTTGGCAAGGACCTCGAACGGCTCGGAGACGGGAAGCGCTATCGATACGGTCTTGCCCATGAGGCTCGGATCGGCCTCCAGACGCTGCTTAATCGCGTCGGGCGCCTTGTCGGCGAGCATGGTGAAGAGGAGAGTGTCGTGCACGTCGGGCAGATAGGCGTGCAAGCTGTCTCGGGCGACGGCGGCAAAGTCGCCGGTGGGCGGCGGCCCGGGCTCGATTCTAGCCGGATCGATATAGACATCGAGCTTGAGGACGGTGCGCCCTCCGTCCTCGACCACCACTCCGCGGTTCTGCAGCCGCTCGAAATAGCTGACCTGACTCCAACTCAGCGCGTCGACCTCTTTCGGGATCACGCCTTTATAGAGCTGATCGAAGGGATCGGAGACGGCGATGGGAAGCGTGATCCTCTGACCGATCGTCTCAGGGTGTTTGACGACGTAATCGCGGACGATATAGGAGGCGTCGGAGGTCAGTATTTTCGTCAGATCGGTCTTCTGCTTATCCGTTGTGGCCTCGGGAAAGTTGCTGACCAAGGCATCGCGAACCAGGGCGCGGAAATTTCCTTGAGCAGGATCCTTGGGATCGACCTTGGTTGGATCGATATAGATTTCGAGGTTCACCTTGGTCTGGGTGAAGGCCGGGTAGCCGGTAACGATGAGGGAGCCGATGAGAATGCCGAGCAGGCCGATGGCGAGCCCAATGGCGATGATGCCGTAGGCCTGCAGCCGCCGATCGGCGGCGTAGCGCCGGCGGACGCGCCGGTTCGACTCCTCGGAAGCGAATTCGTGCGCGGGTTGGCGCCGGTCTATTGTTTGTGCCTCACTCATATCGCTCTCGGTATTTGCGCACGATGTGCAGGGCGAGAATGTTGAGCGCGAGCGTCACCACGAAGAGCACGAGGCCGAGCGCGAAGGCGGCGAGTGTCTTCGGGTTGTCGAATTCGGTATCGCCGATGAGCAGCGTCACGATTTGCACCGTCACCGTGGTGACCGGCTCAAGTGGATTGGCGGTAAGGCTGGCGATAATGCCGGCGGCCATGACCACGATCATGGTCTCGCCGATCGCCCGGCTCGCTGCCAGTAACACCCCTCCCATGATGCCCGGCAGCGCCGCCGGCAGAAGCACCTTGGTGATGGTCTCGCCCTTGGTCGCGCCCATGGCATAGGAGCCATCGCGCATGGCGCGGGGCACGGCGGAAATGGCGTCATCAGACAGAGACGAGACGAAGGGGATGATCATGATGCCCATGACCCCCCCGGCGGCGAGCGCGCTGTTCGGCGCGATCGGCACGCCGATCATCTCGCCGAAAGTGCGCATGGCCGGCGCCACGGTAAGCACGGCGAAGAAGCCGTAGACCACGGTCGGAATGCCGGCCAAGAGCTCCAGCAGGGGCTTGACCACGGCTCTCAGCTTCGCATGGGCGTATTCGCTGAGGTAAATCGCTGACAAGAGGCCGATAGGGATGGCGACAGCCAAGGCGATGGCCGAGATCAGGAGCGTGCCGGTGAACACGGGAATGGCGCCGAAGGCACCACCCGCCGTTACCTGGCCTTCGCGAATGGGGATCTGCGGCTCCCAGCTCAAGCCGAAGAAGAATTCGAACGGCGACACCTTCTCGAAAAAGCGCAAGGTTTCGATCAGAAGCGACAGGACGATGCCAAGCGTGGTGAGAATGGCGATCAGGGCACAGGCCATCATCAGCCCGTTGAGTATCCGCTCCACCCCATGCCGCGCCCGGAACTCAGGGCTAATGCGGCGGCTCGCGAAGAGGAGGCCCAACAGGGCGAGACTGAGCGCGGCGGCGACCATGGCGTAACGGGCAATCGCCTGCCAGTGCCGGTAGCGCTCGGCCGCCTCCTGGACCGCGGGGGTCGGCTCGCCGAAAACATTGCCGGCGGCGACCGACTTGATCTCACTCAGCAATAGGCCGATCTGGTCCTGGTCCAGGCCTTGGGTGAGGCTTCCGGGAAGGCTGCCCTCAAGCAGCCTGTCGATCACCTGTCCTTGCAGGGCAATCCAGATGAGAACGAGCAGGAAGGATGGAATGCCGACCCAGGCGGCAATATAGGCGCCGTGATAGTTGGGGCGCGAATGGAGCTCTTGCTGCCGCCCACCGACCATGGCGAGGGAGCGGCGCCGGCCAAGAAAATAGCTGACTAGACTCAGCGCAATGATCGCCAGGACGAGGTAGCCAATCATTTCCGGCCCCTGCTTCTCGTATCGGCGCCGGAGTCTGGCGTCCGATGCGAGTCGCTGCTCAGATCGAGCGCTTGGCCGCGACCCCAGGTCACAGCCACGCTTCGATCACTTGCTTTCAACCTCAAGCACGCGCCTACGAGGTCGGCGGAGACATCTTCTCTCCGTCTTTGGCGCGATCTTGCATTTCCTTCAGCAGGTCGGGAGACAGCACGACGAGGCCACGTTCGTGCAGATAGCCGTCCTTACCCATGGCTGCGTCGCTCGTATATTCGGCAACGAACTCGTTCATGCCCGGGATGACCTTGCGATGGGCATTCTTGATGTAGATGAACAGCGGGCGGGAAAGGCCGTAGCTGGCATCGGCAATCGTGTCGAATGTCGGCTCGACCCCGGCGATTTTCACGCCCTGCAGCTTGTCCGCGTTCTCGTACAGAAACGAGTAGCCGAAGATGCCGACGGCGTTGGGGTCGGCTTCGATGCGTTGCACGATCAGATTGTCGTTCTCGCCGGCCTCGATGAAGGGGCCGTCCTGGCGCATCGGCGTGCATTTCTCGGTGATGAGCTTTTCGAAATCGGCCTTCTCCATCTCGCCTTTCTTCTTCTTGAAGTAGTCGAGCGCCTTGCAGCCCTCGTGCATGGCAAGCTCGACAAAGGCGTCACGGGTGCCGGAGGTGGGCGGAGGCCCGTAAGCGGTAATGACGACGTCGGGCAGCGCTTTGTCGACGTCGCTCCACTTCTTGTACGGATTGGGCACGAGCTTGTCACCGTCCGGGACCTCTGAGGCGAGCGCCAGGAAGATTTGCGCCTTGGTCAGATCCATGGGATTGCCCTTCTTCGACTGGGCAATCGACAGGCCGTCATAGCCGATCTGAATCTCGGTGATGTCGGTGACGCCGTTCTTGGTGCAGAGCTCCCACTCGGATTTCTTCATGGCGCGGGACGCCCCGGTGAGGTCCGGGTTGGCCTCGCCGACGCCCTGGCAGAAGATCTTCATGCCGCCGCCAGTGCCGGTCGATTCGGTCACGGGCGACTTCATGCCGGTCTTCTTGCCGAACTCCTCGGCGACCGCTTGGGTGTAGGGGAAGACCGTCGAGGAGCCGACGATCTTGAGTTGATCGCGGGCCAGCGCCGGGCCGGCCGTGCAGAGAGCGGCGACGGCAAGCGTCGACGCCACGACAGAAATTCTGTTCACTTTGCTCTCCCTTTGTTGGATGTGAGCCTCCGCCAGCGCGAGCACCACGCCGCTAGCTCGCCGGCACGCTAGCCCCCAGGGATAATCCTTTTATGACAGCGATGATTCGTCTTTATGACAGCCTAACTAATTGATGACAAATAAGTTTATCATCAAAGGCTGTGGATAACTGCGGGCCCGGCTTGAGGCCACCCGCGCCGCGTTAAGCATAACCCCGCGTCTAACCCGAGGGAGCGCCCCTTTCGGCATGGCTCGCGCGCGCCTCGTTCAGCATCACCGTGAAGGTCGAGCCCTTGCCGGGCTTGGAGGCGATGGCGAGCTCGCCTCGGTGGCGGTTCAAGATGTGTTTGACGATTGCCAAGCCAAGGCCCGTGCCGCCCTTCTCCCGGCTCGACGCCACGTCGACGCGGTAGAAGCGCTCGGTCAGCCGCGGCAGATGCTCCGGCGCGATGCCCGGTCCGGTGTCGACGATGGCGATGGCGTAGCGGCCCGCTTGGCGCCCGAGCGAGGGAATATGCTTGGCCTCGATCCGCACCTGGCCGCCCCGGTCGCCATATTTGAACGCGTTCTGCACCAGATTCTGCAGCACCTGGACGAGCTCGTCGCGATCGCCGCGCACGATCGCCGGGCGGGGGAAATGCGCCACGTCGAAGCGGAAGCCCATCTCGCGCGCCAGCGGCTCGAGCGTGTCCTTGGTGTGGTGGAGCACGTCATTAAGATCGACGAGGTCGGAAGGCGCCACATGGGCGTTCATCTCCAGCCGGCTCAGCGACAGAAGCGCATCGATGAGGCGCGTCATGCGCGAGGCCTGTTCGGCCATGATGGGCAGGAAGCGTTCGCGCGCGCCCGGATCGCCCTTGGCGCTACTTTGCAGTGTCTCGATGAAGCCGCGCAGCGAGGCGAGCGGCGTCCTGAGCTCGTGGCTGGCATTGGCGATGAAATCGGCGCGCATCTGGTTGATACGCTCGACTTCCGTCAGGTCGCGCAGCAGCACGAGGATGTTGCCGCCCCGCTCGCTCCTCCGCGTCAGGGGGGCGACGGTCGCGGCCATGCGCCGTCCGACCGGAACGCGCTCGGAATAAGTGACGGTGACAGCGCGCCCGCGCTCGGGCGCGGCGGCGACAGCATCGAGGAACTCGGGCGTCCTGATCACCGAGGAGATATGGCTCCCCTCGCGCAACGAGGCGAACAGGCCCCGCGCCGGAGCATTGCAGAACAGCACGTGCCCGGCCGGGTTGAGCACGATCACCGGGTCCGGCAGGGCGTCGGCCATGACGTGCATGGCCGAGGTCGAGCGCGCCGCGGCCGAGGGTCGCTCGAGCGCGCCGGCGAGAGCCTGGTCGGCATCCGGGCGGGGCAGCAGCAGCACCGAGGCCACGAAACTGACCAAGCCGATCAGGGCAAAGGCCTTGGAAAGGCCGGCGATGAGCACGAGAGACGCCATGATGACGGCGACGGCGACGATCAGCCACAGCGCCGCCCTGAGCCGCGCCAAGATCTCCCGGAAGGGCCGCATGACGGCTTGACCGATACGTCCGAGCAGGCCCGGCTCAAGTGCCCTGGCGCTCGGTTCTGCGTGATCGCTCAATGGCTTCTCTCCGGCCTTCGCGACGAATCGTCCAGCCCATCGGCTCCCATAATTGCCCTTGCATTATCACGTTTTTGCGACACCCATGAGGGTCTTGAATGACGAACAGATGACAGAAGCCCCGCCATGGGAGGGAGCGAACAAGGATAACGTCCGGCCTGACCCGTTTCTTCAATTGGCCCACGGGGGACTTTATGCGGTCTAAACAAATCTGCGTCGCCTTCACTGCGCTTGTTTATGCCTCGTTCGATCCGGCTCTCGCCTGCCCGCCCTCCAAGACCTGGACCACGGGGCCCGACGATGAGGCAGGCTTCGTGCTCGCCGAAGGCGCTCTCGCCGCCGCCAGAACCGCAGGCCCGTTCGAGGTGCCGTGGTCAGTGGCGCTCCTGCCCGACGGCTCGTTTCTCGTGACCGAGCGCCCGGGGCGGCTTCAGCATGTCAGAACCAACGCCGACACCATCGCTGTGCAAAACACGCCGAGCGTCTTTTACGTAGGCCACGGCGGTCTGCTCGATGTCGCCGTCGATCCCGAATTCGAGGAAAGCCGCTTCATCTATCTCTCGTATCTCCAAGGGAACGAGACGGCCTCCACCATCCGCGTGTTGCGCGCCAAGTTCGACGAGGACAACGACACGCTCACCGACGAGGCGATCATTTTCGAGGGCAGCCCCGGTCCGCGACCCGAACAAATCGGCGGGCGCGTTGCACTCACCGGCGACGGCTACCTCTTCGTGTCGCTCGGCGACCGCTGGGAGCCTGTGCGCGCTCAAGACCTTTCCGATACCGCGGGCTCCATCGTCCGTATCAAGACCGACGGCACGGTGCCGGAGGATAATCCCTTCAGAGCGGCGCCGGGCGCCCGGCCGGAGATCTGGAGCTACGGCCACCGCAATCCGCAAGGCCTTGCCTTCGATCGCGCCACCGGTCAGCTCTGGTCCGACGAGCATGGGCCGCAAGGCGGCGACGAGCTCAATCTCATCGTGCGCGGCGGCAATTACGGCTGGCCCATCGCCACCTTCGGCGTCGACTATGAAGGCCATTCGATCGCGGTGAACAGCGAGCAGCCCGGTACCGAGCTACCTGTGCATTATTGGGTGCCGCTGTCGGTCGCCCCTTCGAGCCTGACCGTCGAGACCCACCCGGCCACAACCGAGATCTGGATCGGCGCGCTGGCAGGCGAGATGGTGCTTCAGCTCACGCTGGCCGACAATTGCGTGCTGCGCGAGCAGCGTCTTTTGCGGCATCAGCTTGGCCGCATTCGCGATGTGCGCGTCGATGCGAGCGGCGTGCTTTATGTTCTGACCGACGGCGGCGAAGGCATGCTCTACCGGGTCGAGCTTCCGCATGGCGAGATGCAGGAGGGCGGCAACGGCCCGCTATAGGGAATCGCCTCGGTGAGGGTTGCGGGCAAGAACAGCTTGCGTATGCTGATGCCTGAATTCGAAAGCAAGGATCGGGGTGTGCGAGGCTTGGCGCAGGCGTAAGGCTTGACGACAATCACAGCACGCACCAGGACCAAGCCAATGTCACGTACTCTTTCAGCCTCAGCCTCCACGTTGCCGGGATACTCGGCGCCCGGCCTCGACGATGCGCGCTGGGCTGCCGTCGTTGCGCGCGACGCCGCCTTCGATGGGCGCTTCGTTTCTGCCGTGGAGACAACCGGCATCTACTGCCGCCCGTCTTGCCCTGCCAAGCGCCCCAACCGCGCCAATGTGCGCTTCTACGACACGGCGGAAGAGGCGGAACGGGCCGGCTTCCGGCCGTGCAAGCGCTGCAAGCCGACCGAGCCTTCCCTCGCCCAGCAACACGCCGAGAAGGTCAGGGAGACATGCCGCCTGATTGAAACCACCGAGGAGGAGCCTAAGCTCAATGAGCTTGCCGCTGCTGTCGGCTTGAGCCCCCATCACTTTCACCGCATCTTCAAGGCGGTGCTAGGCGTGACGCCCAAGGCCTACGCCACCGCCCACCGCCACAAGCGCGTGCGCGACGCGCTCGGCCGCGGCACCACGGTAACGCAAGCCATCTACGGCGCCGGCTTCAACTCGAATGGCCGCTTCTACGCCACATCGTCTGAGGTACTCGGCATGACGCCCACCGAATTCCGCTCAGGCGGCAGCAACACAGAGATCAAGTTCACCATCGGCGAATGCTCGCTCGGCCTCGTGCTCGTGGCGGCGAGCGACAAGGGCGTTTGCGCCATCCTGTTCGGCG
>DASWJG010000185.1:0-3114 GCA_036397315.1 Methyloceanibacter sp. | reverse complement strand
GGCGGTCCGTCCGCCGCGGCCGGCGGCCCTGACGACAACGTGGTCGATGTCGATTTCGAGGAAGTCAAAGACGACGACAGCAAGAAGTCAGCCTAGAGAGAGAGTGCATGGCCTCGGCGCTGGGCGATACGATCCCGGCGCCAACGCCCAACACAAGAGGCTTAAGCGCCGCCATGCAAGACGGCGGTGTAAAGGGCCGGAGGGGTGATGAAACGGTGCTACTATGACGTTCTCGGCGTAACGCGCGGCGCTCGCGACAGCGAGATCAAGGCCGCCTTTCGCCGTCTCGCCAAAGAATGTCATCCTGACCGCTGCAATGGCGATCCGGACGCCGAGAGGCGCTTCAAAGAACTCAATCAGGCTTATGAAGCGCTGAAGGACCCGCACCGTCGCGCGGCCTATGATCGCTTCGGTCACGCCGCCTTCGATGCCGGGCTCGCCGGCCACGGCGGCCACGGTTTCGGCGCCGATTTCTCGGCTTCGATGTCGGCGATGTTCGACGATCTGTTCGGCGAGTTCATGGGCCAGCGCCGCCCGCGCCCGCGATCGGCGCGCGAGCGCGGCTCCGATCTCCGCTACAACATGGAGATCACGCTGGCTGAAGCCTACCAAGGCAAGACGGCGCAGATCCGGGTGCCCACATCCGTCACCTGCGAAAGCTGCTCGGGCTCGGGCGCCAAGGCCGGCACCGCCCCGACCACGTGCCGCACCTGCGGCGGCGTCGGCAAGGTGCGCGCCAGCCAAGGCTTCTTCACCATTGAGCGCACCTGTCCCTCCTGCCAGGGGCGGGGCGAGACCATCGAGACGCCATGCCCGTCCTGCAACGGTGCCGGCCGTGTCACGCGCGAGCGGACGCTCTCGGTCACCATTCCCGTCGGGGTAGAGGACGGCACGCGCATCAGGCTTGCCGGCGAAGGCGAGGCGGGCCTCCGCGGCGGGCCGCCCGGCGACCTTTACATCTTCCTCTCGATCAGACCACATGAGTTCTTCCAGCGCGACGGCGCCGATCTCTTCTGCCGCGTGCCGATCGCCATGACCGCCGCGACCCTTGGCGGCCAGATCGAGGTACCGACCATCGACGGCGGCAGGACGCGAGTGAAGATTCCGGAGGGCACCGAGAGCGGCAAGCAGTTCCGCCTCAAGGCGAAAGGCATGCCGGTGCTGCGCTCCAAGCAGCAGGGCGATCTCTACATTCAGGTCGAGGTCGAGACGCCGAAGAATCTGTCGCGCAAGCAGCGTGAGCTGCTCAAGGCGTTCGAGGACGCCTCCAATCCGAGCACGAGCCCGGCATCGACCGGCTTCTTCGCTAGGGTCAAGGAATTCTTCGAGGGCATCCGCGAGTAGCTTCTACCCTTCCGCGCCGCCTTTGACGTAGAGTAGCGGAGGATTTCCGTCCCTCGCTCGCTCCTCCTGCGCGCGCCACTTAAGCGACAAGGAACCCGACGATGCGTCTCTTGTTCTTCGCCGGCAGCACGCGGGACGGATCGTTCAACAGGAAGCTTGCCGCCCTTGCCCACCACATCGCCGAAGCCAACGGTATCGAGGCGGTGCTCGTCGACCTCAAGGACTATCCGATGCCGATCTATAACGGCGATCTCGAAGCGAAAGAGGGGCCGCCGGAGCGGGCGCGCGCCTTCAGGGCTCTGCTCGGCGAATATCAGGGCGTGTTCATCGCCAGCCCCGAGTACAATTCCTCGGTCACGCCGCTGCTCAAGAACACGCTCGACTGGGTGACGCGGGTGAGGGCCAAAGGCGAGACCGGGCTTGAAGTGTTCAAGACAAGGGTGTTCGCCATCTCGGGCGCGTCGCCCGGCTATTACGGGGCGATGCGGAGCCTGTTGCATTTACGCCAGATCCTCGAGATCGGCACGGGCGCCACCGTCATCCCGCAACAGATCGCCCTGCCGCGCGCCATGGACGCCTTCGAGGCCGACGGCAGCCTCAAGGACAAGGCGCAGCAGAATTTGTGCAAGAGCGTGGTTGAGGCGCTCGCCGTCGCCGCCGCGAGATTCGTCGTTCCATGACGCTCCCTCGCGACAGGCTCATCGTCGCCCTCGACGTGCCGAGCGTCGACGAGGCCAAGGCCCTGATCGAGACGCTCGGCGACAGCGTCGGCGTCTACAAGATCGGGCTCGAGCTTCTGTTTTCCGGCGGGTTCGCGCTGGCGCAAGAGTTGGCACGCCATGGCCGTCCCATATTCCTCGATGCCAAGCTGCTCGACATCGAGGCGACCGTCGAGCGCGCGACCGCAGCGATCGCCCGCAGCGGGGCAGCGTTCCTGACTGTGCATGCGCTCGATTGCAAGACGCTCGATGCCGCGGTGCGCGGACGGGCCGGCAGCAAGCTCAAGCTGCTCGGCGTGACGGTTCTCACCAATCTTGAGCGCGACGATCTCAAGGAGCAGGGCGTCGACCGGGACCCGCAGGAGCTTGCGATCTATCGTGCGATGCTGGCGCAGGAAGCCGGCTTCGACGGGGTGGTAGCGTCTGGCCAAGAGGCTGCCGCGCTTCGCCAAGCGCTCGGCCCAGCCATGCTGATTGTTACGCCCGGCATTAGGCCGCAGGGTGCCGAGGCCCAGGATCAGGCGCGCGCGGTGACCCCAAGGGCCGCGATCGAAGCGGGCGCCGATTATCTCGTGGTGGGGCGGCCCATCACAAGCGCGCCCGACCCGCGCGCTGCCGCCGAGGCTATTGTCGGGGAAATCGCCGCGGCGCTAGCCCGCTAGCTCGGCGAGGCGCGCATCGATCAGGCGGAGAAGCGTCTCAGTGTCGCCCTCGATCAAGACTTGCTTCACCCGCGACTTGCCCCCTTGCGCCACTGACACAAAGGACGGCGGCACCTTGAGCCAGCGCGCCACGAGCCGCTCCAGCGCTTGATTGGCGCGGCCGTCTTCAGGCAATGCCCGCACCCGCGCCTTCAGCACGGCCTCGCCGCCGAAATTCTCGACGCCGATGATCTCGTCGCGGGCCGACTTGGGCGTCAGCCGCACCTTCAGCATGACGCCCTCGCTCACCGAGCGAAGGTCGAGCTTGAGGCTTGCTCCGCTCAAAGGGTGGGGGTCGGCTGGACGGCCGGCAGGAACCAGCCGAGCAGCACCACGTCGCGGATGAAGAT
>DASWJG010000184.1:0-2776 GCA_036397315.1 Methyloceanibacter sp. | reverse complement strand
GGGAGATGCGCCGGAACGCAAAGAGAAGGCGCCGCCGCGTCCACGGCGGCTTGGAACATGGCTTTGAGAAGCTCGGGCGGCGTCATTGCTTAACGTGTCCCCCGCTTTAGGGGCGTTGAACCTGCACAGACGATTGCAAGAAGGCAAGCGAATGAATTACCTTGCTCATTCCTTTTGCAGTCCTGCCGCAAGTCCCGAGGGCCAACGAGTCATGTCAGTTCAGCCGCGTGATGATGCCAAAAAACCGGGCAGGCGTGCGGACGAGCAGCACAAGAACCCGAAATCCGACATCGAGATCAGCCAGGCCGCCAAGATGCGGCCGATCGTCGAGGTGGCGGCCGACAAGCTCGGCATTCCGGCCGAGCACCTTTACCCCTACGGGCATTACAAGGCGAAGGTCTCGCTCGATTACGTCGCCTCGCTGGCGGGGCGCCCCAACGGCAAGCTGATCCTCGTCACCGCCATCACGCCGACGCCCGCCGGCGAAGGCAAGACCACGACCACGGTCGGGCTTGGCGATGCGCTGAACGACATCGGCAAGAAGGCCATGATCTGCATCCGCGAGCCGAGCCTCGGGCCTTGCTTCGGGGTCAAAGGGGGTGCTGCCGGCGGCGGCTATGCCCAGGTGGTGCCTATGGAGGACATCAACCTCCATTTCACAGGCGACATTCACGCCATCGGCGCGGCCAACAATCTGCTCGCGGCGATGATCGACAATCACATCTTTTGGGGCAACAAGCTCGACATCGATACCCGCCGCATCACCTGGCGCCGGGCCATGGATATGAACGAGCGGGCGCTCCGCTCGATCGTCACCTCGCTCGGCGGCGTCGCCAATGGCTTCCCGCGCGAGGCGGGCTTCGATATCACCGTCGCCTCCGAGGTCATGGCGATCTTCTGCCTCGCCACTGACCTTGCCGACCTTCAGCGGCGGCTCGGCCAGATCCAGATCGGGCAGACGCGGGACAAGAAGGCCGTCACGGCGAGAGACCTGTCCGCCGCGGGCTCGATGGCGGCTCTGCTCAAGGACGCGCTCGCGCCCAATCTCGTGCAGACGCTGGAGAACAACCCGGCCTTCATCCATGGCGGCCCCTTCGCCAATATCGCCCATGGCTGCAACTCGGTGATCGCCACCAAGACGGCGCTCAAGCTCGTTGACTACGTGGTGACCGAGGCGGGCTTCGGCGCCGATCTCGGTGCCGAGAAATTCTTCGACATCAAGTGCCGCAAGGCGGGGCTGAAGCCCGACTGCGTGGTGATCGTGGCGACCATCAGGGCACTCAAGATGCATGGCGGGGTGGCCAAGGACGATCTCAAGAAGGAAAACGTCGCCGCGCTGGAGAAAGGCTTCGCCAATCTCGAACGCCACGTGGAGAATTTGCGCAAATATCACGTGCCGGTGGTGGTGTCGGTGAACCGCTTCTCGAGCGATACCGAGGCCGAAATCGCGCTGCTGAAACGTCTCTGTTCAACTGCCGGCGCGGAATGCGTGATGGCCGACCACTGGGCGCAAGGCGGCGCCGGCGCCCTCGATCTTGCCAACACCGTGGTCCGCACCATCGAGCAGAAGCCAAGCGACTTCCAGCCGCTCTATCCCGACGACATGTCGCTGTGGGACAAGACGCGCACCATTGCCCAGGAGATCTATGGGGCCGACGACATCACGGCTGACAAGAGCGTGAAGGACCGCTTTGCCGAGCTCGAGAAGCAGGGTTTCGGCAAATTCCCCATCTGCGTGGCCAAGACGCAATACAGCTTCACCACCAACCCGGACGCCAAGGGTGTGCCGTTAGGGCACGTCATTCCGATCCGCGAGGTCAGGCTTTCGGCCGGCGCCGAGTTCGTGGTGGTGGTCTGCGGCGACATCATGACCATGCCGGGCCTGCCGAAGGTGCCGGCCGCCAACAATATCGAGCTGGCGGCTGACGGCCGCATTACCGGTTTATTCTAGCTGCTGAAAGGGGTTGCAAGGCGCCGAAGCGGACGCTAACACCCTTTTTCCGCGAGATGAGCTGAAATCCGACTTATAGGTCGGCAAGACTTCAAGGGGAGAAACGATGGCTGGAGCAAGAAGGCCCGGGCGCAATTTTCTATTCGTGCCGGGACCGACCAATGTGCCCGATCGCATCTTGCGCGCCATGCACGTCGCCATGGAGGACCATCGCTCCTCCGACTTCCCTAAGCTTACCTTGCCCCTCTTCGAAGACCTGAAGAAGATCTTCAAGACCAGGGACGGCCAGGTGGTCATCTATCCGTCGAGCGGCACCGGCGCCTGGGAATCGGCGCTGACCAATACGCGCTCACCTGGCGACAAGATGCTTGCCTCAAGATTCGGCCAGTTCAGCCATCTGTGGATCGAACTCGCCCGCCGTCACGGGCTCGAGGTCATCGTCCAGGAGGAGGAGTGGGGCACCGGCGCAGACCCCGAGCGCATCGAGGAAGCGCTCCGCGAGGACAAGAACCACGAGATCAAGGGCGTCATGGTGGTCCATAACGAGACGGCGACCGGCGTCACCAGCAATGTCGCCGCCGTGCGGCGCGCCATGGACGCTGCCAACCACCCGGCGCTGCTCTATGTCGACGGCGTAAGCTCGATCGCGAGCATCGATTTCCGCATGGACGAATGGGGCGTCGATTTCGCCATCACCGGCTCGCAGAAGGGCCTGATGCTGCCGGCGGGTCTCGGCATTGTCTGCGCCAGCCAGAAGGCGCTCGCCGCCATGAAGGATGCCACCTGCCGCCGCGGCTATTTCGAGTTCACCGACCATATGAAGGC
>DASWJG010000183.1:0-29605 GCA_036397315.1 Methyloceanibacter sp. | reverse complement strand
GGCGGCGCAGCTCGACGACATCGTCAATTTTCCGGCCTCCCGGCTTTCGGCGCTTCTCATCGTTGCCGCTTCTTACCTGACCAAAGGCGCGTCGGCATCAGGGGCGTGGCAGGCGACGTGGCGGGACGGCTCCAAACACGCCTCGCCCAATGCCGGCTATCCCGAGGCGGCCATGGGCGGCGCGCTCGGCCTTGCTCTCGGCGGTCCTCGTGTTTATGGCGGCGCGCCCACCGACGGCGCCTTCATGGGCGATGGGCGGCGCGAGGCCAATGCCGCCGACGTCCGCGCTGCGCTCGATCTCTATAGCCGCGCCGACGGCCTCCTCATCGCCATCGTCTTCGTGCTGGCGGCGCTTATCGCGATAGGGTGAGAAGCCGGCCGACATCGATATGGGTAGCAAGATGAGCGGCGAGCCTGTCGAGCGTCTCCTCGATCAGAGTATCGTAGGCGATGGTTGCGCCGCCGGGCGCAACACGCTTGAGCCAGGCGGAGCGCTGGCGGTCAGTGGCAAACAGTCCGTGGATATAGGTCCCCATCACGCGGCCATCGGCCGAGACCGCCCCTTCAGCCGACCCATGGGCAAGACGGGCGAAGGGCCGCGCGCAGTCGGCGCCTTCGGTCACCCCCATATGCATCTCGTAGCCGGTGAACGGAGCGCCGTCGGACGTCGCGCCTTCCGCCGGCTCGAGCCGCTTCTTCCCCGATAAAGTCGTCTCAACATCGAGTAGGCCGAGGCCGGCAGCCGTTCCACGTGGGCCCTCGATGCCATCAGGGTCATGCACCTTGCGGCCGAGCATCTGATAGCCGCCGCACAGCCCAAGCACGATTCCGCCGCGGCGCAAATGGCCGGCAATGTCGATATCGAAGCCGGCGGCGCGCAGCGCGGCGAGATCGGCTATGGTCGCCTTGGAGCCCGGCAGGATGACCAGGTCGGCATCGCCGGGCAATGCGTGGCCGGGGCGCACGCGCACGATCTCGACGGTGGGCTCGGCGTCGAGCGGATCGAGGTCGTCGAAATTGGCGATATGCGGCAGGACGGGAACCGCGATCTTGAGCCGCGCGTCGGGCTTGGCAGGGCGTGCGCCGTCGAGCGCCAGAGCATCCTCGGCCGGCAGAAGCCGCGCCTCCGGGAAGAAGGGAACGAGGCCCAGCGCCTCCCAACCGGTCGCGCCTGCGATCCTCGCCATACCGTCGGCGAACAGCGCAGGATCGCCGCGGAATTTGTTGACGAGAAAGCCGCAGATGAGGCGCGCATCGTCGGCATCGATCACCGCCTTGGTGCCGACCAGGCTCGCGATAACGCCGCCTTTGTCGATATCGCCGATCAGCACGACCGGCACTTGGGCGGCGCGGGCGAAGCCCATATTGGCGATGTCGTTCGCGCGCAGATTCACTTCCGAGGCGCTGCCTGCCCCTTCGACCAGCACGATGTCGGCCTCGCGTTTCAGATGGGCGAAGCTCTCCTGCACGAAGGCCATCAGCTCGGGCTTGAGACGCTGATAGTCGGCAGCCGACGCCCTGCCATGAACGCGGCCCTGCACCACGATCTGCGCGCCGACCTCGCTCTGCGGCTTGAGCAGGACCGGATTCATGTGCACGCTTGGGCTGACGCGGGCGGCGCGCGCCTGGAGCGCCTGGGCCCGGCCGATCTCTCCGCCGTCCACGGCCACCGCCGCATTGTTGGACATGTTCTGGGGCTTGAACGGCAGCACTTTCAGCCCCCGCGCCACAAGCGCCCGCGCAAGCCCGGCAACGATCAGCGACTTGCCGACATCTGAGCCCGTGCCCTGGAACATGAGTGCGCGGGCAGGCATGCGTTAGAACTCGATGCCTTCTTGCGCCTTCACGCCGGCGGCGAAATGGTGCTTCACCAAGGTCATCTCGGTGACGAGGTCGGCGGCTTCGATCAGTTGCGGCTTGGCGTTACGCCCGGTGACGACGACGTGAAGATCAGGCCTGCGCGCCTTGAGTGCGGCGATCACCCGATCGAGATCGAGATAGTCGTAGCGCAGCGCAATGTTGAGCTCATCGAGGATGACGAGGCCGAAGCTCGGATCGGCCATCAGCTCCTCCACCTTGGCCCAAGCACGTTCAGCCGCGGCGATGTCGCGGGCGCGATCCTGGGTCTCCCAGGTGAAGCCCTCGCCCAAGGTGTGCCAGGAGATTTGGTCGCCGAACTTGGCAAGCGCATCGCGCTCGGCCGTGTGCCAGGCGCCCTTGATGAATTGCACGACGCCGACGCGCTTGCCCCGGCCGAGCATGCGGAGGGCCAACCCGAACGCTGCCGTGGACTTGCCCTTGCCGGTGCCGGTGTGGACGATGAGGAGACCCTTCTCGACGGTCTTGCCGGCCACCTCGTCGTCCTGCACCGCCTTCCGCTTGGCCATCTTGGCGCGATGGCGCTCGGCCTCTTTCTCGTCGATCGCCTTGGTCATGGCGTACCCTTCAATTGGAGCGGAAGCCCGGCGACCATGAAGATCACGCGGGAGGCGCGGGCGGCGATCCGCTGATTGAGCGTGCCTTGCAGATCCTGGAAGCGACGGGCCAGCGCGTTGTCCGGCACGATGCCGGCGCCGACCTCGTTTGAGACCAACACGACCACGCCGTCATGGTTGGCCAGAACGGATTCGAGTTTGGCGATCTCGCGGTCCATGTCGGCCTCCGCCAGCATGCGATTGGAGAGCCACAAGGTCAGGCAGTCCACGAGCACTGGGGTGCCCGTGGGCGCGGCCCCAAGGGCGGCGGAAAGATCGTGCGGCGCCTCGACGGTCTGCCAACCGGACCCCCGCCGGGCACGATGGGCAGCGATGCGCTTCGCCATCTCGGCGTCACGCGCTTCGGCCGTCGCCACATAGAGCCAAGGCGGCGGCAGCGCCTCGATCAGGCTTTCGGCATAGCGGCTCTTGCCGGAGCGGGCGCCGCCGAGGACAAGGGTGAACCCCGTGCCCCCGGCTTTGGCCATTGCCATTAGCGCATCACACTCCGGGAATGAGCTGCCCGAGCAGGGCTGTCAGTCCGACGCCCGCGACCGCTGCGCCCACGAGGCGTGGCGCCACCGCCGACACCTCGGTGCCGCTGCGGCGGGTGACGAGCGCAACGCCCATTGTGAGCGCGCTTTGAATCACGACGAGGCCGATGAGATAGGCCCAGAGCGGCGTCGGCTCGGCGCCGAAGATCGATTCGCCGTAGGCGTAGCCGTGGGCGACACCGGCGAGACCGAACAGGGCTGCCCAAACGGCGAGCGGAAGCTCACGTCCGCGGGCGATGAGGAACCCGGCGAGCACGACGGAGGAGGCGACGATGAGCTCGGCGCCGGGAATGTCGACCCCATTGACGTGAAGCACCACGCCCATCGCCGAGGCGGCGACGAACACGATCGGCAGCGCGAGACTGAGACCGCCCACGCCGACGGCAACCCCGACCGCGATCAAAAAGGCGAGATGGTCCGGCCCGATCACCGGATGGCCGAGGCCTGAGAGGAGACCCTCGCCGAAGGTGGAAGGCATCTTGCCGCCCATCACATGATGGGCAGAGGCGGGCGCGACTGTGAGCAGGAACGAGGAAAGAGCGAGAAGAGCCGTGCGGTGAAGCGAAGAGAAGCTCATTTGATCCCCCATACGCCCTCCACCCGAGGGCGCGGCTAAGGTTGACGCCGCCGGCAGGTCTCCTGGCTCGCGGGTCTCAGCCTTCCCTCGGCCTTCCCGGAGCGGATCGGCTCCAGTGGCAGGTGGAGGGATGCTCGCCGCCTACAGTTGCGGGGGCAGCCGCGGAGTTGGAGCAAGTCCTCACCGCGTTCCCTTTTTTAGTCCCGCCTCATGCGGGAACCGACGACGGCAGGACTATAGCCGCCTTCCCGCGCTTCGCAAGGGCGCAGGCCCCCAGAGCGCATTGACAAAGGGCGCACCGGCACCGTTAAGTGGCCGAATTCAACGGTCTCTCGGATGAGAGGAACAGGGAACGCGGTACGGGGAGTCCCCCAATTCCGCGGCTGCCCCCGCAACTGTAAGCGGCGAGCCCGAGCCACAGAGCCACTGGGAAGGACCCCCGGGAAGGCGGCGCAGGCTGAGACCCGCGAGCCAGGAGACCTACCGTCGATTCTAGTCGCTCGCCGGGCGGGGTGCCTCGGAGCGGTTGGTCGGTTGGCGGCCAGTTCGGAAGCTCCGGGCGCGGTCGCCGTAAGCACCCTTAAGTCGCAGGCGACCCGTCCCGAGGAGCGACATCAAGGGGTGACTCTCACCAGCATCGCAGAGGACGACGATCAGGATATCGAGGCGACCGCCTCGACCACGATCTATGTCTGCATCACCTGCCGCCGCGCGGGCGATCCCGAGGACGGCTTGCGTCCCGGCCTTCTCCTGGCGCGCGCCACGGCCCGCGCGGCCGAGGGCACCGGCGTCACCGTGCGGCAGGTGCGCTGTCTTGCCAATTGCAGCCGCGCATGCAGCGCCGCCATCAGGCGGGATGGAGCCTGGACCTATGTGTTCGGCGGGCTTGAACCCGAGCGCGACGTCGGCGCCCTGATCGAGGGCGCCAAGCTGTTCGCGCGCGCGGCGGACGGCCTCATGCCCTGGCGCGGCCGCCCCGAGATCCTGAAACGTGGGCTGATCGCCCGCGTGCCCCCCATCGATTTCGAGGAGGAGAGCGAAATGAGCGTGTCACTTGCCCGCGTTCCCTGCACCATCGTCACGGGCTTCCTCGGCTCGGGCAAGACGACGCTGATCCGCCATGTGCTCGCCAACGCCAACGGGCGACGGCTCGCCGTGATCGTCAACGAGTTCGGCGATGTCGGCATCGACGGCGAGATTCTCAAAGGCTGCGGCGACGCCGCCTGCCCCGAGGACAATATCGTCGAGCTCGCCAATGGCTGCCTGTGCTGCACCGTCGCCGACGAGTTCGTGCCGGCGCTCGACCAGATCCTCGCGCGCGAGCCGCAAGTCGAGCACATCGTCATCGAGACTTCAGGCTTGGCGCTGCCGAAACCTCTGGTGCAGGCGTTCCATTGGCCGGCCATCAAGAGCCGTGTCACCGTTGACGGCGTGGTGGCGGTGGTTGACGGCGCGGCGCTCGCCGACGGCCGGGTCGCCACAGACCTCGCGGCACTCTCCGCCCAGCGCGCGGCCGACACGGCGCTCAACCATGACGACCCGATCGAGGAGGTGTTCGAGGATCAGATCGCCTGCGCCGATCTCGTGGTCTTGAACAAGCGCGATCTGCTCGACGCGGCCGGGATGGAGAGGGCGCTCGCGACCGTGACCGGCGCGCTGCCCCGCGCCGTGCGCATCGTCACTGTCGCCGACGGCAAGGTCGATCCCACAGCACTTCTGGGCTTGGGCGTCGGCACCGAGGCCGACATCGAAAATCGCAAGACTCGTCATGACGCGGAGTTGGAGCACGATCACGACGACTTCGACAGCTTCGTCGTGAGGCTGCCGGAGATCGGCGATCCGGCGTCCATCGCCGAGCGCATCGCGGGCGTTGCGGAGGCCCACAACGTGTTGCGGGTGAAGGGTTTCGCGGTGGTGGCGGGAAAGCCAATGCGCCTCCTGATTCAGGCGGTGGGGCCGCGTGTCAGCCATCATTACGACCGCCCCTGGGGCGCTTCCGAACCACGCCAAGGGAGTCTCGTGGTCATCGGGCTCAAGGGCCTCGATCGCGACGCGGTCGCCAAGGCGCTGCTGGGGTAAGGCATGCATCTCCTCCAGACCACATCCGCGACCCTCGACGACATCGTCGAACCGCTCGATTTGGGGCAGCCGCCGGGCGACATTGTCGTGTTGTCTTTCGCCGACAGCGATCTTGCCGGTCTCGCCGCGGCTTACGCGGCGGAGAAGGATCGCCTTCCGAGCGTGCGGCTCGCGCATCTGCGCGACCTGCGTCACCCAATGTCGATCGACCTTTGGATCGATAAGGTCGGCCGTCATGCCAAGGTGATCGTGGTGAGGCTGCTCGGCGGTCTCGACTGGTGGCGCTACGGAGTCGAAGCGCTTGGCTCTATGGTGCGCGAGCGGAGGATCGCCCTTGCCGTGCTGCCGGGTGAAGACCGCGCCGACAAGCGTCTCGATGAGGCCTCGACCTTACTGCCCGATGAGCTTGACGCCTTGCTTGCCTTCTTCCGCGAGGGGGGCCGCGAGAATTTGCAGGCGCTGCTTCGCCGCCTCGCCTTCCATGCGGGGCTAGATCTCGCTCTGCCGGAACCGCAGGCGCTCCCGCGCATGTGCGCCTATGTGCCGGGCGAAGGCGCGGTGACGCTGGACCAGCTTGCCGCCGGGCTTGTCCCGGGGCGCGCCGTGGTGCCGATCATCTTCTATCGCTCCGCGCTGCTTGCTGCCGACACGGCGCCGATCGATGCCTTAAGCGAGGCGCTTGCCGCGCGCGGACTGGCTCCGGCCCCGCTGGTGATCCCGAGCCTGAAGGACCCGCAGGCGAGCGACTTTATTCGCGGCGCGATGATGCGGCTTGCGCCCGCCGTGATCGTCACCACCACGGCGTTTGCCGCCGGAGGCGATAGCGAGGCTTCGCCGCTCTATTGCGTAGACGCGCCGGTGCTGCAAGTGGTGATCGCCACCACGCGGCGCGCCGCCTGGCAGGAGAGCCCGCGCGGTCTCGGGCCGGCCGACCTCGCCATGCATGTGGTGTTGCCCGAGCTCGACGGCCGCGTGCTGGCCGGCGCCATGGCCTTCAAGGATGCGCTGCCGAAGGACGATGCGCTCGCCTTCACCGCCTTCGCCAGCCGCCCTGAGCCTGACCGCATCGGCATGGTGGCGGACCGCATCGCCGCCCTCGCGCGGCTGCAAAAAACCCAGCGAGATCAACGGCGTATCGCGGTGCTGATGCCCGACTACCCGGCGGCAGGCGGCCGCGCCGGCTATGCCGTGGGCCTCGACGTGCCGGCCAGCATCGTCGCCCTTCTCGCCGACCTCGCCGACGCGAGCTATCGGATCAAGGACGCACCGCGGAGTTCCCCAGAGCTGCTCGAAGCGGTAGACGCGGGCGGCGCCGCAGCGGCACTTTCGCTGAACGACTATCGCCGGCTTCTCGGCGAGCTTCCGGCCGAGGTTGCAGCCCGCATCGAAGCGGTCTGGGGCGAGCCAAGCGACGACCCGGATGTCCGCGACGGCGCCTTCCGTTTCCGCGCCGCCGCGTTCGGCAATGTGGTGGTGGCGCTTCCTCCCGATCGCGGACGCAGCTCAGACCGGCGCGCCGCCTACCACGATCCCATCCTGCCGCCACGCCATGCCGTCCTCGCCTTCGGGCTGTGGCTCAGGCACATGGTCAAGGCCGACGCCATCGTGCATATGGGCGCGCATGGCACGCTCGAATGGCTGCCGGGGAAGGCCGTAGCGCTGACCAGCGCCTGTTTCCCCGAGGCGGTCGTGGGTGCGCTCCCCGTGTTCTATCCCTTCATCGTCAGCAATCCAGGCGAGGCGGCGCAGGCCAAGCGGCGCATCGCCGCCGTCACCATCGGCCATCTGCCGTCGCCGCTCGTCAATACCGAGCTCTCAGCCGCGGCGCAGAAGCTCGAGCGGTTGGTCGACGAATATGCCATCGCCGATGGGCTCGACCGGCGGCGGCGCGAGCGTCTGGCGCGCCTCATCATCGAGACGGCGCAAAGCACGGGCCTCGCCCGCGAGGCAGGCGTCGCTCGCGAGTTTTCTCCCGACGAGGCGCTGCGCAAGATCGACGCCTGGCTGTGCGACCTCAAAGACCTCGCCATCAAGGACGGCTTGCATGTCTATGGGCGCCCCTCGGCGACGGACATCGCCGACCCCCTGTGGCAGGGATGCGCCGAGGCCGAGCGCGCGGCGCTCATCGCCGCGCTCGACGGCAAGCATGTCCCCGCAGGTCCTGCCGGCGCGCCGCAACGCGGCCGCCGCGACGTGCTGCCCACGGGACGCAATCTGTTCACCGCCGATCCCCGCCTCCTGCCGACGCCGACCGCCGTGGAGCTCGGTAGGCTGGCCGCGGACGATGTGATCCGCCTCTATCTCCAGACCCATGGCGAGATGCCGCGTTCTCTGGTGATCGATCTGTGGGGCAGCGCCACGCTCAGGACCGGCGGCGAGGAGATCGCGCAAGGGCTCGCGCTGATGGGCTGCGGGCCCATGTGGGACAAAGCGAGCGCACGGGTCACCGGTATCGAGGTGCTGCCGCCTGCGGCGATGGGACGCCCGCGCGTCGACGTCACCTGGCGCATCTCGGGGTTGTTCCGCGACCTCTTCCCGGCGCAGATCGCGCTCATCGACGCGGCCACGAGGTTAGTGGCCGAGCGCGCGGAAAAGGACGACGAGAACCCCCTCGCCGCTTCGGTTCGCTCTCAACGCAGCAACGGCGGCGGAATGCTGGCCCGCATCTTCGGCACGGCGCCGGGCGCCTATGGCGCGGGAGTCGAGGACCTGCTCGGGCAGGACAGCGACCGCGCGGCAATCGGCGCCGCCTATCTCGCCGCGACCTCGCATGTCTATGGCGGCGCGGAAGGGGAAGGCATGGCGCTGCCTGGCGCCTTCGCGGCGCGGGTCGCCGCCGCCGATCTTCTGCTGCATGGAAGCGACGATCCTTCCCGCGATCTGCTCGAAGGCGCGGAGGACGCCGCCCATGTCGGCGGCTTCGCCGCGGCGTCAGCGTCGCTTGGACGCGAGGCCGATCTCATCGTTCTCGACACGACCGATCCCAACCGCCCGCGGGCGCGGCCGCTCGATGCGGCGCTGGCCAGGATCGTGCGCGGGCGCGCCGTCAATCCGCGCTTCATCGAAGGGATGATGCGGCACGGGGCGCGCGGCGCCGCCGAGCTTGCCGAGACGGTCGATCGCCTCGTCGATTTCGCCGAAACCACGGGCGCGGTCGCGAGCGCGTTGTTCGACCTCGTGCATGAGGCCTATCTCGCCGACCCGCACGTGCGCGATTTCCTCCTGCGCGAGAATCCGGCTGCCGCGCACGCCATCGCCGCAAGGCTCGAGGCGGCGCGGCGCAGGGGGCTGTGGCATCCGCGCCGCAACGATCTCGGCGCCGATCTCAGCGCGCTCGAGGCGGAGACCTCGCTATGAGCCGAACTCACGTCCGCGGCGCTTGTCCCGGCCTGTCGGCCCCCATGGAAACCGGCGACGGCCTGCTGGTGCGCCTCATGCCGGCCGGTCCGATCCCCCTCGATGCGTTCATCGACCTCTGCGAAGCGGCACGCGCACACGGCAACGGCACCACGGAGATCAGCGCGCGCGGGAGCTTGCAAGTGCGCGGGCTCACGCCACTCTCGGCGCCACGCTTTGCCGGCGCGGTCGCGGCGCTCGCTATCGATCTTTGCCAGGGTGTGCCGGTCCTCGCCGATCCGCTGCCGGACGATCCCGCCGCTCTGATCGATGCCAATTCAATCGCCGCCGCGCTGCGCCGCGCCGTCGCCGGGGCCGGGCTTTCGCTTGCGCCGAAAGTCTCGGTGGTCGTGGACGGCGGAGGGCGCCTCAGCCTCGATGCGCTTTTCGCCGACATCAGGCTCCGCGCCGTGGCAACGACCGAGGGACCAAAGCTCTATCTCGCGCTTGCCGGCGATGCAGCATCGGCAACGCCGCTCGGTGTGATCGCCAAGGACCAAGCCGTCGATGCCGTGCTCGTCCTCCTCACGCTCATTGCCGCGCGGGGACCGGAAGCGCGCGCCGCCGACATGTTGGGGGCACAAGCCTCCCGGTCTGGGAACGGTACAGCGCCAATACGGACTCGCTCAAGCGCCATCGGGCGTCATGCGCTTAAGGACGCTGCGTTCGCCATCGGTCTCGGGCTTGCCTTCGGTCATGCCCAGGCCGAAACGCTGGCAGAGCTTGCCCGGATGGCGAAGACCAATGGCGCAGGCTGGGCCCGGCCTGCGCCCGGCCGCGCGCTCTTGCTCGGGCCTCTCACCGAGGCAAATGCGACGGTAACAAAACAGGCGGCAGCGGGGCTCGGTCTCGTTACGGAGCCATCCGATCCGCGGCGCCGCATCGCCGCCTGCCCGGGGGCACCCGCTTGCGCGCACGGATTGATCGCCGCCCGCGCGCTCGCGGCCGAGATTGCGCGCCACGTGCCGCTTTCCGGCGACGGGATCGCCATCCACATCTCGGGTTGCGCCAAGGGCTGTGCCCATCCTAAGGCGGCCCCGCTCACCATCGTCGGCACCGCGCAGGGCTGCGGCATCGTCCGCAACGGATCGGCGCAGAGCACGCCATCGGCCTATGCTGACCAGGCCGATCTCCTCGCTGAACTCGGCCGCATCATGGGCAGGACGCGCGAGGCCGCCCATGCTTAAGCCGCAAGACTATCTCCGCGACGGTGCCGCCATCTATGAGCGCTCCTTCGCCATCATCCGCGCCGAGGCCGATCTCGCCCGCTTCTCAGCTGAGGAAGCCGAGATCGCCGTGCGCATGATCCATGCCTCGGGGCAGGTCTCTGCCGCCAAGCTGATCGAATTCTCGGCCGGCTTGGTCGCTGCGGCGCGGGGAGCGCTCAAGCGCGGCGCGCCGATCCTGTGCGACGCCGAGATGGTGGCGCACGGCGTCACCCGCGCGCGTCTTCCGGCCAAGAACGAAGTGGTCTGCACCTTGCGCGATCCTTCGGTGCCTGAGCTTGCCGCCAAGCTCGGCACGACCCGTTCGGCCGCCGCGCTCGATCTTTGGGCTGACCGGCTCGACGGCGCCCTCGTCGCCATCGGCAATGCGCCGACGGCGCTGTTCCGTCTGCTTGAGAAGCTGGAGACGGGCGCGCCGCGCCCCGCGGCCATTCTCGGCGTGCCCGTAGGCTTCGTCGGCGCCGCCGAATCCAAGGAGGCGCTCGCCGCCAATTCCTTCGGCGTGCCCTATCTCATCGTGCGCGGGCGGATGGGTGGCAGCGCCATGACCGCCGCTGCCGTCAACGCGCTGGCGAGAGAGGGCCTATGAACGGCGCCCGTCTCATCGGTGTCGGCGTCGGCCCGGGCGATCCCGGGCTCGTGACCTTGAACGCGATCACGGCGCTCAACGAGGCCGATGTGGTCGCCCATTTCGCCAAAGCGGGGAACGCCAGCAACGCGCGGACCATCGCCGCCTGCCACTTCAAGGAAGGCATCGAGGAACTGCCTCTGCACTATCCGGTGACGACGGAGATCCCCAAAGCCGACGCCGCCTATCGCGATGCGATCCGCACCTTCTATGACGGCGCGGCGAGAGCTATCGCCTCGCGTCTCGACCAGGGGCGCATCGTCGCCGTGATCGCCGAGGGCGATCCCCTGTTCTACGGCTCCTATATGCATCTCCATGTGCGGCTCAGCCCCCGCTATCCGACCGAGATCGTCGCCGGCGTCACCGGCATGTCGGGCTGCTGGTCTTCAATCGGCACGCCGATCGCGCAGGGCGACGACGTGTTCACGGTGCTGCCCGCGACGCTTCCGGAATATGAGCTCGAGCGGCGGCTTGCCGACACCGACGCCGCGGTGGTGATGAAAATCGGCCGGCACCTCGCCAAGGTGCGCCGCGCGCTCGACGGCGCCGGGCGGCTCGACCGCGCCATCTATGTGGAGCGCGGCACCATGACCAATGCCGCAGTGATGCCGCTCGTCGACAAGCTCGACACCATCGCCCCCTATTTCGCCATGGTGCTGGTGCCGGGCTGGGAGGGACGGCCGTGAGCGGACGCCTCATGGTGATCGGGCTTGGTCCCGGCGACGACCGCACTCTCACACGGGAGGCGCATGACGGGCTGCTCGCCGCTGACGCGCTTTACGGCTATGGGCCCTATCTCGACCGCGTCCCGGTGCGTTCCGGCCAGGCGCGGCATCCTTCCGACAACCGCGAGGAAGGCGCGCGCGCCGAGGCCGCGCTGCGCCATGCCTTTGAAGGTGCAAAGGTTGCCATCGTGTCGGGCGGAGACCCAGGCGTGTTCGCCATGGCCGCCTCGGTGTGCGAAGCGATCGAGACCGGGCCGGACGCCTGGCGCGGCCTGGACATTGCCATCATTCCCGGCATCACCGCCATGCTGGCGGTCGCTTCACGCGCCGGCGCGCCGCTCGGCCACGATTTCTGTGCGCTGTCGCTGTCGGACAATCTGAAGCCGTGGGAGCTGATCGAGCGGCGCCTCGATGCGGCGGCGGGCGCAGGCTTCGTCATCGCGCTCTACAATCCTGTCTCGCGGGCGCGGCCGTGGCAGCTTGCCAAAGCCTTCACCTTGCTCGGCCGCCATTTGCCGGGCGCGACCCCCGTCATTTTCGGCCGCGCGGTGGGACGAGTCGACGAGAGCGTGACGATCGCCACGCTGGCTGCCGCCGGTGAAATTGCCGCCGACATGGCCACGCTCATCATCGTGGGCTCGCGCGAGACGCGCCTGATCGCGCGGCCGGGTCAGAGTCCGCTCGTCTATACGCCGCGGGCCGTCGAGAGTGTCAGCGCATGATCGAGCCAGGCGAGCACCTCCTCGACCATCTCGGCGGAAGGGACGTCCGGCAGCGCCGGGCGCTTCAGCATGATCACCGGCAGGCGAAGCGCCCGCGCCGCGCCGATCTTGCCGTAGGTCGCCGCGCCGCCGCTGTTCTTGGCGACGATCGTCTCGATGCGGTGGCGCTTAAGCAGCGCCTGGTCCTCTTCCTCGGTGAAGGGACCGCGCGCGGCGATATAGGTCGCGTGGGGTACCGCGAGAGGCGGGTCTACCAGATCGACGCTGCGCACGAGATAGATGTGCTGAGGTGCTGTGGCGAAGGGCTGAAGCTCTTTGCGGCCGAGCGCGAGGAACACGCGCCGCGGCGCTTTGCCGAGGGCCTCTACGGCATCCTCAACCGTAGCTACCTCGATCCAACTGTCGCCGGTGACCTTCGTCCAGGGCGGGCGCCGGAGCGCAAGCAACGGTACGCCGGTCCTCTCGGCGGCGTATGCCGCGTTGGCGGAGATGATCGCGGCATAAGGATGCGTGGCGTCGATCAGGGCATCGATCTGCTCGTCGCGAAGATAGCGGGCGAGCCCGTCGGCACCGCCGAAGCCGCCCATCCTGACCGGCACGGGTTGAGCTGCAGGCTGCGCCGTGCGGCCGGCCAGCGACACCGTCACGGCAAGATCCTTGCGGGCGGCCAACGCGCCGGCGAGAGCCCGCGCCTCGGCCGTGCCGCCAAGGATGAGGATATTCATGGCGCGGGCTGAACCGGTCATGCGTGAGCCTGCCTCACCGAGGCGCTGGCTGTCCATCGTCGGCATCGGCGAGGACGGGGTCGAGGGGTTGAGCGCGATCGCCCGCGGCCTCGTATCGGGCGCCGCTATCGTGTTCGGCGGCGCGCGGCATTTGGGCCTGGCGGCGCCGCTCATCCGAGGCGAGGCGAGGCCCTGGCCTTCTCCCTTCTCGGTCGACCAGGTCCTGGCGGAGCGAGGGCGGCAGGTCTGCGTGCTCGCCTCCGGCGACCCGTTCCTCTATGGCGTGGGGTCGGTGCTCGCCAACCACGTCGCGCCCGAGGAGACTTTGGTGGTGCCGGCGCCATCTTCGTTCAGCCTTGCCGCGGCTCGGCTCGGCTGGGCGCTCCCGGACATCGCGCTCGTCTCCGTGCATGGGCGCGCGCTCGACCGCATCCGCCCGCATCTTCATCCCGGCGCGCGCGTGCTGGCGCTCACCTCCGACAGCGAGGGGCCGGCGGCGCTGGCGCGGCTCTTGGCCGAGACAGGCTTCGGCGCCTCGCGTCTCACCGTGCTCGAGGCTCTTGGCGGCGCTAAGGAGCGCATTCGCACCATCACGGCCGCGAACTTCGATCTGGCGGAGGTGGCAGAGCTCAACACCGTCGCCATCGAGGTTGCGGCCGCGCCGGGCGCGCGGGTCATCGCCTATGCGCCGGGACTGGTGGATGCGCTGTTCGAAAATGACGGCCAGATCACCAAGCGCGAGATCCGCGCCGTGACGCTCTCCTCGCTCGCGCCGCTCAGGGGCGAAGTGCTGTGGGATATGGGCGCCGGCTCGGGCTCCATCGGGATCGAGTGGATGCTCGCCCATCCCTCCATGCGCGCTATCGCCGTCGAGGCGCGCGCCGATCGCGCCGCCCGCATCAGGCGCAATGCCGCCGCTTTCGGCGTCCCCGACCTGGAAGTCGTCGAGGGGGCTGCGCCCAAGGCGCTCGCAGGCCTTACGACCCCCGACGCGGTGTTTGTCGGCGGCGGCGCGAGCGATGAGGGCGCGCTCGATGCCGTCATCGCGGCGCTGCGGCCCGGCGGACGGCTCGTCGTCAATGCCGTGACCTTGCAGACCGAGGCCGAGCTGATCGGCCGCCACGCGACGCTCGGCGGCACGCTCACGCGCATCGCCATCTCGCGCGCCGACCGCGTGGGCGGCAAGACCGGATGGCGGTTCGGCATGCCGGTGACGCAATGGGTGTGGGTGAAGCCGTGATCGTGGCCGGCATCGGGTGCCGCAAGGGCGCGTCGGCCGCGCAGATCGACGCCGCGATCGAAGCGGCATTGCAGCGCGCCGGCCGTCCATTGGCGCGGCTCGACCTCATGGCCACGGCCGAAAGCAAGCGCGAGGAGGAAGGCATCGCCGCGGCCGCTTCGGCGCGAGGGCTGAGGCTCGTCTTCGTCGATCAGGCCGAACTCGAGATCGCATCCGCGCGCGGCGCGACATGGTCGAGCCGCGTGCTGGCGCTGGCCGGAGTCCCTTCGGTGGCCGAGGCCGCGGCGCTGGCAGCCGCAGGGCCAAGGGCGCGGCTCATTCTCCCGCGCATCGTGGTGGGGCCCGTGACCTGCGCGCTGGCGAGCACGGAGGAGGGGCCATGATTGTGCATTTCATCGGCGCCGGGCCCGGCGCCGCCGACCTCATCACCGTGCGCGGGCGGGACCTCATCGCGCGCTGCCCGGTCTGCCTCTATGCCGGCTCCATCGTGCCCAAGGAACTCCTTGCCTATTGCCCGCAAGGGGCGCGCATCGTGGATACCGCGCCGCTCACCCTCGATGAGATCGAGGCGGAGTTCGTGGCGGCGCATGAGGCAAGCAAAGACGTGGCGCGCCTCCAGTCGGGCGACCTCTCGATCTATAGCGCGCTCGCCGAACAGCTGCGCCGGTTGGAGCGGCACGGCATCCCCTACAGCTTGACGCCTGGCGTGCCGGCCTTTGCCGCCGCCGCCGCCGCAATCGGGCGCGAACTGACCGTGCCAGAGGTCGCGCAGAGCGTGGTGTTGACCCGCGTCTCGGGCCGCGCCTCTGCCATGCCCGAAGGCGAGACGCTCGCCGCGTTTGCCGCGACGGGAGCGACGCTCGCCATCCATCTTGCCATCCACGCCCTCGCCAAGGTCGCCGACGAGCTGAAGCCCTTCTATGGCGAAGACTGTCCGGTCGTGGTGGTGGCAGAGGCAAGCCGGCCCGGGCAGCGCATCGTGCGCGGCACGCTCGCCGATATCGCCGCGAAGATCGCCGCAGAGCCGATCGAACGCACGGCGCTGATCCTGGTCGGCCGCGCTTTGGCGGCGGAGGATTTCCGCGAGAGCGCGCTCTACGACGCGGACTATCGCCGCCGCTTCCGGGGAGGTGCCCGGTGAGCCGCTTTGAACGGCGCATGGCCCACGAGGCGGCCGTCGCGGTCGAACACCGCGATCTCGATTTCGACCGGCTTGCCGGCGACGACAGCGGCTGCGGTTTCCCAGGCGGCGCGCGCCACTTCATCGCCGAGCCGCAGGCCTGCCGCTTCCGCCTGGGTGAAGGCTTCCGCGGCGGTGTTGGCGGCAAGGATGCGCGCGCCAAGTGCGGGCGGGCCGCCGGCCTTTTCGGCAAGCTTGGCGAGCACGGCAAGATCGACCGAGCCGGCCCGCGAATGAAGATCGAGCAGGCCTTGGGCGAGCTTGGTCATCTTGCCGACGCCGCCGGCGATGGTGACGCGGGGCACGGGGTGGGTGCGTACATATTTGAGCATGCCGCCGACGAAATCGCCCATGTCGATGAGCGCGATCTCGGGCAGGCCGTGCATTTTCTGCACTGCCGCTTCGGAGGCGGCGCCGGTCGATCCGGCGATATGGTTGAGGCCCGCAGCCCGCGCGACATCGACGCCGCTATAGATCGAATGGATCCAGGCCGAGCAGGAATAGGGCACGACGATGCCGGTGGTGCCGAGGATCGACAATCCGCCGACAATGCCGAGTCGCAAGTTCATCGTCTTGGCCGCAAGCGCCTCGCCGCCGGGAATGGCGATCTCCACCTCGACATCGCCGGTATCCTTATGCGCCGCCGCGACCTCTTCTATGGCCTCCCGCAGCATCTGCCGCGGCACCGGGTTGATGGCCGGCTCGCCGGGGGGCACGGGAAGTCCCGGCAGCGTGACCGTGCCTACCCCCTCGCCGGCATGAAAAGTTACACCGCTCCCCGCCGCTCCTCGGCGGACCGTGGCAACGATCAGCGCGCCGTGGGTGACGTCGGGGTCGTCGCCGGCATCCTTGACCACCCCGGCCGTGGCCGAGCCCTCGCCTGTCGCCGTGGTCGCGAGCGCGAAGGCGGGGCGCGGCCCACGCGGCAAGGTCACCTCGACCGGATCGGGAAATTCCCCGGTCAGAAGCGCGGTATAGGCGGCCTTGGCCGCCGCCGTAGCGCAGGCGCCGGTGGTCCAGCCATAGCGGAGCGGGCGGTCTGGCTTGGTCATGTCCTTCGCTATAGTGCGGCTGAGGCGCGCCGTCACGGCAGGAAGCTCGCCCCATGACGGCGCCAGGCCTCATCGTCGCGGCCCCCCGGTCGGGCGCCGGCAAGACCATTGTGGCGTTAGCGCTTCTCGCGGCACTCAGGCGGCGCGGGTTTGACGTGCAAGCAGCCAAGGTGGGCCCCGATTATATCGACCCCAGCTTCCACGAAGCTGCCACGGGGAGGCAAAGCTTCAATCTCGACAGCTGGGCCATGCCGCCCTCGCTGCTCGATGCGCTCTTACGCGAGGGCGCGGCGCACGCCGACCTTCTCGTCATCGAGGGCGCCATGGGCCTGTTCGACGGTATTCCCGCCGCGCCCCGGCGGAGCGGAGCCACGGCCGACCTCGCCGCGCGCTTCGGTTTGCCGGTGCTGCTCGTCATCGATGTCTCAGGCCAATCGCAATCGGCGGCGGCGCTGGTGCGCGGCTTCGCCTCGCATGACCCGCAAGTGTTGATCGGCGGGATCGTGCTGAACCGCGTCGGCAGCGAGCGGCATCGGAAGCTCGTGGGAGACGCCGTCGCGGCGCTGAATATTCCTATCCTCGGCGCTATTCCGCGCGACGCGGCGCTTGCCCTGCCCGAACGCCATCTCGGCCTGGTGCAGGCTGTCGAGCATGGAGACCTTGCGGCGCGGCTCGAGCGCCTGGCAGACATGGCCGAGAGCTATCTCGATCTCGACGCGATCCAGGCGCTTGCCGTGCCGCCTCGCCTATCAACCAGTCAGCCCGCGGCGCCCATCCAACCGCCAGGCCAGCGCATCGCGCTGGCGCAAGACGCCGCCTTCAGCTTCGTCTATCCGCATATTCTCGCGGGCTGGCGGCAGGCAGGCGCCGAGATCGCTAATTTCTCGCCGCTTGCCGACGAGGCCCCGCCCGAGACTTGCGACATCTGCTGGCTTCCCGGTGGCTACCCTGAACTTCACGCCGGACGGCTCGCGGACGCTGAGCACTTTCGCTTAAGGCTGGCACGTTTCGCGACGACACGGCCGGTGCATGGAGAGTGCGGCGGCTACATGGTGCTTGGCGAAAGCCTCGAGGATGCCGACGGCGTCAGCCACCGCATGGCCGGGCTGCTCAGCCACGCCACGAGTTTTGCGCACCCAAAGCTTCATCTCGGCTATCGCGAGGCCCGGCTTCTTGGCGACAGTCTGCTCGGCAACGCTGGCGCACGCCTGCGCGGCCATGAATTTCACTATGCGGCGCTGGTCGAGACCGGCGACGACGAGCCTTTCGTGGAGCTTGCCGATGGGCAGGGCGAGAGCCTCGGCACGGCGGGCGGACGGCGTGGGCAGGTCACCGGCACGTTCTTTCATGCCATCGCCAAAAGCGCATGACGGGGACCTAGGCGTCCTTGCCGGACACATGGGCCTCGGCGAAGGTCGCCATGCCGGTATGGCAGGCCAGTGCGGCGCGCAGCACGAGCACGGCGACCGCGGCGCCCGACCCTTCGCCGAGGCGCATGCCGAGATCGAGCAGCGGAGGAAGGCCGAGGGCTTCGAGCAACAGGCGGTGGCCAGCTTCGGCCGATCTATGGCCGGCCAGCGCATGGTCGAGGGCATCGGCGCGAAGCTTGGCCAAGGGCGCAACGGCGGCAGTGCACACGAAGCCGTCGAGCAGCGTTGGGATACGCTGATGGCGCGCCGCGAGCGCGGCACCGAGAATGGCGGCAAGCTCGCGCCCGCCAAGTGCCGCTGCGACGCGCAAAGGATCGCCGAGGATCGCACCATGACGGACGAGCGCCGCGTCGATCACCTTTTGCTTGCGCTTGAGGCCCTTGTCATCGAGGCCGGTGCCGTGACCGGCAAAGCGCGCACCCCCGCCGCCGAACAGCGCCGCTGAAACGGCCGAGGCCGCCGTGGTATTGCCGATGCCCATCTCGCCCAAGACAACGAGATCGGCTTCGGGCGAGAGAGCGTCGTAGCCGGACGAAACGGCGTCGAGGAACTCGGCCTCATCCATGGCTGCGCCTGCCGTGAAGTCGGCCGTCGGGTGGTCGAGGTCGAGCGCGATCACGCGCAGCTCGGCGTTGGCGATTTGCGCGAGCTGGTTGATGGCGGCGCCCCCGGCGGCGAAGTTCGCCACCATCTGCGCCGTGACCTCGGGCGGATAGGCCGAGACGCCTTGCGCCGTCACCCCGTGATTGCCGGCAAAAACGAGGATCTCGACCTGATCGAGACGCGGCGGGCTCCGCCCCTGCCAAAGGCTGAGCCAGGCAACCGCCTCTTCGAGGCGCCCGAGGCTGCGCGGCGGCTTGGTCAGCGCACCTTCGCGGCGGGCCACGGCCGCCGCGGCTTCGGGGTGGCCTCCGGGAAGATCGAGACAAGCCGCGCGCAATTCGTCCAAGGAAGCGAAACGCGTCATTTCAGGGTAGACTCTACCGGTACCGGCTGGGAGGAGCGATCACAATGGCGGGGGGCGTCTCGGCCAAGGCCCTTAACACGGACCTCAAGACCGGCCTAGCCTTCTTGACGCGTCTGCCGCTTGTTCACTCCCAATCCACCACCGGGGCCGACCTCGTCCGTGCCAGCTGGACCTTCCCGATCATCGGCGCGGGCGTGGGCGCCTTCGGCGCGCTCATCTACTGGCTCATGCACGCGCTCGGCCTCCACGCCTTTGTCGGCGCGGTCCTCGCCGTTGCGGGCACGGCTCTCATCACCGGCTGCCTGCACGAGGACGGCCTTGCCGATACCGCGGACGGCTTCGGCGCCGGCGGGACTAGAGAGCGCAAGCTCGAGATCATGCGCGACAGCCAGATCGGCACTTACGGCGCCGCGGCGCTGATCCTTTCCCTCCTGCTGCGCGTGGGAGCCATCGCCAGCCTCGCCGAGCCGGCGCTGGCGGCGCTGGCGCTGATCGCCGCCCATGCCGGCGCCCGCGCGGTCATGCCGGTCTTCATGCGGCTTGTGCCAAGGGCACGGCAAGACGGACTCTCGGCCGATGCCGGCCTGCCGCCACAGAGAAGCTCTGTCTTGGCGGTCGCGATCGGCCTTGTTGCGCTCTTGCTATGCCTCGGTCTCAGCGCCACCTTCATCGCCGTCGTGTTGCTCGTAGCAGCGCTCGGCCTGATGGCGTGGCTCAGCATCAGTCAGATCGGGGGGCAGACCGGCGACGTGCTCGGCGCCGTCGAGCAGACGAGCGAAATCCTGATCCTTCTCGTCGCTACGGTGTGGCTCTAAGCGCTACTTCGCCTTGACCGTCGAGGTGATGGAGGAGATGACCTCCGCGGCCATCTTGAATTCCTTGTCCCGGTTCGTGATGCCGTGACGGCGGGCGATCCAGGCGAATTCCGTGTAGGCCACCCACACATCACCCTTATCGTCCTGGTAGACCAGAAGCCGCACCGGCCAGTCGAGCCCGGCATCGGGATCGGAGGTGATGAAGAGGGTGCCGAGGGGCGGATTGCCGAACACGAGCAGGGTCGAGGGCAGTAGGGTGATGCCGGCGTCGGCGGCAAGTTTGGACTGATCGATCTCGTCGAAGAACTTGATGCCCTTGTCGGCAATGTCCTTCTTCATGCGCTCGATGGTTTCGGGCATGGGATAGGCGCTCTTGAACTTGACGATGCCGTCGTCCTCGGCGGCGATCGCCGTCCCAGGGGCTGAAAATGCGAGGGCGCCTGTCACGAGCAAAGCAGAGCAAATCAGGCGTGTGAGCATGGACTAGTCTCCTCTTGGCGGCCGGTTCGTGGCTCGAACCCTATGCGGGAGCATGGCGAAGTCCGCGCTTAAGCTGAAATGCCGCTTCGCTTCCAATTCGATGCCGCCAAGCTATGGTGGCGGGGGCCCAGCCGCTAACCGGACGGAAACTAGGCCCGTGTTATGGCGTTGCGTCATAGCCCAAAGCGGGTAGAAATGGCTGAAGGAGCCCGTTGATGCGCATCGCAGTTGCTGTTGCACTCTTTGCCGGCGCCTTTTTTTTGGCGCCAGGACCGGCGCACGCCGTTCCGCTCGTCCTCGGCGATCACGCGGCTATGAGCCAGGAGCTCAGCGGCGCCGTGGTGGAGGAGGTTGCTCGCCGGGCGCGCTACAAGCGCTACGCTTATTCCAAGCGCCGCTATAACTGGACCTACTATCCCTATTGGCGCCCTTACCAGTATCGCTACTGGAAATTCTATTATCCCTATGGCGGCCCGCTCTTCTAATGCGGGGCTGACGTGCCCCCGAGGCACGCCAAAGCACACCACAAGAGAGTAACAGCCCGCGCGCCCGTTATGGCAGAGTGCGCGCGTGACCGATCCGACCGACCAGAAATCCGTCGCCCGGGCCCTCGATCTTGCGCGAGCAGGCCTGTCGCGCCCCGGCGCTCCTTCTGCGTTGCCCGAGCGCCTGCTCGTGGTCGACGCCGAGCGTCAAGTCGCCATATGGCTCGAATCCGGAGCGGCTGTCGCCGCCTGGCCGGTCTCCACCGCGCGGGCCGGAATCGGCGGCGAGGAAGGCTCGTACCGGACGCCGCCGGGGTGGCACCGGATCAAGGCGCGGATCGGCGCGGACGCCACCCAAGGCACGGTGTTCGTCTCGCGCGAGCCGACCGGCGAGGCATGGTGCGGCGAGGCGTGCGACGAGGACCTCATCCTCACCCGCATTCTGACGCTTGACGGGATCGAGGACGGCGTCAATCGGGGAGAAGGGCGCGACTCGCTCCAGCGCTATATCTATCTCCACGGCACCAATCACGAGGCTCTGCTCGGCCGCCCCGTTTCGCATGGCTGCGTGCGGCTGGCGAACGAGGCTGTGTGCGAGCTCTTCGCCCGCGTGCGCGAAGGCGATTTCGTGTTCGTCGCCGCGCCGGAAGCGGGGACGATCCCCGACCCTAATGGCGGAGGGCGCTTTCACTATGCCGGTCTTGGCGGCGCCGGCATGAGTGCGCTCGCCCAGTTTCAGGTGATGACCGGAGGCGTTGCCAGCGGCAGCGACCGGGCGTTCGACCGCGGCGAGCGCGAAGGGTTGCATGCCCAGCTCGAGGGTCTCGGCATCGCCGTGCTGCCCCAGGACGGCAGCGGGCTCGGCCCCGATTGCGCGGCGCTCGTCGTCTCCACCGCAGTCGAGGAGCATGTGCCGGACTTCGCCGCGGCGCGGGCGAAGAACATTCCCATCATCCATCGCTCGGAGCTGCTGGCCCATTTCGTGGCGCGGCACCGCTCCATCGCGGTGACGGGCACGAGCGGCAAGTCGACGGTCACGGCGATGGTGTTTGCCATCCTCAAGGGCGCCGGCCGCGACCCCTCGGTCATCACCGGGGGCGATCTGCCGGAGCTTCAGGCGCAAGGCCTGCCGGGCAATGCCTGGGCCGGAGACGCGGACCTGCTGGTGGTCGAAGCCGACGAGAGCGACGGCTCGCTCGTCCGCTATGCGCCCGCCATCGGCGTAATCCTCAATCTCCAGCGCGACCACAAGGAGATGGCCGAGGTCGCCGCCATGTTCGCCACCTTGCGCGCCCGCGCGCGCGAGGCGCTGGTGGTGGGGGATAACGAGACTCTCGATCCGTTCGCCGGCGGGGCGCTACGGTTCGGCACCAGCGCACGGGCCGATCTGCGCGGCGAGGATGTCGAGCTTGGCCCGGCCTCAAGCCGCTTCCGGGTGTGGGATACAAAGTTCACGCTGCCGGTGCCGGGCGCGCATAACGTCGCCAATGCGCTGGCGGCCATCGCCGCTTGCCGCGTGCTCGGGGTAACGCTCGAAGAGATGGTGAGCCCGCTCGCAAGCTTCCGCGGCATCGGCCGGCGGTTCCAGACCGTGGGACGGACGCGCGGGGTGGAGGTCGTCGACGATTTCGCCCACAACGCCGATAAGATCGCGGCGGCGATCAGGACGGCGAAGCTCCGCGCTCGCCGCGTGCTAGCGATCTACCAGCCGCACGGCTATGGGCCGACGCGCTTCCTGCGCCACGACTTCGTCACGACCTTCGCCCGCGAGCTCGCGCCGGAAGACCTGCTATGGATGCTCGAAGTGTTCTACGCCGGAGGGACCGCCACGCGCGACTTCTCGGCGGCCGACATCGTGGCCGAGATCGGCGCCTTGGGCACGAGGGCCGAGTTTGCCCCATCGCGCGAGCGGCTGGTGGCGCGGATCGCCCAAGAGGCAAGGCCGGGCGATCTCGTTCTGGTCATGGGCGCGCGCGATCCCTCGCTCAGCGAGCTTGCCAGCGCGATCCTCGCCGGTATCGAACGGTCCGAGGTCACGGCCGCGGCGAAATAGCGCCGGCCCTTAGCTAGGCGTGCTCATGGACGGCTTGCCTGAGTCCACTTTGAGCCGCAAGCGGCCCTTCCTTCGCGGCAGGCGCCACATCTGGAATGTGCCACAAGCGGAAGTCCGAGACGTATTTGCGTGGCAATCTCGATCTCCCTCAAGGCCGGTCAGACCGAGCAAAACCTTTCGAATTGAGCGGACGCAGATAAAGGTGCGGAACCCAAGTCACTAAGGCTGCGTTTGCGCTCAAGCGATATCGGCGTCTTCCATCCTAGCGAAGGTAGTCCGCCGCTACACCCTAGGGCTGCATGCAGCCGGTCTTCCGATGAAAGGAGGGTGGGGAATGAAACGCCTAACTAAGCTACTGGCTCAAACTGTCGCGGCCACGGCGATCGCATTGTTTTGGTGCATCAGCGCGGTGGGAACGACGGTCGGAACGACAGTCGGCATAACCACGCTGGCCACCGCTGTCACCGCTGCAACCAGCACACCGGCAGAAGCGAGGCGTCGGTATCGGCGTCGGCGTGGGCGTCGGCGTTGGCGTGGGCGTGGGCGGCGCGGTGGCTGGTACGGCTACCCCTACTACTATCGGCCCTATTGGCGTCCGGGCTTCAGCATTTGGTTCGGCTTCTAAAAGGGTCTGCCGCCGCAGCGCGGGCTTCTCGTTTGGAACCTATCGGGCTTCACGCTGGCGTTTCCACAAGACTGGATCAATCGGGCTGGACCCCTAGGGAAACCCGTGGCGATCGCCGCCGACATTGAGCAGGCTCGGCCTAGTTACCGAACAGGCCCGGTAGGAAGTTGGCGCCGCCCAAACCGGCGTTCCGCGCGCTTCGCTTTTGTTGTCTCACTCCAGGAGCAGCATCCGCCGCGAGCAATTCGGACTTGCCGAACAACGCCTGAGCCATCTTTTTGTCGAGCCCGTAGACATCGGCGAAGGTCTGTAGTCTGCCCACGCCATCGAAGGCCATGGTGAAGTAGGTGAGATGCACGGGCACCGGCCGGCTCAGCGACACCACGCTGTTACTGCCTTTGGCGAGAAGATCCTTGACCTGCTGCTCTGACCAACCCTTGTCCTCGGCAAGCAGGAGGAGCGCCAGACGGTCCGGCTGATGCACCCGGATGCAGCCGTGGCTCAAGGTACGCACGGCCTCATTGAACAGGGCCGGCTGCACCGTGTCATGCATGTAGATCGCGTGGCGATTGGGAAAATTGAACTTGAGCGTGCCCAGCACGTTGTCCGGTCCCGGCGCCTGGGTGAAGGTATAGCTGAGGATATTGGCGCGTTCCCAGTCAACGGTCTCGGCATCGACCGGGCGCCCCTGATAGCTGACCGAGAGCTTGTTGGCGCGCAAGACGGAAACGTCCGGCACGCCGCCCCTGGTTTGCCGCAAACGCGGCTGGAGATCCTCGAGCTTGATGGTCTCGGGCACAGTCCAGTCCGGATGGAACACGATAGAGCGCATCTCCGCGGAAAAGATCGGGGTGGCGTATTTGACCTGACCGACGATGGCCTTCTCCACATAGATGGACTTGCCGTTCTTGATGACGCGGGCGGTGAAGGCCGGAACGTTGTTCCAGACATAGAACGAGCCAAGCTCGGGGGGCATCCAGCGCCAGCGCTCCATGTTGACGATGAGCCGCTGTACGAGGGCGTCGCTGCCGGGCTTGCGTCCGCGCGCCTTGCTGGCGGCGACCGCCTTGACGAGCGAACGGCGCAGGTTCTCGAACTGCTCCTGCTTGGGATGCAGCGATGTCAGATAGGCGCCGGGAGACGCCGAGGCCGCGATTTCGCTCAGGACGACCTTAGGATCGCGCAGATTGGGCTTCTGATCGAACAGGGCGCTGATGCGCGCGGGCGACACGCGCCCTCCCTTGGCGAAGCGCGCATATTTCAGAATGGCAAGCGCCAGCTTGATCTCATCGATGGCTTGGGCCTCGGTGGTGGCCGGCAGGTCGGAAGCCGGCGGCAGGTCGAAGGCCTCGGGAGCCAGGCCCCAGTCGCCGGCTTTTTGAATCTCGGCGATGAGGGTTCCAGCCCTGGCGGAAAAGCCCACCGTGGTGATCCACAGCGGAGGGCCGCTGCGCTCGCCATAGTAGGCCTCAAGCGCGGCAAGATCGTCCGCCGCTGCTCCCTTGCGCAGGACAGGATCCTGAAGCTTCAACCTGATTTCCGCCACGATAGGGTCTGCCGGCGGCGGCTCGGCAACTGTGGGAGCGGTGGCGGGATGTTGCTGCTCAGCCTCGCTGGGCGCAGGTGCGGCGGTATCGGTAGGAGGCTGCTGGGCTTCGCCCGGCGCGACGGCGGCGGTATCGTCAGGCTTCTGATCGCCACCGCTCGGCGGCGCCACGGCGGTGTCGAGAGCATCGGCAGGATCGCGGCCCTCCTCGCTCGCCGGCGCCGCGGCCGGGGTCGCCGATGGCTCGTCCTCGCCGGCGGGAGCCGGCGCAGGGCTTGTTAGGATTTCGTCCTCGCTCGCGGGGGACGCGGCTGGCTCTTGATCGGCTTCGCCTGGCGGTGACTCCGCCGGCTCAACGGCGTTCGGCGCGCTGGACGCGAGGTCAGCCGGCTGCGCCTCCGCCGGCACCTCCACGGCGTCGGCAGCCCCAGCGATCAATACGGCTAACAGGAAGACCTGGGCCGCAGTGCCAAAGCCCGCGACTAAGGCTCGTCCGCCCATCTCGAAAACCCTCGTAGGCCCTTAAGGTTAGTCCGAGAGGGCGGCTCCGGCCACCCTCAATTGCGCGTCGCGAGGCGGTTCTTCGCACGACCGTTGCCGATAAGCCTCCCTCGGCATGTTTGGCTGCAGGCTGGCCATTAGACTTCCCCTCGGCCTCGGCTATGATCGCGCCCCACGCGTGCCGCAAGAGGCGAGGGCCCACATGTTCCCGGTCAGCGACGACAATTCGCAACGGCGAACCTTCCCCACCGTCACCATGGCTCTGATCGGCGTCAACGTGCTGGTCTTCCTGGCCGAGCTCGCCGGCGGAGACCAATTCATCACCAATTGGGCCCTCATTCCCTCTCGATTTTCGGACCAGCCCGGCACCAACGCGGTGACGATCTTCTCCGCGATGTTCATGCATGGCGGCTGGTTGCACCTATTCGGCAATATGCTGTTTCTGTGGATCTTCGGGGACAATGTCGAAGATCGCTTCGGCCATATCAAATTTCTGATCTTCTACTTGCTGACAGGCATCGCCGCGACGTTCGCCCAATATGCCGTCGCGCCCGAATCTGGCGTCCCCAACGTTGGCGCCTCGGGCGCGATCGCCGGCGTGCTCGGCGCCTATATCCTCATGTTTCCGCAGGCGCGGGTGAACGTGCTGCTCGGCCGGCAAATCGTCGCCATGCCGGCCGTCATCGTGCTCGGGGCTTGGATCGCCTTGCAGCTAGTGAGCGGTGTCGGGACGATCGCCTATACAGACGAGAGCGCCAATGTCGGCGGCATCGCTTACATGGCCCATATCGGCGGCTTTGTCGCCGGTCTGCTGATGACCTTTCTGTTTCGCGGGCCAAGCAGCGCCGGCACCGCGACCTGAAGGTTCTATTCCCGGCTGCCGTCAGATCGTGCCGATGAAGTCGCGCTTGCCGATCTCGACCCCACAGCGGCGCAGGATGTCGTAAGCGGTCGTAGCGTGGAAATAGAAATTGGGCAGCGCGAAATGCACGAGATAGGGCTCGCCCTGGAAGTGCAACTCCTGGCCGCCGACGGTCAGTGAGATGTCGCGCCCCTCCGAGCCGTCGAAGTCCTTGGGCGCCAAGCCTTCGACGAACTTCACCGTCTTGGCGATGCGGGCCTTGAGTTCGGCGAAGCTCTTCTCCTCGTCGGCATATTTCGGCACCTCTTTGCCGGCGAGCCGCGCCGTGGTTCCCTTGGCGAAATCGGCCGCGATTTGAATCTGCCGCGTCAAGGGAAACATGTCGGCGGCGAGCCGCCAGTTCAACAATACCTCGGGCTCGATCTTGCGCTCGGCGGCATAGGCCTCGGCCTTGTCCAGGATAGCGGTGAGATTTTTCAGCATTTGGAGAAAGGCCGGAACCGAGGCCTGATACATTCCGAACGACATGGCTGGGATCACTTTCATTGGACGGTAAGGGAAGGGCGCGACTGTAGCAGCAGGCAATGCCGGAACCCTCATCACGTTCCGGCGAGCGAGCGACGCGGGGATCAGTCGGTCGAAACTGTTGGAGGCCAGCACAATGCAAGAAGGCTTGAAAGAATGTTCTGCCGGGTTAAGCCGTCGCCATGTGATTGCAGGCGCGCTTGGCGCCGTTGCGCTCCCGATCGCAACGCCGGCCTTCGGCAGAGGTCTCGAAGCGCCTGCGACGAAAGAAGACGAAGCCTTCATGCGCATCGCCCTCGAAGAGGCGGCCCGTGGCGATTACCCCTTCGGAGCGGTGATCGTGCGGAACGGTGAGGTGCTCGCCCGCGGCTGCAATCTCGGCAAGCAGGAGCGTGACCCGACGGCGCATGGCGAGATGGTGGCGATCCGGCGATTCCTCGCCGAGTACGGCCCCGAAAAGCTCAAGGGAACGACGCTCTACACCTCCGGCGAATCGTGCCCGATGTGCATGGGCGCGATCGTCTGGTGCGGCATCGCCCGCGTCGTCTTTGGCGCCTCGATCGCAGAGCTCGCCACCAAGATCGGCCAGATCATGGTCACCGACGCCGAGATCGCCGCCAAGACGCCGTTTGCCGAGATCGCGCTCACCGGCGGCGTGCTCGCCGAAGAATCGCTGAAGCTGTTCAAGTAGGCCGCTTGCGGTTCAGCGCTCTTTTGCTGGAAAGGCCGCAACGATGGGCGCGAGGTCTCGCGCGTGGTCCCAGTCGCCGCCTTTCTGGGTGAGGCCAAGCCGCACGATGACGAGATCGCGCGAAGGCACGATGGCCACGATCTGCTCCTCGTGGCCGAGGAAATAATAGGCGTCTTCCGGCATCGGCGGCTCACCAAACCCGTCGGACTCCGGCAGCTTCAACCACATATGCGCGCCGTAGCTCCCATCCGGCGCGTTCTTTGTGGGCATCAAACTGTAGGCGATCCATCCTTCCGGCAGCAGACGCTCCCCCTGCAACACGCCGTCCTGAAGGAAGAGGAGCCCAAGCCGCGCGAAATCGCGCGCAGAGGCGTACATCAGCGATGATGCCACCAAGGTTCCGGCAGCGTCCGGCTCGATCACCGCGCTCCTCATGCCGAGCGGCGCGAACAGACGCTCGCTCGGGTAGCGCAGATAGTCGCGCTCCGCCGTGAAGCTCGCGCGCAAGATGCGGGCGATGATCACCGAGGTGCCGCTCGAATAGTGCCAGTTTGTGCCGGGAGGATGAAGCAGCGGCTTCGCGGCAGCGAACCTGGCCTTGTCCCCAGCAACGAACAGCATCTGCGTCACGTCCGCGAGTGGATCATCATAGCTCTCGTCGAAGGCGAGGCCGCTCGACATGCGCAGCAGGTCGTCGAGCGAGATGCCGCGGCGCTTGTCGCCCTCACCGCGCCATTCCGGCAGCAACGCCTTATCGGCGGGTGCGAGTTTGCCGTCCTTGACCCTTAGTCCGACGAGGGCGTTGAGCGCGGCCTTGGTCATGGACCAGCCGATCAGCGGCATCCTTGCGTCGAAGCCCGGCGCATAGCGCTCGGCGATCATGCGCCCGCGATGCACCACGACCAGCGCCCGCGTGTTGCGGGGATAAGCGGGGTCGGGTTCGGCGAACGCCGCCTCGATGCCCGCGTTAAGTGCGGGCAGGTCGACATCCTGCGCCGGCGTATCGATGCGCTCGCCTTCGGGCCAAAGCGTCTCGGAATTGGAAGGCGGCGGCGTGTAAGAAAGACCCGCGGCCTCGGCGCGCAAGTCGTCTTCTCTCCTGCCGTCGATGAGCGTGCAGCCGAGGCCGTCGCGGAAGACGGCCGTCTGCGTGGCCCAGCCATGAAAGGAGGCGGTCACGCGCCTGTTGTCCGGCTCGACCTTCCGACGGAAAAATCGGAGCAGCTCGTAGCCGGGGCCGGTCAGATCCTCGGCTCTGACGGCAGCCTCGTCGCGGCCGGAGACCAACACGCCCCCACAGAGAATCTCGGCACTGTAGCCGGAGCCGACCAGGGCCGTGCGGTAGGCAAACGGGCCCGCTGCCACGGCGCCGGCAATGACGATCGCCGCCGCTAGCCACAGCCAAGCCTTGCGCCTCGATAATATCCGCATGCGTGATTGGGTGTTATGACTGCGGGCGGGCAGTCCGGGAGTATTCGCCTTGCCATCGGGGAATCCAGTGCGGCGCGCCGCCGCCGGCATGCTGGCACGCGCTACACGTTGGGTGCGCTGGCTGGCGCAGCATCAGATCCCTTGCCTCATCCTGTTCTTCTCATTTGTCGCGCGCCTCTTTCTCGCGAACTGGAAGTCCTACTGGTACGACGAGCTGCTCTCCGTCGCGATCTATGGCTCGAACCACGCCACGCTTGTCTCGGCGCTGAAGAGCCTGGCCGCTCACTCGGCGCACCCGCCTCTCTACCACGCCATCCTGTACTACTGGATACAGATATTCGGGACCGAGGAAGTCACGACCCGGACGCTCTCCAACCTCTACATCACGGGCGCCACGCTCTGCCTCTATCTGCTGGCGCTCAGGCTGTTCGGGCGCCGCGTCGCCATCGCGTCGGCGCTTCTCTTTGCTTTTTCCTACACCGCGACCTTCTTTGGCCTCGAGGCCCGCTCCTACGCGCAGTCCCTCTTTCTGGTTACGCTATCGTCGCTGCTGTTGTGGCGCTGGCTCGATCATGCCGAAGATCCTCCCGCCTGGGGAGACTTGTTCGCCGGCCGC
>DASWJG010000182.1:0-1927 GCA_036397315.1 Methyloceanibacter sp. | reverse complement strand
CATGCTCGCGAGCTCGCGCCTCAGCTTCTCGATATCGGCGCCCTTCTTGCCGATGAGAATGCCCGGCCGCGCGGTATGCACCGTCACGCGGCATTTCTTGTGCGGGCGCTCGATGACCACCTTGGAGATGCCGGCCTGCTTGCGCGAGGTGAGAATGTGCTCGCGCATCCTCAGGTCTTCGTGCAAGAGGCGCGCATACTCGCCGCGCGAGGCGAACCAGCGCGAATCCCAGGTGCGGTTGATGCCGAGCCTAAGCCCGATCGGGTTGACCTTCTGTCCCATTAAGCGGGCTCCTCGACTTGGCGCAGGATGACGGTGATCTGCGCGAACGGTTTCTCAATGCGGCCGGCGCGGCCACGGGCGCGGGCGCGGACCCGCTTCAATACTAGGTTCTTGCCGACATAGGCCTCGGCCACGACCAGTGCGTCGACGTCGAGGTCATGATTGTTCTCGGCGTTGGCGATGGCCGATTCGAGCGTCTTCTTCACATCCTTGGCGATGCGCTTGCGCGAGAAGGTGAGATCGGCAAGCGCGCGGTCGACCTTATTTCCCCGGATCAGCTGGGCAAGAAGGTTGAGCTTCTGCGGGCTCACGCGCATCTGCCGCGTGACCGCCCTCGCCTCGTTCTCTTTGAGCGTCCGTTCGCGCTGCGGCTTGCCCATTACGCTGCCTTCACTCTCTTCGCCTTGCGGTCCGCGGCATGGCCGTAGAAGGTCCGCGTCGGCGCAAACTCTCCAAACTTGTGGCCGATCATGTCCTCGGTGACGAGCACCGGGATGTGCTTCTGGCCGTTATGCACTCCGAAGGTGAGCCCGACGAATTGCGGCAGGATGGTCGAGCGGCGCGACCAGATCTTGATCACGGCGTTTGACGCGCTGCCGCGCGCCTTCTCGGCCTTCTTGAGCATGTAGCCGTCGACGAACGGGCCTTTCCAGATCGAGCGTCCCACGTGAACTATCCCTTCTTCTTCTGGTGACGGCTGCGCAGGATGAACTTGTCGCTTGCCTTGTTGGAGCGCGTTTTCTTGCCCTTGGTCGACTTGCCCCACGGCGTCACCGGGTGCCGGCCGCCCGAGGTGCGGCCCTCGCCGCCGCCATGCGGATGATCGATCGGGTTCATCGCCACGCCGCGCACGACGGGCTTCCGCCCCTTCCAGCGCATGCGTCCGGCCTTGCCGAAATTGATATTGGAATTGTCGGGATTGGAGACGGCCCCAACGGTCGCCATGCACTCGGCCGGCACCATGCGCGTTTCGCCGGAATTCAGTCTCAAAATCGCGTAGCCCGCATCGCGGCCGACCAGCTGCACATAGGTCCCTGCCGCGCGGGCGATCTGGCCGCCTTTGCCTTGCTTCATCTCGACATTGTGGACGATGGTGCCGATCGGCATGTTGGCCAGCGGCATGGCGTTGCCGGGCTTCACGTCGGCCTTCGTATCGGAAATGACGGTGTCGCCGGGCGCGAGCCGCTGCGGCGCCAGGATGTAAGCGAGCTCGCCATCCTCATATTTGATGAGCGCGATGAAGGCGGTGCGGTTGGGATCGTATTCGAGCCGCTCGACCGTCGCCGGCACGCCGAGCTTGCCGCGCTTGAAGTCCACCTTGCGATAGGTGCGCTTGTGCCCGCCGCCCCGATGCCACATCGACACGCGGCCGAGATTGTTGCGGCCGCCGGACTTGGACAGTCCCTCGGTGAGCGCCTTGACCGGCTTGCCCTTCCACAGATGGCTGCGGTCGACGAGCACGAGCTGCCGCTGGCTCGGTGTCGTGGGGTTGAAGGTCTTGAGTGCCATGGCCTCGTCAGATCCTCGTCGTCACGTCGATCTTGTCGCCTTCGGCGAGCTTGACGATCGCTTTCTTCACGTCCTGCTGCCGGCCCTTGATGCCCTTGAAGTGCTTGGTCTTGCCCTTGCGGGTGAGCGTGTTGAC
>DASWJG010000181.1:0-7834 GCA_036397315.1 Methyloceanibacter sp. | reverse complement strand
CCGGGCGCCCGGGCGGTTACAGCTTCTATTTCGGCTTCGTGCCTTACGCGAAGGGCGATTACGGGACCCAGGCATTGCAGCGAAGCCTCTACCCGCAAGACATCCAGTGGCCTCCGGGCATGTATCCCTATGGCCCGCGTCCCGGCTGGGGGCCAAAGCGCGCGGATTGAGGCGGGATGACGCAGCTCAGCGCCGCTTAGCGAAAAATTCCCTGAGCAGGCTTGCGGATTTGGATTCGCTTAAGCCCCCGATCACTTCCGGCGCGTGATGACAGGTCACTTGCGAGAAAAAACGCGGGCCGTGCTCGACCGCGCCGCCCTTGGGATCGGCCGCGCCGAAATAGAGGCGGCGGATGCGGGCAAAAGAGATGGCCGCCGCGCACATGGCACACGGCTCGAGCGTCACATAGAGATCGCAACCGGTGAGCCGCTCGCTGCCAAGTTTGGCGCACGCAGCGCGGATCGCCAGAAGCTCGGCATGGGCGGTCGGATCGCGCATGAGGAGCGTGCGGTTGCCGGCGCGTGCCAGCACCTCGCCATCGGCGCTCACCACGACCGCGCCGATCGGCACTTCGCCTAGGTCGCGCGCTTCCTCCGCCTCGGCGAGCGCGAGATCCATGGGCGGGCCGGCCTTGCCTCTCACCCCGTCATCTGCAAGCTTCGGCTTCATGGGCGGCAAAGTGGGGGTCAAGCGCGGGCACGGTCAAGCCCCACGGACGGGGAAGGATAAAGCGCCTGCGGCCAAGGCCGAGTCCATGCGCATCGCCAAGGCCATCGCCCATGCCGGCCTCTGCTCACGCCGCGACGCCGAGGCGTGGATCGCGGCCGGTCGCGTCGCCGTTAACGGCAAGGTGCTCGCGACGCCGGCGCATGTGGTCAAGCCCAGCGACAAGATCACGGTGGACGGCAAGCCTCTGCCGGAGGCGCAAAGCGTGCGGCTGTGGCGCTATCACAAGCGGCGCGGCCTGGTCACCAGCCATAAGGACCCGCAGGGGCGGAAGACGGTGTTCGAGTCTCTGCCGCCTGGCCTGCCGCGCGTCGTCTCGGTGGGGCGGCTCGACATCAACACCGAAGGCCTGCTCCTACTGACCACCGATGGGGAACTGGCGCGACATCTCGAGCTTCCGAGCACCGGGTGGCTCAGGCGATACCGCGTGCGGGCGCATGGCCGCGTCGCTCAAGAGGCGCTCGACCGCTTGCGCCGAGGCGTCACCATCGATGGCGTTCATTACGGGCCGGTCGAGGCGCGCATCGACCGCGAGCAGGGGTCGAATCTCTGGCTCACGATCTCCTTGCGCGAAGGCAAGAACCGCGAGGTGAAGCAACTCGCCGAGCATCTCGGACTGACCGTGAACCGGCTCATCCGCGTTTCGTTCGGGCCGTTCGCGCTCGGCGATCTTCCCGAAGGCGCGGTCGATGAGGTGAAGCGGCGTGTGCTCGCCGATCAGCTCGGAGCGAAGCTTGCCGAGGAGTTCGGCTTGTTCGATGCCGCCAAAGAGCGCCGGGGGCGCCGCCGATGAGAGCCGGCTCATGCGCATCGTAGCCGGCAAATTCAGAGGGACCCAGATCGAGGCGCCCAAGGGGCTCGCCACGCGCCCGACCTCTGACCGCGTGCGCCAGGCCCTGTTCAATGTGCTGGAGCACGGCGCCCCCCATGTCGAGTTCGAAGGCGCCCGCGTGCTCGATCTCTTCGCCGGCTCCGGCGCGCTCGGGCTCGAGGCGCTGTCGCGCGGCGCCCGCTTCTGTGTCTTCATCGAGGAGAGCGCCCAGGCGCGCGCGGCCATCCGCCGCAATGTGGAGGCGTTGGGCTTGACCGGCGTCACCAAGATCTGGCGGCGCGATGCGACCAAGCTCGGCGCGGCGGGCGCGCTCCAGCCTTTCGATCTCATCTTCTGCGACCCGCCTTACGGCAAAGAACTGGGAGAACGCGCGCTTGCGGCCGCAGTTGAAGGCGGTTGGGCCGGTGACGGGGCGATCGCAGTCCTCGAGGAGCGCGCGGATGTGAAGATCGCCTGGCCCGCTCCTTTTGCGGAGATCGACCGGCGGCGCTACGGCAATACCGGGATCGCCATCGCAAGGGCAGGACCTTGAAGGGATTTTCGTCCTTAACCCGGCGAAGGTTCGGCTATGCTTAAATAGCCCAAACGTGCCGTCCAGGACCGCCATGACCTTGAGAGCGCCGCTCTTCGTCCCGTTGCTCGTGGCGGCGCTATTGGCATTCCAGGCGGAGAACGCCGCCTTCATCTCCGGGGTGTGGCAGGGCGACGCCAATTACGACGGGGACGGCAAGTTCTCCGATTGCACCATGACCGCGCAAGCGGAGAGCGGGGTCCTGATCGGCTTCGTCATCAGCAAGAATTACGATTGGGGGCTCGTGCTGGCCGACGAGACGCGCAAGTTCAAGGTGGGGACGACGGAAGCGGTGGTGCTCTTGATCGATCAGAGAGACCCGATCCCGGCCATCGCCAAGGTGATCGACCTCCACGGCATCGTCATCCCACTCGAGAACTCAGGTCCCGTGCTCGATGCGCTGCGCGAGGGCAAGGTGCTGACCATCGTCGCCGAGGAGGCCAAGATCAGCTTCAAATTGACCGGCACAAAGGAAGCGATTGCCGCGCTAGCGGCTTGCGTCACCGAGTATCTCGGCAGCGAGAAGGTTGATGCTTCGCCGGGCGGGCGCATTCGCGTGACGGCGCTGGTGGATTAGCGGCGGGAGAACAGCTTCTCGATATCGGCGAGCTTGAGCTCAATATAGGTGGGGCGGCCGTGGTTGCACTGGCCGGTGAACGGCGTCCGCTCCATGTCACGCAGCAGCGCGTTCATCTCCTCAGGGTTAAGCCGCCGCCCTGCCCGCACGCTGCCGTGGCAGGCCATGGTGGACAGGACATGGTCCAGCCGCTCAGCGAGGAGGCGGGTCTCCTCGCCGTCCTCCGCCTCGGCCAGCTCGGCGGCGAGATCGGCGAGCAGTCGCTTGACGTCGCAGGTCCCGAGCAGCGACGGCACCTCGCGCACCAGCACGGACGCGGGGCCGAACGGCTCGACCACGAGACCTAGGCGCTCAAGCTCGCCCGCGGCAGCGCAGAGCCTCGCTGCGGCGTCGGCGTCAAGCTCGACCACCTCGGGAATGAGGAGAAGTTGGCGGGAGATGCCGCCATTGGCAAAAGCGCGCTTCAGGCGCTCATAGACGAGCCGCTCATGTGCCGCGTGCTGATCGACGATGACCAGCGCGTCCTCGGTCTCGGCGATGATGAAGGTGTCGTTGATTTGCGCTCGCGCCGCGCCGAGTGGATAGAGGGTCCCGAGAACATCGTCTTCGGCGCTGCTCCCGCGCGTATCGGCGCTAGGCTCGGCGAGCGGTCCGAGCGGCGCCTGGGCGCGCTCGGCGAAGCCGAAGGACTGCGGGTCGAAGGTCTCTGGCGGCGGTCGCCGGCCGGAAGGCGGTGCCAAGCGCCCGAGCGCCGCCTGCGATAGAGAGGACGTGGCGCGGTGACCCGCGGCGCCGAGCGCCTCTCTGAGCGCGCCGATGATGATGGAGCGCACGGCATTGGGGTCGCGGAATCTGAGCTCTGTCTTGGCGGGATGGACGTTCACGTCCACCTCGTCAGGCGGCACCGTCAAGAACAGCGCGAGCATAGGATAGCGCCCTTGCGGCACGAGATCGCCGTAGGCTGCGCGCACCGTTCCTGCGAGTAGCTTGTCGCGCACGGGGCGCCCATTGACGACGAGATAGAGCTGGAGGCTGTTCGGCCGGTGCAAGGTCGGCAAGCCGGCAAAGCCCTCGAGCCCAATGTTGTCGCGACGGGCGCGCACGGGAAGCGCATCCTTGACGAAGTCCGGCCCGAGGATGCGCCCAAGCCGGGCGAGCCCATGGTCGATCAGCCCCGGTGGGCAGGCGTCGAGGTGGAAGGCGGTACGCTCATCGGTAGTGAGGCTGAAGGCGATCTCGGGCCTGGCCAGCGCGAGGCGCTTTACCATGTCGGCGATGGCGGCGGCCTCGGCGCGTTCCGACTTCATGAATTTCAGCCGCGCAGGGGTCGCGTAGAACAGGTCGCGCACCTCGACCCGCGTGCCCGAGCCCAGGGCAGCGGGTTTGAGCTTCGACTTGCGGCCGCCATCGACCGCAATCTCGTGGGCCTCGCCTGCGCCCTCAGCGCGGCTCTGGATGGAGAGTCTGGCGACGGCGCCGATCGACGGGAGCGCCTCGCCACGGAAGCCGAGCGTCATGATGGCAGACAGATCGTCATTGGCGAGTTTCGAGGTGGCATGGCGCTCCACGGCAAGGGCGAGATCGTCTGCCCCCATGCCGGAGCCGTCGTCGCTGACGCGAATGAGCCGCAAGCCGCCGCCCGCCGTGGCGATATCGATGCGGCGCGCGCCGGCGTCGATCGCGTTCTCGATAAGCTCCTTGGCGACGCTGGCAGGCCGCTCGACGACCTCACCCGCGGCGATGCGGTTGACGAGGTTCGGCGGCAGCTGACGGATGGCCATCTGATGCCTCGGCTTGCTCGCCGGCGAGATACCGGCGGGTCAGCATTTTACCCGATTCTACCGCCGGCTGGTCGAATGGGTCGACGCCCAAAAGATGCGCCGCAAGGATGGTTTCCAACATGAAATGCATCATCAGGGCGCCTAGAGCGCGCTCATCGAGCACGTCGAGGTCGATGGTGCGCACCGGCCGGCCTTGAGCCATGAGCGCCTCTGGGATGGCGCGCTGCTGCGCCGCAACGAGGTCGCCGGCGGCATGGCCGGCAAGATAGTCGGCTCCCGCGAGCTTGGCGAGGTCGGGCGCCACGCGGGGGCCGCGGCCGGCGCAAGCCTCGCGGATCACGGTGATGAAATGCTGCGGCGCGCCGTCAAGATAAAGCTGGAGCTGGCTGTGCTGGTCAACCGGGCCAAGGGCCGCGACGGGCGTCGTCCCCTCGCCGTTCTTGCCGAGGCTCTCGCCCCAAAGCTGCGCGTACCAGGTGGCGAAGCGCGAGAGGCGGTCGGAATAGGGAAGCATCACGCAAGCGCGGACGCCGCGCTCCTTGGCGAGGCCAATGGCGACGGCTGCGCCGATGGCAGGCGCGAAGTCGCCCGCGCTCCCAGCTTTGAGCATGGCATCGATGACGGAGCGAGCGCCCTCGCGCAATGCCGCGACATCGAGGCCGCGGGCGAGCGCAGGCAGGAGCCCAACATTGGTCAGACCTGAGAATCGTCCGCCGATACTGGGATCGTGGTCGAGCGTAGGGATGGAGAAGCTCTCGCACAGCGCGCGGAGACCGTTCTTGGCCCCCGCCGCCTTGGGCTCGGTCACGGCGAGGAACAGCTCCGGGATTCGGTCGGCAAGCCCTGCCTTCCGCACGGCGTCGATGGCGGCGAGAACTTGCACCAGCGTCTCGGGCGTGCCGCCCGACTTCGAGATCACGACGAAGCGCGTGCTCTTGAGGTCGAGGCCGGAAAGGGCAAGGTCGAGCGTACGGGCATCGAGATTGTCGTAGAAGCGCGTGCGCGGACGCGCCTCGCTGCCATGCTTGTCGTCGCCGGGAATGCCCCAACCGCCGAGTTGCGCCAAGGTCTGGCCGCCGAGGCTCGACCCTCCGGTGCCGAAAAAGACAAGCGTGCGGGCGCCATGGGTGAGACGCTTCAACGCCTCTCGGGCAGGAGCGATGTCGTCGCGCCACTCCGGCACACGCAACAAGGGAAGCGTGGATTTGGCATAGGCCTCGCGCAAAGCGGCGAGCTTGGGCTCAAGCTTGGCGAGATTTGCTGCAAGAGAGGCCTGCGGGAGGCCTAAGCTGCCGATGCCGGACTCAAGGCAACCTTCCACGGATTGCGACAGCTTCATAGGCCCTCGCCTCTTTCAATGTCAGGCGCTAAGCGCCCTAGCCCGGGGCTGCCTTAGACTTCGCCGCCACCGGCTTGCCGACGATGGTCGTGATGAGGCGGTCGGCCTCGATCAGGCGTTTGGCCACGCGCCTAATGTCGTCCAACGTCACCGCTTCCACCAGCTCATTCCGCCGGTGCACGTAATCAATGCCGAGATCCTCGATTTGGAGCCACAGGAGCTGGTTGGCGATGCCCGCCGACGATTCGAATCTCAGCGCATAGGCGCCGGTCAGATAGCTCTTGGCGCTGTCGAGCTCGTCTGCGGTGGGACCTTGCTCGGCCAATCTCCTCAGCTCGCTTTCGATCACCTCGAGCGACTGGCCGACCGCTTCGTTCTTGGTCGCCACATTGCCGACGAACACGGCGCCGTGCTGGTAGGGAAAGATGTTGGAGTGCACCGAATAGGCGAGCCCGCGCTTCTCGCGAACTTCCTCCATCAACCGCGAGGAAAAACCGCCGCCGCCGATGATGTAATTGAGCACGTATGCCGCGATGAAATCGTCGTCCTTGCGCGCGATGCCGCGATGGCCGAACTGCGCCACCGATTGCGGCACGTCCATCTCGATGATCTCGCGGGTGGGGCCAAGCGGCGGATTGGCGTCGGCCACCGGCGACAGCGCAGAATGAGGGGGCAGGTCGCCGAACACATGATCGAGCGCTTTGCCGAGGGTCTCGGCGTCGATGTCGCCGACCACCGAGATCACCAGCTTATCGCGGGCGAAGACGCGGTCGGCATAGCCCTTGAGGTCGTCGCGCGAGATGGCGGCGATGGTGGTCATGCTGCCCTTGATCGGGCGCCCGTACGGATGGTCCTGAAAGGCAAGACGGTCCCAGGCGAGCGAGGCCACCGTCCCGGGATCGTTCTCGTCGAACTTCAGTCCCGCCAAAATCTGGGCGCGCACGCGCTCGGCAGCGTCCTCGTCGAAGCGGGGCTTGGTGAGCGCCAGCCGCACGAGATCGAACACCTCGTCCTTGTTGGCCGAGAGCGTCTGGACATTGCCGAGCATCACGTCGCGGCTAGCGTCGAAATCCATGCGCATGGCGAGCGCCTGGGCGCGCTCCTGGAAGGCGACAGCATCGAGCGGGCCGGCGCCCTCGTCCATCATGGCCGAGATGAAGTAAGCAAGGCCTTCCCTGCCCTGAGGGTCCTGGGTGGCGCCGCCGCGGAAGGCAAAGCGCATGGCGATAAGGGGATTGTCGTGGCTCTCCACCAGCCAAGCCTCGATGCCGCCCGGGCTCGTGACGCGCTCTATCTTCATGGTGGCAACCTCAGCCGCCTGCGCGGCCGAAGCGATGAGCGCCGCGACCGCCAGCCCTGCACCATGCCGCAACAGGAGGGGCGGAACCCGGATGGGAAGCGCCATGAGGATTACGACTTGCCTTTAGCTGGCGCATGGACCGGCTTTTCACCAATGCTGCTGGTGTATGCGGGGGTGGGCAGCAGATAGCCGGTGACCGAATTCTTGTCGACTAGATATTTTCGCGCCGCCTCGCGCAAATCATCGACGGTCACGCGCTTCAGCCGGTCGGGCCATTGCTCGACGTCCGCGACGGTCATGCCGGTGGCGAGCCGCCAGCCATAATGGCGCGCCATGCGCGATTGGCTGTCGGAGGTATAGATAAACTCGGCGAGATGGGAGGCGCGTGCGCGGTCGAGTTCCTCCTGGGTCACGCCATTCTGGCGCAGATCCTCGACCGCGCGGTCGATGCCTTGCTCGAGCTCGTCGGCGGAGACGTCCTCGGCGGCAATGGCGTAGAAGCCGAGCCTGCCGGAATCGAGGCCTGAATCCGAGTACCAGCCGCCGGCATTGGCCGCGTTGCGGTCCGCGATCACCATCTGCTTGTAAATCTTGCTGATCGACCCGGTGGCGGCAACCCGCATCAACAGGTCGAGAGCCTCGGCCTCGCCCGGCTCGGCCGATGCATAGCTTGGCGCGAGGTAGTAGCGCTGGACGGTGGTGCGGCCG
>DASWJG010000180.1:0-5166 GCA_036397315.1 Methyloceanibacter sp. | reverse complement strand
GATGCTGACCCCGCAAAATGGCGGCCCGTATGGGCTCGGCGCCACCGCGGGCGAGGCAGACGGCACGCTGGTCCTGATGAAACGGGGCCAGAATGTCGGCTATCAGGCCTATCTGATCCTGCTTCCCGCCGAAGGCCAGGGCATGGTGGTGATGACCAACTCCGACAACGGCTCGATCCTGGCCGAAGCCTTGATCCGCCGCGCCGCCGAACTTTACGGCTGGCCCCCGCTGGGGGCGCTGGCAGATTAAATTTCAGGCTCACTAGGGTCAGGCGCCGTGTCCCTCTGGTTTCCATCACAAGGCTAGACTACGATAGGGATGCCCGTCTTGCCGAGGACGGGTCCCTGGAGGACATCGATGCCCAGTTGGTTCCGCGCCGGCCTTTTCGCCGCGCTGTTCGTTTTCGTCACCACCCCTTCCCCCGCCGCCCAGAAGAATTTCCACGACGACGCTCTCGACGACGCTGCGATCACGCTCGAGGCCGACCTCAAGGAGGAGGCGGGCACCGTCGCCAAGCCGCTTGCCAAGTTGAAGCAGGAGGCCGAGGCGCTGCTCAAGAGCCAAGACCTCGAAGGCGCCGCCAATATCTATGTGCAGATCGTGACGGTCGCGCCCAAGGATGCCAAATCCTGGCGCCGATTGGCCGACATCTGGCTCTTGATCCCTGCGACCGACGAAGACGATGGCTCGACACGCATCGAGCGGGCGCGCACCGCTTCCTATATTGCCTATCGGCGGGCAACCACGCCGGAGGACGAGGCGGCTTCCCTCGTCACGCTCGCCACTGCCTTCGGCAAGCGGGAGGAATGGCGCCAGGCGCTGAATGCGCTGAAACTTGCGCTCACCCTCAACGAGACGCCTGACCTGCTCGCCCAATACAACGCACTGCGCGAGAAATACGGCTTCCGCGTCTCGAATTTCAGCGTGGACTCGGACGCCGCAAGCCCACGTGCCTGCTTCCAGTTCAGCGAGCTCCTGCCCAAGCGCACCGACTTCTCGCCTTATGTCGCGGTCGCGGGCCAGGACAAGCCGGCGCTCTCGGTCGACGAACAGCAAATCTGCGTCGAGGGGCTGAAGCATGGCGAGACCTACGCTATCACGCTCCGCGCCGGCCTGCCCTCGACGGTCGATGAGGCCCTGCTCAAGGATGCGGAATTCAACATCTATGTGCGCGACCGGAGTCCGTCGGTGCGGCTCGCAGGGAAAGCCTATGTGCTGCCGCGGACGGGCCAGCAGGGCATCCCGCTCATCACCGTCAACACCGACAAGGTCAAGGTGACCATTTACCGGATCGGCGACAGAAATCTCATCGACAACGTGCTCAGCTGGGAGTTCCAGCGAAATCTCTATAACTATGGCCTCGACGAGATCGCCGATCAGAAGGGCGAGAAGGTGTGGACCGGCGAGCTCAAGATGGAGAAGGAGCTCAACCAAGAGTTCACCACCGCCTTTCCCATCATGGAAGCGGTTCCCGCCATGCGGCCCGGCATCTATCTGCTCGCGGCGCAACCCGGCAACGTCGCCGGCAACGACTATGGCGAGCGCACCACTCAGTGGTTCATCGTCTCGGATCTCGGGCTTACCGCCTATTTCGGCACCGACGGTATCCATGCCTATGTCAATTCGCTCGCGACCACGGCGCCGCTCGAGGGCGTCGAAATCCGCTTGCTCGCGCGCAACAACGAGGTGCTTGCAGTCAAGCAGACCGACGCCAGCGGCGCCGTTGCTTTCGAGCCTGGGCTCGCGCGCGGCGAAGGCGGGCTGTCGCCGGCGCTGATCATCGCCTCAGGCGACGGCGGCGATTACGCGTTCCTCAATTTGAAGCAGTCGGCCTTCGATCTGACCGACCGGGGCGTGGCCGGACGCGACGTGCCGCAAGGTTTAGATGCCTTCGTGTTCACCGAGCGCGGCGTCTACCGCACCGGTGAGACCGTGTATGTGACGACGCTCCTGCGCGACGCTGCCGGTATCGCCGTTCCCGGCGTGGATTTGACGATGGTGGTCGAGCGCCCCGATGGGGTGGAGTATCGCCGCACCGTCGTGCCGGATCAGGGGATTGGCGGCCACTCGCTCGACGTGCCGATCATCTCCTCGGCGCCGACCGGAACCTGGCGCGTCGCCGTCTATTCCGACCCGAAAGGAGCCTCGATCGGGGCAGCGACCTTCCTGGTCGAAGACTACGTGCCGGATCGGTTGGAGTTCGACCTCACCACCAAGGCCACCCTCATCTCGCCAAATGCCCCTGCCGAAGTCCTGCTCGACGGCCGCTTCCTCTATGGCGCGCCGGCAGCAGGCCTCAGCATCGAAGGCGAGGTGAATATCGCCAAGGCCGCCGAGCGGCCGGGCTTCCCGGGCTATTCCTTCGGCCTCGACGACGCGAGTGACGAGGAGGAGCCTTCGACCGAGAGCATCCCGCTCGTCGATCTGCCTCTGACCGACGCGGCCGGTAAGGCGGAATTCTCGGTCACTCTCGACAAGGTGCCGGCCTCGACCAAGCCGCTCGAGGCCAATGTCGTGGTGCGTCTCGCCGAGCCCGGCGGCAGGGCCATCGAGCGGAAGCTCACGCTTCCCATCGTGCCGTCGGCTCCGATGATCGGGGTGAAGCCGCTCTTTACCGGTAAATCGCTCGGCGACAACGACATTGCAAATTTCGACGTCGTCATGGTCGCGCCCGACGGCAGGCAAATGGCCGCCACGGGACTCAAATGGCAGCTGCTCAGTGTCGAGTCCAAATATCAGTGGTACCGCAGCGGTGGCTATTGGAGTTACGAGCCGATCAAGGTGACGCGACGCATCACCGACGGCACGATCGACGTGGCGGGCGACAAGCCGGGCAAGATTTCCGTCCCCGTCACCTGGGGCCGTTACCGGCTCGAAGTGGCGAGCGCCGAACCGCAAGGGCCCGAGACCACGATCACCTTCGATTCCGGCTGGTACGCGGAAGCCTCGGCCGACACGCCGGACCTGCTCGAGATCGCTCTGGACAAGCGCGAATACCAGTCCGGCGACACCATGACGGTCGCCGTCACCGCGCGGAGCGCGGGCAAAGTGACGCTGAGCGTGATCGGCGACCGGCTGATTACGCAAACCACCACCGATGTCGAGCCTGGCCTCGTCAAGCTCCCCTTAACCGTGGGCGATGACTGGGGCACCGGCGCTTACGTGCTCGCCACGCTCAGGCGTCCGCTCGATCAGGCCGAGAAGCGCATGCCGGGTCGCGCCATCGGGGTGCAGTGGTTCAGCGTGGACAAGGCCGCGCACACGATTGGCGTTGGGCTCGACCTGCCGGACCTCATCCGGCCTGAGACCACGCTTCGCGTTCCGGTCAAGCTCGCAGGGCTCGGCGCAGGCGAGGAGGCGCGCATCGTCGTTTCCGCCGTCGATGTCGGCATTCTCAACCTCACCAATTACAAGGTGCCGGCGCCCGACGACTACTATCTCGGACAGCGCAAGCTATCGGCCGAAATCCGCGACCTTTACGGGCAGCTGATCGACGGCATGCAAGGCACCAAGGGCCAGATCCGCTCCGGCGGCGATTCCGGCGCAGGCGAATTGCAGGGAAGCCCGCCGACCCAGCCGCCGCTTGCCTTCTATTCCGGCATCGTCAGCGTCGGTCCCGACGGCACCGCCGAGGTCGCCTTCGACATTCCGGCCTTCTCCGGCACGGTGCGGGTGATGGCGGTGGCCTGGAGCAAGAACAAAGTTGGCCATGGCTCCGGCGACGTGGTGGTGCGCGATCCCGTGGTGGTCACGGCTACCCTGCCGCGCTTCCTGCTTACCGGCGACAAGAGCACGCTCCGCCTCGATCTCGACAATGTCGAAGGCGCGACCGGCCGATATGAGATCGCCGTCCTCGCCGACGGAGCTTTGAGCGTCGAAGGTGCCGCCAAGACGCTTCAGCTTGACGCCAAGCAGCGCAGCGCCGTGACCCTCCCCATCGCGGCGAAGGGTGTAGGGCTTGGCCTTGTCGCGGTCACCGTCTCAGGACCCGAGGGCTTCACCTTGGCACGCGAATATCCGTTGGCGGTGAGGCCGGCCACGCAGATCCTCGCCCGTCGTACGGTGAAGCCGCTCGATCCGGGTCAGAGCATCACGGTCTCCGGCGACGTGTTCACCGACCTCGTCCGAGGCACGGGCAAGGTCGCGTTGTCGGTTACCCCTACGGCCGCGCTCGACGTGGCGACATTGCTTGCCGCGCTCGACCGCTATCCGCTCGGCTGCACCGAGCAGATCGTGAGCCGGGCGCTGCCGCTGCTCTATGTCAACGAGCTGTCGCTCGATGCGCAGCTCGCGGTCGATACCGGTATCGACGAGCGCATCGCCAAGGCGATCGAGATTGTGCTCGCGCGCCAAGGCTCGGAGGGCGCTTTCGGGCTGTGGTCGCCGGGCGGCGACGACGCCTGGCTCGATGCCTATGTGACGGACTTTCTCACCCGGGCGCGGGCGCGCGGCTTCTCCGTTTCCGATGAGTCCTTCAAGCTCGCGCTCGACCGCTTGCGCAACTATGTGAGCACGGCGCCCGATGTCTCGACCGACGGCGGACTCGCGCTCTCCTATGCGCTCTATGTGCTCGCCCGCAACGGCATGGCGCCGGTGGGCGATGTCCGCTACATCGCCGACGTCAAGCTGAACGCGCTGGCCACCCCGACGGCCAAGGCGGAGATCGGAGCCGCGCTCGCCATGCTCGGCGACCGGGTGCGGGCCGAGAAGGCGTTCGATGCGGCGCTCGGCGCTCTGCCGGAGGATGCCAAATTCGAGGGCGGCCGCCCCGATTACGGCTCGCCGCTCCGCGACGCCGCTGTCGTCGTCACGCTCGCCGCCGAAGGTGATGCGCCGAAATTGGTCCTGGTGAGCGCCACCGAGAAGATCGAGGCGGCGCGCAACAAGGTCACCTATACCTCGACGCAAGACGATGCCTGGCTCGTGCTCGCCGCGCGCGCTCTCGGCAAACAGGGCGTGAGCCTCACGGTCAATGACGGCGGCCAGGAAGGGCCGCTCTATCGCAGCTTCACGGAGGACGAGCTCGCCGCGAGCCCGCTGACCGTCACCAATTCCAGCGATACGCCGCTCGACGCCGTCATCTCGGTGAGCGGCGCTCCCATCACGCCGGAACCGGCCGCCGAGCACGGCTTCACCATCGAGCGCAGCTTCCATACGCTTGACGG
>DASWJG010000179.1:0-1720 GCA_036397315.1 Methyloceanibacter sp. | reverse complement strand
TTCTGCCGGGATCACCTTGGTGTCGTTGAACACGAGCGCATCGCCCGGACGGAGCAGACCGGGAAGGTCGAGCATCGTCCGGTCGGCAAAGGGAGGCTCCGCTCCGGGCGCGACCACCAGCAATCGCGCGGCGTCGCGCGGAACCGCCGGGCGCAGCGCGATCAACTCCTCCGGCAAATGATAGTCGAAGTCGTCGACGCGCATATCAGCACGTCATGCCCGGACTTGATCCGGGCATCCATGCCGTTGCCGCTCAGCAAATGGATAGGCAATTGGAATGGATTGCCGGGTCAAGCCCGGCAATGACGAATTACTCATATCATGAGCACCAAACGTAGTTTATGTCTGGTCGGCGGCGACCCGCACGCTCAGCATCTTGTCGGGATTGGCAGGCGGCTCGCCGCGATTGATCTTGTCGACATTCTCCATGCCCTCGATCACGCGTCCCCACACCGTGTATTGGCGATCGAGGAAACTCGCATCGTCGAAGCAGATGAAGAATTGGCTGTCGGCGGAATCGGGCGACTGCGCGCGCGCCATCGACACGGCGCCGCGCGTATGCGGCTCGGTGTTGAACTCAGCCTTAAGTTTCTGGCCCGAGCCGCCCATGCCGGTTCCGGTCGGGTCGCCGGTCTGGGCCATGAACCCCTCGATGACGCGATGGAACACCGTGCCGTCGTAGAAGCCTTTGCGCGCGAGCTCCTTGATGCGGGCGACGTGGTTGGGGGCGAGATCGGGACGCATCTGGACGGTCACGCGGCCCTTGCTGGTCTCGATGATGAGGGTGTCTTCGGGTTTTGCCATGGAAGCGATCCTTGTTGCGGGCCGAGCCTATTTCTCGATCGTCGCCTTCTTGATGAAATCGAGCTTGGGAAACGCCTTCCCGAGGTAAGCGTTGCCTAGGCTTTGCACGATGCCTTGGTTCGGGCCATGGCCCTTGGGCGAGCCCTCGCCATACCCGCCGAAGAGCGAATCGGCAACGTCCATGCCCGAGACGACTTTTCCAAAGGGCGAAAAGCCCTGTCCGTCGAGCCCGGCGTTGTCGCCGAAATTGATGAACACCTGGGTCGTGCGCGTATTCGGTCCTGCCGTTGCGAAGGTGACGGTGCCGCGGGCGTTGCTCTGCTTTACGGCGTCGTCCTTGATATTGGCGTCTTGCCACACCGCCGAGATCTTCGGGTCGCCATTGATGCCGAACTGCACCATGAAGCCGTCGAGCACGCGGAAGAAGCGCGCGTCGTTGTAGAAACCGTTCTTCACCAGATTGTAGAAGCGGTCGGCGCCGTTCGGCGCCCAATCGCGATGCACCTCGATCACGAAGGTGCCCTTGCTGGTATCGAACTTGGCCTTGTAGACGGCGGGCGCCTGCTCGTTCAGGCTTGCGGGATCCGACAAATCGCCGGCGCGGACGGGGCTGTGGGCAGCGAGACTACCGAGCACGAGGGCCGCGGCGAACAAAATGCTTGCCTGAAATCTCATGACACCTCCTTGGGGAATTTTCAGGAACCGCACTAGGGTCCAGACCCTATCCGGCAAACTTCTTCTTGAGCGCGGCGGTCACGACTGGCGGGACGAAAGACGAAACATCGCCGCCCATGGCGGCAATCTGGCGAACGAGACTTGCCGCGATATGCCGCGCTCCCGGCGAGGAGGCCAGAAACACCGTCTCGATCTCCGGCGCAAGGGCCTGGTTCATCCCGGCCATCTGCATCTCGTAGTC
>DASWJG010000178.1:0-11910 GCA_036397315.1 Methyloceanibacter sp. | reverse complement strand
TCGAGACCATCGAGGAGGGGCGCTCGCCGGCCGACCGCTTGCTTGCCGACTTTTCCGGCCCCTGGCGCGGCGACATCGACAAAGTGTTCGACACGCAGGCGCTTTAGTTCCGCGTCCCGCGAAACTTCCGCTAAGTGCCATAAGCGGACATCAGCAGAGCTGATAGCTCAGAAGCCGTTTGTTAGTGGGACGAAGAGAGCTGGCCAGCGCGCTGACCTCTAGTGAAATAAGCGGGCCGCTTCGGTGCGAAGGCCTCGATGGCGACGATGACCGCCATCGCGCTATGTCGGCTCAGGCTGCCATTGTAGAGACCGAGCCTCGCCACGCACCAAGCCTCGGCTAATGCCGGTGCCGCCCACCGTTGGTCCAGTATGGATTTTACCCCCTGCGCGATAACTTTCTCGCGCTCCTTCACAGCAGCGGTGGCGAACTGTTCCAAAGAACACTCGTCCCTTGTGGCGTCCGCTATGTCGATGTAGCCCCCTACGCGACTAGCGATCTCGGATTGGACGTTAGCAGGAAGCCGCTGCACTTTCTCCAGAAGAGAAAGCACCGTCCTCTCCCAAAACAGTGAACGGAAGAACATGGCCCCACGTCCTTCCCTTAGTGCGGCATGATCGCCACCCTCTTTACTCGCCCTGCCTGCGGGGACCGTCGGAGTGCGAGCTTCCAACGGTTGCTGCTGAGGTCTCAGCCGCTGCTGCAACTGCGTTTGAAAGTGTGAGCGCGGCCCGAACGGTGTACTGCCAAGTCGCTACATCCGCGAGCTTGTTCACAGCCCGAAGCTGAGCCTTCAGAGGCTCAAGCCTCCTGTCCTGTTCCGCTTTGAGTTGCAAGACCAGCATCTCGAACTGAGCGTGTTCAGCGTTGATCTGATTTTGGACCATGTAGGCTCGGTCTTGTAGGTCGCCACGGATGTCGCGCATCAATAACCCCCCCTTAGCGTCGCTATGCTCAAACGAGCAGCCGAGCAGGGGGTTCCGGAACGTTCTCATGGCGGTTTGCGATTACAAAGCGACGTGACTTTTCGGCAACGCGCACAGGGACAAGTCTTAACCGAAGGCGCGATGCCGCTTAGGGTCATGAGCGGACGAAGGAGGTTCCAGTCAGTCTTGAAAACGCCCCTCCGCTAACCATATAGGCGGACAAGTCACCGTCCCTTCCGCTACCCTGCACGGAGGGACGCTGGTCCGTCCCCCAAAGACGGATGTGTCGGCGGCAGATCTCTCCTTTTCTGCCGCCGATTTTTTTCGCCTGAAACCGCAGCTATTTGAGGTTGGCCAAGGCGTCGCCGAAGCCTTGCAGGCTCACCGGAATGCCGATGCCGGCTTCGGGTGTATCGAAGATGATGAACATGGCGATCGAGCCCGTCTTCATCTTGGCGATCACCTCATCCTGCAGCACCACCTCGGCGACGCAGCCGCGCTTGCCGCATTTGAGGAACGGCGCGTTGCCCACGTCGAGACCGTCGATCTTGAGCCCGAGCCCGGTGGGCAAGAGCACGCCGAGCGGTACCACCACGCGGAGCAGCTTCTTGTCCTCGCCGATCGCCTTGTAGAACACGACCGTCAAACCGACATTCGGCCGATCCTCGGCGGTGACGCTTTGCACCAGCGCGCATTTTTCTTCCTTGGCGCCGGGCGGCGTGCGGCAAGAGACCTGCCAGGCGCCGTGGGTTTCGCGCACCACGCTGCCGGGGCCCGTGGCGACCGGCGCCGCTTCTGGCGATGCCCCTTGCGCCTCGACCTGGTTGACCAGGCCGAGCGCCAGAATGAGCGCGATGCCGAGCAAGGGCGCGGCTGGCGCAAGAAAAGTAAACCTGAGCATCTGAGCCATGCTTGCTAAAGAAACCGGCGCGCCCGCGCATACAAGCGCGAATCGCCTCGGGAGAGACTAGATTGTGAGGCGAGGCATCGTGAAGTGGAGATGCGCAACATAGAAAACCGCCTTCGCCGAGTATTGGGGCCAAATTTCGACGCCAAAGCCCCCCTGAAATCTTCCCGCACCAGAAAAGCCTGCGCGGCAAACGTGCATATGCCGCAGCAGCGCCCTGAATCATGAGTGTTGCCAATCGATTTCCTTTATGATTTGAACACCGGAAAAGAGCCTCCAGCCCCGCGATACTCGCGGAGGCCTGAGCAGCAAAACGACGGTGGGGGCGACGCCTTTATTATCGCTATTGAACTTTCGCGCCGCCCTTGCTTCGATCAAGCGGCGTAGGCGACGCTTGGTTCGCCCGCGCCCAATGGAAAGTTCCGCCGCCCTTCCTTGATGGAGATCAGCGACGGGATCGGGAGCAGGCTTTAGGAGTGGAAGGAATGGCGATTTTCGATCGAATCAAGACGGTCTTGGGCGCGGCGGCCATCCTTGCCTTTTGCGGGGCGGCCTATGCCAAGGAGGGCCAGCCGGCTCCTTGGCAGTTGGGCTTCCAACCGCCTGCCTCGCCGATCATGGAGCAAATCCACTCGTTCCATACTTATGTCACCATCATCATCACGGTGATCGCGCTCTTCGTCCTTGGCCTCCTTGTTTATGTGATGGCTCGCTTCAACGAGAAGCGCAATCCCGATCCCTCCCGCACCACTCACAACACCGCGCTTGAGATCGCCTGGACCGTCGTGCCGGTGCTGATCCTCGTCGCCATAGCGATTCCCTCCTTCCGGCTCTTGTTCGCCCAGTACGATTTCCCCAAGGCCGACCTCACCATCACCGCCACCGGCAGCCAATGGTATTGGACCTACGAATATCCGGATCACGGCATCACCTTCGATTCGATCATGGTGCCCGAGGCTGACCTGAAGGAGGGTCAGCCCCGGCTGCTCACCGTCGACCGCGAGGTCGTGGTGCCGGTAAACAAGAACGTCATCGTTGGCCTTAAGTCGAACGACGTGATTCACGACTGGGCGTTGCCGTCCTTCGGTATCAAGCTCGATGCAGTGCCGGGCCGTCTGCAGACGACTTGGTTCAGGGCCGAGCGCGAGGGCATTTTCTATGGCCAGTGCTCCGAGCTATGCGGGCGCAATCACGCCTTCATGCCGATTGCGGTCCGGGTCGTCTCGGAAGCTGAATTCGCCGATTGGCTCGCCAAGACCAAGGCCGCCGCTTCGCTCGGTGACGCGGGCAAGCTGGCCGCGGCCCAGGAGTAAAGGAACCCGCTTTTGTAAAGGAGCGGTAACGGTCGCGCTCAATCGAAGCAACACAAGACAGAGAAGAAACAAGGAAGACAGCCATGGCACATAGCGCCCATGCCGAAGCAGCCCATCACGACGAGCATCCGACGTTCATTCGGCGCTGGCTCTTTTCGACCAACCACAAGGACATCGGCACGCTGTACCTCATCCTGGCGATGATCGGCGGCATTGTCGGCGGCTTGCTGTCGATGGGCATGCGCGCGGAGTTGATGGAGCCCGGCATGCAGATCTTCGGTAACCCGGAGATGTTCAATGTCTTCGTGACGGCGCACGGGCTGATCATGGTGTTCTTCATGGTCATGCCGGCGACCATGGGCGGGTTCGGAAACTGGATGGTGCCGCTGATGATCGGCGCGCCCGACATGGCCTTCCCGCGGCTGAACAACATCTCCTTTTGGTTTGTGGCCGCCGCGTTCGTGCTGCTCGTCGTCTCCTTGTTCGTGCCTGGACCTCCCGGCACCAACGGTGTTGCCGGCGGCTGGACCTTATACGCGCCGCTCTCGAGCAAGGGCACGCCCGGACCGTCCGTGGACTTCGCCATCCTGGCGCTGCATCTCGCCGGCGCCTCCTCGATCCTTGGCGCCATCAATTTCATCACCACCATCTTCAACATGCGCGCGCCGGGCATGACGCTGCACAAGATGCCGCTTTTCGTCTGGTCGGTGCTGGTGACCGCTTTCCTGCTGCTCTTGTCGCTGCCCGTGCTGGCCGGCGCTATCACCATGCTGCTGACCGACCGCAATTTCGGCACCGCGTTCTACGACTCGGCCCATGGCGGCGATCCGCTGCTGTGGCAGCATCTGTTCTGGTTCTTCGGCCACCCCGAAGTGTACATCCTCATTATTCCTGGCTTCGGCATGGTGAGCCAGATCGTCTCAACCTTCTCCAAGAAGCCGGTGTTCGGTTATCTCGGCATGGCCTACGCCATGGTCGCCATCGGCGTGATCGGCTTCGTGGTTTGGGCCCATCACATGTATGCCGCCGGCATCAGCGTGAACACGCAAGCCTATTTCGTGTTCGCTACCATGGTCATCGCGGTGCCCACGGGCGTGAAGATCTTCTCCTGGATCGCAACCATGTGGGGCGGCTCGATTACCTTCCGCACGCCGATGCTGTGGGCGCTCGGCTTTATCTTCCTGTTCACCATCGGCGGCGTCACCGGTGTGGTACTCGCCAATGCCGGCGTCGACCGCTCCATGCACGACACCTATTACGTGGTGGCGCATTTCCACTACGTGCTGTCGCTCGGCGCCGTGTTCTCCATTTTCGGTGCCTGGTACTACTGGTCGCCGAAGATGACGGGGTACATGTATTCCGAGACCGTGGGTAAGCTGCACTTCTGGCTGATGTTCATCGGCGCCAACCTGGCGTTCTTCCCGCAGCATTTCCTGGGGCTGGCGGGCATGCCGCGCCGTTACGCGGATTATCCGGACGCCTTCGCCGGCTGGAACTTCGTCTCCTCCCTCGGCTCCTACCTCGCCTTCGCGGGCTTCCTGGTGTTCCTGTACGGCATCATCAACCAGTTTGCGCGCAAGGTGCCGGCCGGCGCCAATCCGTGGGGCGTGGGCGCCACGACGCTCGAATGGAAGCTGCCCTCGCCGCCGCCCTTCCATACCTGGGAGACGCTGCCGCGCATCAAATGACGAGAGGCGCTTTTTGGGCCTCGGGCGATTGCCCCGAGCCTACATCCAAGTGAGTGAGGCATGTCTGACGTCGCATTGCATGTAACAGCCGGGACGGTCGAAGCCGATACCGGCGGCGACGTCGCCGATTACTTCGCGCTGATGAAGCCGCGGGTGATGTTCCTCGTGGTGTTCACCGCTCTGGTCGGCCTCGTCGCCGCGCCGGGCTCCATGCATCCGGTGCTCGCCATCGCCTCGCTCATCTGCATCGCGGCGGGTGCCGGTGCCGCCGGCGCGCTCAATATGTGGTACGACGCCGATATCGATGCGGCGATGGCGCGCACCGCCGCGCGACCAGTGCCGCGCGGGCTGGTGAGCCCCGAGGAAGCGCGCTCATTCGGCGCGGTGCTTGCGGTCGGCGCCGTGCTCTGCCTCGGGCTGATGGCGAATTGGCTCGCCGCCGCGCTGCTTGCGCTCACCATCGGTTTTTACGTCTTCGTCTATACGATGTGGCTCAAACGGACGACGCCGCAGAACATCGTTATTGGCGGCGCTGCCGGCGCCGTGCCGCCGATGATTGGCTGGGCGTCGGCGACCGGCGGCATCAGTGTCGAATCCTTCGTGCTCTTCCTCATCATCTTCGTCTGGACGCCTCCCCATTTCTGGGCGCTCGCGCTGCTCCGAACCCGCGACTACGCGAAAGCCGGCGTGCCTATGCTGCCGGTGGTCGCAGGCCCCGACGCCACCAGGCTGCAGATCCTGATCTACAGCCTTATCCTCGCCCCACTCGGCATGGTGCCCGCCATCATCGGGCTTGGCGGCACGCTCTATATGATCGCGGCGTCGGTGCTCGGCTCGTTATTCGTGGTCTTGGCGATTGCCTGCTACCGTGAAAGGGAAGGGGAGGCGGCCGACCGCGCCGCGAAGAACCTTTTCGCCTATTCCGTGCTTTACCTGTTCCTCCTGTTCGCGGTTCTTCTCGTCGAGCAGGGCTTCGGCATTGACGGCAGGTCTTTGCCGTCACTTTGGGCGTTGTGATGCAAGATGCGGAAAAGGAGCGCCAACGCCGCCAACGCATGCGATCTGTGGCCATCGCCTGGATCCTGGCGGCGCTCGTGGTGCTGTTCTTTATCGTCACCATTGTCAGGCTCGGCGGCAATGTCGCCGTCCGGCCGCTTTGAGCTTCAGCCAAGATCATGAGCAACGCTCCGCAGCAGAGGGACAAGCAGCAACGCCGGCACGGTACCGTGGCGCTCGCCCTGGTCGGCCTGGTCGCCGCCATGACCGGGCTCGCCTTTGCCTCGGTGCCGCTCTACCGCATGTTCTGCCAGGCCACGGGCTATGGCGGCGTCCCACAGCGTGCCGAGCGCGCGCCCGACGAAATTCTCGACCGCACCATCCGCGTGCGCTTCGACGCCAATGTCGATCATGCTCTGCCTTGGAGCTTCGGCCCGGTCGAGCGCGTGGTCGAGGTCAAGATCGGGGAGACGGCGCTCGTGTTCTTCAAGGCGTCCAACACGTCGAACGCTCCGGTCACGGGCACCGCCGTCTTCAATGTGGTGCCAGAGCTCGCCGGGCGCTATTTCACTAAGATCGAGTGTTTCTGCTTCAAGGAGCAGACGCTTGCCGCCGGCGCGAGCATCGAGATGCCGGTGACCTTCTTCGTCGATTCCAAGATTGTCGAGGACGAGGACACCAAGAATATTGCGGAGATCACCTTGTCCTATACCTTTTACCGCGCCGGCAAGGAGCCCGGCATCGCCACCGTGCCAGGGAACGACAAATCCGGATCGTGATTGAATGAGGCGGCGCGCCGCCTCGGCAAGATTGGGAGGAGCAGGAGCGAATCATGGCTGAAGCGCACGCCAAACAACATGACTATCATCTCGTCAATCCGAGCCCATGGCCTATCGTGGGTGCAATCGGCGCGCTCACGCTCGCGGTTGGCGCGCTCATGTACTTCATCTCGAAAAAGGCCGGCGATCCGCATCTTTGGTACATCCTTCCGGGTCTCCTGATCGTCATCATCACCATGTTCGGCTGGTGGCGCGATGTCATCAAAGAGGCGCATGAGGGCTACGAGACGCCCGTGGTGCAACTCCATCTGCGCTACGGCATGATCCTGTTCATCGCCTCCGAGGTGATGTTCTTCGTCGCCTGGTTCTGGGCCTATTTCGATGCGGCGCTTTATCCCGACGATGCCATCACCTATGCCCGTACCCAGGTGCTCGGCGGCCAGTGGCCGCCAATCCCGAGCGCCGAGACCGATATCGCCGGCCTCGGCAGCTTCAAGCACACCTTCGATCCCTGGGGCCTGCCCTTCGTCAACACGCTGATCCTGCTCACCTCGGGCACGACGGTGACCTGGGCGCATCATGCGCTGCTCCACAACGATCGCCGAGGTCTCGTGCTTGGGCTCGCCTGCACCATCGTGCTTGGCATCCTGTTCACCACCTGCCAGGCCTATGAGTACATTCATGCCGGCTTCGGCTTCGCCAACCACATCTACGGCTCGACCTTCTTCATGGCCACCGGCTTCCATGGCTTCCACGTCATTGTCGGCACCATCTTCCTCACGGTATGCCTGATCCGGGCGATGCGCGGCGACTTCACGCCGAAACAGCATTTCGGCTTCGAGGCAGCCGCCTGGTATTGGCACTTCGTTGACGTGGTGTGGCTGTTCCTGTTCACCTGCATCTATGTGTGGGGAGCCGGCAGCAACTACGCCCATTAGCGGCGTCTGGCGATAAATCTTGGGGGGCGGTCTTCAAGGATCGCCCCCTTTCGTTTGAGGAGGCTTGATGGACCAAGGGCGGAAGCGAGGGGACGTTCCGTCCTTCGGCTCGACCCTATGGGCCGGGATCGCCGGGCGTTGCCCATCCTGCCATCGCGGCAAGCTTTACTCCGGCTATCTCACGCTCGCCCCCAAATGTGACGTTTGCGGCCTCGACTATAGCTTCGCCGATTCGGGTGACGGGCCTGCCGTCTTTGTCATCCTCGTGACCGGGTTCATAGTCACGGGCCTCGCGCTGTTCACCGAGATTCGTTACGCCCCTCCTTATTGGCTGCACGCGGCGTTATGGGGCCCGCTCGCCATCCTCCTGCCGCTCGTCCTGCTTCGGTCCTTCAAGGGCGTGCTCATCGCGCTCCAGTTCAAGCACAAGGCTGAACCGGGCAAGCTCGTCGAATAAGGCTGGCCTCGATGCAGACGAAAAGCCTGGTCGGGCTCACCGCGCTGATGCTTGCCGCCTTTGCCGTGCTGACCGGGCTTGGCGTCTGGCAGCTCCAGCGGCTCGAGTGGAAACAGGGGCTGATCGCGCAGATCGAAGCGCGGACCAACGGCCCGCCCATCACCCTTGAGGACGCGGTCGCGCTTGCTGGCGAGGGGCGCGATCCGAGCTATTACCGCGTCCGCGCCGATGGCCGTTTCCACCACGCCAAGGAGCGGTATCTCTACGCCGTCTCGGAGGGGAGGGTCGGCTGGCATGTCATCGCGCCGTTCGAGACCGAAGACGGCGATGTGGTCCTTGTCGACCGCGGCTTCGTGCCTGACGAGCTGAAAGACCCCTCCGCCCGCGCCCTCGGACAGGTCGAGAACGTGATTACCGTCACCGGGATCGTGCGCACCCCGGAAACCCAAGCCGTGTTCACGCCCGATAACGAGCCCAAGGTCAATCGCTGGTTCTGGCGCGATCTTGCCGGCATGGCGCGGTCGATGTTCCCAGCCGGCACGACCGAAGTGGCGCCCTTCTTCCTCGAGGCGGATAAGAGCGAGGTCCCCGGTGGCTGGCCCGAAGGCGGTCAGACGCGACTTGAGATCCCCAATAACCATCTGCAATACGCCATCACCTGGTTCCTCCTCGCCACCGTTCTCCTCATCGTCTACGGACTTTACGTGCGGAGCCTTTACCGGCGGCCACCCCTTTAGGATGAGGCCTTGGTCCTGTTGCGGGCGAACTCTCCGCCCGCTAGGGTCACCCACGACAAAGCCCCCATTTCCTGCCCAAGAGGCCTGTCTTGAAATTTGTCTCAACGCGCGGTGAGGCGTCGGCGCTTTCCTTTGAAGGCGCGCTCCTTGCCGCGCTTGCCCGCGACGGCGGACTTTACCTGCCGGAAGCCTGGCCCAAACTTCAGCCCGACGCGATCGCCGGGCTGGCCGGCCTCGATTATGCCGACGCCGCCTATCGCGTCATGCGTCCCTATCTCGAAGGCGATCCCTGCCTTGCCGACCTCGAGACCGTGTTGGAGGAGGCTTATGGCAGCTTCCATCACCCTGCGGTCGCGCCGTTGCGGCAGATCGCTCCGAACACTTTTATCCTCGAGCTGTTCCATGGGCCGACGCTCGCCTTCAAGGACCTCGCCATGCAGGTTGTGGCGCGGCTGATGAATCGTGCGCTCTTACGGAAAGGTGCGCGTGCGACGGTGATCGGGGCGACGTCGGGCGATACCGGCGCTGCGGCCATCGAGGCGTTTCGCGGGCTCGAGGCGATCGACATCTTCATCCTGCATCCGAAGGGGCGCATCAGCGACGTGCAGCGGCGCCAGATGACGACCGCCACCGAGGAGAACGTCCACAACATCGCCGTCGAAGGCACCTTCGATGACTGCCAGAACATCGTGAAGGCGCTGTTCGGCGACATGTCTCTCAGAGACCGGCTCGAGCTGACCGGGATCAACTCCATCAACTTCGCGCGGATCCTCGCCCAGATCGCTTACTACTTCACCGCGGGCGTCAGCTTGGGCGCTCCCTACCGGGCCGTCGCCTTCACCGTGCCCACTGGAAATTTCGGTGATATTTTCGCGGGTTACGCGGCGCGCGCGATGGGTTTGCCGATCGCGCGCCTCGTTATTGCCACGAACCTCAATGACATTCTGGTTCGCGCCCTAAGCTCCGGGGTTTATGAGCCTAGAAGCGTGATCGCCACCTCTAGCCCGAGCATGGACATCCAGCTTGCGAGCAATTTCGAGCGCCTTCTGTTCGAGCTCGCCGGGCGCGACGCCGCGCGGGTAAGGGCGCTCATGGAGGAGCTGCGCAAGACGGGGGCTTTCCGCCTGAACGAGACCGAGCTTGCCGGCTTGCGTGAGCTGTTCGCGGCGCATGCCATCGGCGAGCATGAGACGGAGATGACCATTCGCGGGCTCCTGGACGAGACGGGCATGCTTATCGATCCCCATACCGCGGTTGCCGTGGCGGCGGCGCGGGCGGAGGGCGGCCTTGGAGCCGCACCCATGGTCGTGCTGTCCACGGCCCATCCCGCCAAGTTTCCCGAGTCCGTCGAGCGGGCTTGCGGCCGCGTGCCCGAGCAGCCTGAGCGCTTGAGGCTAAGGCTCGGCCAGCACGAGCGCTGCGCCTTCCTCCCCAACGAATTGGGCGCCGTTGCCAGCTTCATCGAGACACATGCTCGCGCGCAGGGAAAGAACGCGCCCTCCCGCGGGCGCCGGGCCGAGGTGCGCGCGTGAGCATTGAGCGGTCAACGCTAGCCAATGGCCTGACAGTGGTCAGTCACGCCATGGCCGAGGTCGAGACCGTCTCCCTCGGCATCTGGATCGGTGCCGGGAGCCGGAGCGAAGCGCTCGGCGAGCACGGCGTCGCCCATTTCCTCGAGCATATGGCCTTCAAAGGGACGGCGCGGCGGAGCGCCAAGGATATCGCCGAAGAGATCGAGGCGGTCGGCGGCGAGCTCAATGCCGCGACCGGTGTCGACTCCACCGCCTATTACGCCCGCGTGCTGCGCAAGGACATGCCGCTCGCGCTCGATATCTTGAGCGACATCGTCCTAGCCCCGCGCTTCGATCGCGCCGAGCTTGCCCGCGAGCGTGACGTGATCCTGCAGGAGATCGCGGCCGCCATGGACTCACCCGAGGACATCGCTTTCGACCTAGTGCAGGAGGCGGCGTTCCCCGACCAGCCCGTGGGCAGGTCGATCCTCGGCACGGTGGAAAGCGTGGGCCGCTTCAAGCGCGCCCATCTCGGCGCCTATCTTTCCGCCCATTATCACGGCCCCAACATGGTGCTGGCGGCTGCCGGCGCCGTCGATCATAAGGCGCTCGTCGCCGAGGCTGAGCGCTGGCTTGGCTCCTTCGATACCGAGGCGGCGCCAGAGCCGGAAAGTGCTGCTTATTCAGGGGGGGTCAGGCGCTCGGCGAAGCCCTTCGAGCAGACCCATGTGGTGCTTGCCTTCGAGGGGACGCCCTACCGCCATGCCGACTATTTTACCGCGCAGATTTGCGCCGGTGCCCTGGGCGGCGGCATGTCCTCGCGCCTCTTCCAGGAAGTGCGCGAGCGGCGCGGGCTGTGCTACGCCATCTATGCCTTCGCCAGCGGGCTTTCCGACAGCGGCATGTTCACCATCCACGCCGCCGGCGCCCCCGATCGAGCGCATGAGCTGTTCGCGGTGATCCACGACGAGCTGGTCAAGGCCGCCGAGGAAGGCTTCCGCGCGGAAGAGATCGCCCGCGTCAAGGCTCAGCTCAAGATGGGGCTGCTTGCCGGGCTCGAGAGCTCAAGCGCGCGCGCCGAGCAGCTCGCCCGCCAGGTCCTGATCCATGGCCGCCCGCTGTCCACCGAGGAGCTGATCGAGAAGGTGGAGAACGTCCAGGCCAAAGACCTGCAAGCCTTGATTCAGCGCATGTTGGCTTCGCCGGCCAGCCTTGCCACGGTTGGGTCCATTCTTCATGTTGCAAGATTCGACCGGGTGGCGGAAAAATTCACCGTTCCATCCACCAGGGCCGCCTGAGAGGAATGCTGTAAAGCCATGGCGTTATTGCGAACCGCATCCCCGAGCGATCTTGGGCCGGTCATCGAGTCCGAGCATGTCATGTTGCGTACGCCGCAGATGTCCGACTTCCCCGCCTGGGCTGAACTCAGGGCTGCGAGCCGCGAGTTTCTGACCCCGTGGGAGCCGCTATGGGCCTCCGACGAACTCTCCCGTGCCTCGTTTCGCCGGCGCGTTCGTCACTATTTGCGCGATCTCCGCGAGGATGTGGGCTATGCGCTTTTCGTCTTCGCCGCCTCCAACGGCGCGATGGTTGGTGGCCTCACGTTGTGCAATGTGCGGCGCGGCGTGACCCAATCCTGCACGCTCGGTTATTGGGTC
>DASWJG010000177.1:0-2993 GCA_036397315.1 Methyloceanibacter sp. | reverse complement strand
GAGACGATCGTCGCCGAGGACGAATATATCCGCGAGGGCGCCAAGATCGAGGATGCGGCGAAGCTCAGGCCCGCCTTCGACAAGGAAGGCACCGTCACCGCCGGCAATGCCTCCGGCCTCAATGACGGCGCCGCCGCCGTCGTGCTGATGACGGCCAAGGAAGCCAAGAAGCGCGGGCTGAAGCCGCTGGCCCGCATCGCCTCATGGGCGACAGTCGGCGTCGATCCCAAGGTGATGGGGTCCGGTCCCATCCCCGCCTCGCGCAAGGCGCTGGAGAAGGCCGGCTGGTCGCCCAAGGATCTCGACCTGATCGAGGCCAACGAGGCCTTTGCCGCGCAGGCGCTGGCCGTGAACAAGGACGTCGGCTGGGACACGGGCAAGGTCAACGTCAATGGCGGCGCTATCGCCATCGGTCATCCGATCGGCGCCTCCGGCGCCCGCGTGCTCGTCACCTTGCTGCATGAGATGCAGAAGCGCGACGCCAAGAAGGGCCTCGCTACGCTCTGCATCGGCGGCGGCATGGGCATCGCCATGTGCGTGGAGCGGGACTGACTGGTTCCGCTCGGCTAAGTCTCATTTCGTGCCCTCGCGAGTCCTCGCGGGGGAAATTCGCATTGAATGTCGCAAGAGGCGCCCAGAAGAGCGCTTCAAAGGGAGGAAGGCATGGGAAGGGTGGCTTTGGTCACGGGAGGAACGCGCGGCATCGGCGCCGCCATCTGCCAGGCTCTGAAAAAGGCGGGCTACAATGTCGCCGCCAATTATGGCGGCAACGACGATGCGGCCAAAGCCTTCAAGAAGGAGACCAAGATCCCGGTCTATAAATGGGACGTAGGCGACTATCTCGCCTGCGAGCAGGGCATCATCAAAGTCGAGAACGAGGTCGGCCCCATCGAGGTGCTCGTCAACAATGCCGGCATCTCGCGCGACGCCATGCTCCAGAAGATGACGCACGAGCAATGGGAGCGGGTGATCCGCACCAATCTCGACTCGCTCTTCAATATGACGCGGCCGATCATCAACAATATGCGCGAGCGCGGCTTCGGCCGCATCGTCAACATCTCCTCGATCAACGGGCAGAAGGGCCAACTCGGGCTCGCCAATTACTGTTCGGCCAAGGCCGGGGTGATCGGCTTCACCCGGGCGCTGGCGCTGGAAAGCGCGCGCAAAGGCATCACCGTGAATGCCATCGCGCCGGGCTACGTCAAGACCGACCTGCTCTCGGGCGTGTCCGAAGAGGTGATGAAGGCGATCGTCGGGCAGATCCCGGTCGGCCGCTTGGGCGAAGCGGACGAGGTCGCCCGCTGCGTGGTGTTCCTCGCCGCCGACGAGGCGGCCTGGATCACCGGCTCCACGCTCACCATCAATGGCGGCCAATTCATGGATTAGATTGAGCTGCGCTCAACCGGAAGTCAGAAGTCGGAAACCCAGAAATCAGAATTGCAAAGTGTGATTCTGACTTCTGGTTTCTGGCTTCTGATTTCTGGATTTCAGCCCATCAGGGCTGAAATCCAGGAGGCGCCATTTCGAACCCGGCGAAATCGAAGCCGGGCGCCACGGTGCAGCCGAGCAAGGTCCAGGGCCCAAGGCTGCGCGCGCTCTGCCAGGCATGCGCCGGAACGGGCGCGTGCGGATGATCGCCTCGATGCCAGTCCGGGCCAAGACGATATTCGTGGCGCATCTCCCCGTCCTTCACCTCGAGTAGCAGCGGCGCCCCGCCGTGCCAGTGCCAGAGCTCGGCCGCATCGACGCGGTGCCAGCGCGACACCTCGCCAGCCTTGAGCAGATAGAGGATGGCGGTGGAATGCGGGCGCCCTTTGTGCCCGCCTGAGTCGCGGAACGTCTCGCGGTAATAGCCGCCTTCCGGGTGCGGCTTGAGGCCGAGCTGCGCGATCACTTCCTCGGCGGTCAGCGCTTCAGTCATGCCGCGACACTCCCTCCGCTTGTCATGCCCGCGAAGGCGGGCATCCAGTAACCACCGACGTTCATTATTTACGACTTACAGGGGTTACTGGATTGCCCGGTCAAGCCGGGCAATGACAAGAGAATTGATTGAGGCTCAGAAGCGGTCCTTGCGGCGCCTGATCTCGCCGAAAATCTCGGCAAGCTCGCGCCCCTCCATGCCGAGCCGCTTCTGGATGGCGGGGCTCGACGGGCGCAAGAAGGGATTGGTGGCAAGCTCTTGCGCGATGGTCGTGGGCAGCGCCGGCTCGCCCTCTTCGGCCAGTGCGGCAGCTTCGGCGGCGCGCGCCCGCAGCGCATCGTTCTCCGGCTCGACGGTGAGCGCGAAGCGGCAATTGTTGTTGGTGTATTCGTGGCCGCAATAGAGCCTGGTGTCGGGCGGCAGCGCCGCAAGCTTCTTGAGCGAGGACCACATCATCTTGGCGTCGCCCTCGAGCAGCTTGCCGCAACCGACCGAGAACAGCGTGTCGCCGACGCAGACGATCCCCTCTTCGGGGAAGTAGTAGCTGACATGGCCGCGGGTGTGGCCCGGTGTCTCGATCACGCGGGCCTTGGCGCCCCCGATCTCGATGGTGTCACCCTCCTTGACCCCGACATCGAGGCCGGGGATGGAGTCTGCCTCGCGTGCCGGACCGACGATAGTGCAGCCGGTCATGCGCTTGACGACGGTGTTGCCGGCGGTGTGGTCGTGGTGATGGTGGGTGGTGAGGATATGGGTCAACACCCAGCCCTTCTCGTGCAGCGCCGCCAGCAGCTCTTCCGCGTCGGGCGCGTCGATCGCGGCGGTCGCCTCGGTCTCAGGATCGTGAATGAGCACGCCGTAATTGTCGCTCCGCGTCGGGAATTGGTGGATTTCCAAGCGAGCCATCACGCCTCCGCCGCTTCTTTCGCCGTGGGCCGGGACCGTAGCATCACCGCGATGGGGATTGAAACGGCGCCGAAGAAACTTGAGAACGAAGTCTAAACGCGCGAGCGTGACAATCGCCCATGCATCTCGACGCCGTCGATCTCAAGGATTTCTACACCTGCCCACT
>DASWJG010000176.1:0-11505 GCA_036397315.1 Methyloceanibacter sp. | reverse complement strand
GGCGGCGATCGACTTCTCGCGGCCCACAAAGAGGGGCACGATCATATAGGGGAAGACGACGATGTCGCGCAGCGGCAGGACCGGATAAAGCTCCGGAGCGCCTTCTTTGATCGTGGACGGTGTTGGTTCAGTCATGGCAGTTCCGTCGCTTTCTTGCTTGGGCAGGACCGCTGAGGCGTTCCCGCCACTCTGTCTTTTACCCCCTCCCCAAGAGCCGGCTCGTCAACCGCGAGTATCACGGTAAACGCGGGCGCGGGCCCTGTGGCATGTTACCCTGCCAGCTAGCGTACGTGGCGACCGGCCCAGTCGCCGTCAAGTGGCTGTCCCTCAAGGCGGAGCCGCGATTTCCCACCAATTTGAGTGGGATTCGCCCAACCCCGCAAGCAGGAATGATGCCACTCCCCGTCAGGCGCTCGAACCGAGCTCCTCTTGGCGGTCTGAGTAGATGCGCAAGGGACGAGCCTTGCCTTCGACCACCTCGGAGCTGATCACGACCTCTTCCACGCCGCGCAAGGACGGCAGCTCGAACAAGGTATCGAGCAGGATGCCTTCCATGATCGACCTGAGGCCTCTGGCGCCGGTCTTGCGGTCGATCGCCTTCTTGGCGATGGTGCGCATCGCCTCCTCGGCGAAGCTGAGCTGCACGTCTTCCATCTCGAACAGCCGCTGATACTGTCTGACCAAGGCATTTTTGGGTTCGGTCAGGATGCGCATCAACGCTTCCTCGTCGAGGTCATCGAGGGTCGCAATCACGGGAACGCGGCCGATGAACTCCGGGATCAAGCCGAATTTCAACAGATCCTCGGGCTCGACCCCTTTCAGAATGTCGCCTGTGCGCCGATCATCGACCGACTCGACCTTGGCGCCGAAGCCGATCGAGGTCGACCGGCCGCGCGCGGAGATGATCTTCTCGAGCCCGGCGAAGGCGCCGCCGCACACGAACAGGATGTTGGTTGTATCGACCTGGAGAAACTCCTGCTGCGGGTGCTTGCGTCCACCTTGCGGGGGCACCGAAGCCACGGTCCCTTCCATGATCTTGAGCAGAGCCTGCTGCACGCCCTCGCCCGAGACGTCGCGGGTGATCGACGGGTTGTCGGATTTGCGGCTGATCTTGTCGACCTCGTCGATATAGACGATGCCGCGCTGCGCCCGCTCGACATTGTAGTCGGCAGCTTGAAGCAACTTGAGGATGATGTTCTCCACATCCTCTCCGACATAGCCCGCCTCGGTCAGCGTCGTGGCGTCGGCCATGGTGAACGGCACGTCGAGAATGCGGGCGAGGGTCTGGGCGAGCAGGGTCTTGCCGCAGCCCGTGGGCCCGATCAGGAGGATGTTCGATTTGGCAAGCTCGACGTCGGCGTTTTTGCTCGAATGGTTGAGCCGCTTGTAGTGGTTGTGCACGGCAACCGAGAGCACGCGCTTGGCGTAATCCTGACCGATGACGTAATCGTCGAGGACGGCACAGATCTCCATCGGGGTGGGCACGCCATCGCGTGACTTCACCAGCGAGCTCTTGTTCTCCTCGCGGATGATGTCCATGCAAAGCTCGACGCATTCATCGCAGATGAACACTGTCGGCCCGGCAATAAGCTTGCGCACCTCGTGCTGGCTCTTGCCGCAGAAAGAGCAGTAGAGGGTGTTCTTCGAGTCAGTTCCGCTCACCTTGCTCATTCGTTCATCCAGTTCTCAACCTTATGCGGCGCCTGGCAAATCGGCCCTAGCGCCATTGTTCCGTCTTGCCGCCTCGCAAGTGTGAGCCCCTCCTCGGCGAAAGCTGCCCGAAGGGCAATCTCAGCATGCTAGGGCGGCACTGATCAAGGATTGATTAATCCCGGTTTTCCACCCCCGGGGACACACCCCCCACGATCCGTCGCCGATGCAGGCTGCGTGGTCCTTCACGCAAGCGCACTGAGGCCAAAAATTCGCCGATTAGCCCTAACGAGTCCCGCTCGCAGATTCTAGGGCGGATCTCCGCGCCTTACGATACCGGCACGAGCTTTTCCACTTTTTCTTCGAGCGGGTGGCGCTTGGTGATCACCTCGTCGACGATTCCGAAAGCGCGGGCATCCTCGGCGGACAGGAAATAATCACGATCAAGCGTCTTTTCGATCGTGGCGTAGTCCTGGCCGGTATGGCGCACATAGATCTCGTTCAGGCGCCGCTTCATCTTGATGATGTCCTCGGCGTGGCGCTCGATGTCGGATGCCTGGCCCTGGAAGCCGCCGGAGGGCTGATGCAGCAGGATGCGGGCGTTGGGCAGCGCGTAGCGCATGCCCTTCTCGCCGGCGCAGAGCAGAAGCGAGCCCATCGAGGCCGCTTGCCCGATGCACAGCGTCGCCACCGCCGGCCTGACGAACTGCATGGTATCGTAGACCGCCATGCCGGAGGTCACGACTCCGCCCGGCGAGTTGATATACATGGAGATCTCTTTCTTCGGGTTTTCCGCCTCCAGGAACAGGAGTTGCGCCGTGATGAGCGAGGCGACGTGGTCCTCGATCGGCCCGGTGACGAAGATGATGCGCTCCTTGAGCAGGCGCGAATAGATGTCATAGGCCCGCTCTCCCCGGTTGGTCTGTTCGACCACCATGGGCACGAGCGTATTCAAATAGATGTCGGCCGGATCTCTCATTGGTGTCCTAAAGGTGGAGGGCTGACGCATGGTCAAGGCAGCCCGCGCGAATCTCTATCGCCTCGTCCTACTACATATGGGGTCGCCTGCCCAAACGGAAGAGGCTTGAGGCGCCCTTCCTCCGGTTGCCGAGCGATCACCCCTTCTTCTTGCCGCGCTTTTTGTGGCTGTGACCATGGTCATGGTCGTGGTCGTGCCCATGACCGTGGTCGTGATCGTGGTCATGCCCGTGGTCATGATGGTGGTCGGCATGATCGTGATCCCCGTCGGGATCGGCATAGAGCTCCTCGGGGCTCACTTTCGTGTCCGTCACCTTGGCGAGTTCGAGGATATAATCCACAGCCTTGTCCTCGAAAATCGGCGCCCTGAGCTCGGCGAGGAGCTGGGGGTTGCTGCGGTAATAGTCGTAGACCTTCCGCTCCTGGCCAGGAAACTGCCGCACGCGCTCGAGCAGCGCGCGGCTCACCTCCTCGTCGGTGACGGTGATCGGATTGCGCGCACCCACCTCCGAGAGGATCAGCCCGAGCCGGACGCGCCGCGCGGCGATGTCACGATAGTCCTGGCGCGCCTTCTCTTCGGTGGTGCCTTCGTCCTCGAAGGTTCGCTTTGAGCGCTCGAGATCGGCCATGACCTGTTGCCAGATCGCCTGGAACTCGTTGTCGACGAGAGTGGGCGGGAGGTCGAAGCTATGGCCCTCATTGAGAGCGTCAAGCAACGCCCGCTTCAGTTTCAGCCGCGAGGCGCTCGCCCGGTCCTGCTCCAAGCGCTGCAGAATCGTCTCACGCAGTTTGTCGACCGATTCGAGGCCGAGGCTCTTGGCGAAGTCCTCATCGAGCGGCGGCGTCTCGGGTGCCCCCACCTCCTTGATCTTCACGGCGAAGCGCGCCGCCTTACCGGCAAGACTCGCTTCCGGGTAATTCTCGGGGAAGGTCGCATCGACCTCGCGTTCCTCGCCGGCACGAGCGCCGGCAAGCCCCTCCTCGAAGCCGGGGATGAAATTGCCGCCGCCGAGGACGATGGGCGCATCCTCGGTCGCGCCGCCCTCGAAGGGCTTGCCGTCGATCGACCCGGTGAAATCGATAACCAGCCGGTCGCCGGTCTCGGCGGCGCCGTCTTTCGGCCGGTAGCGAAGATTGGCCGCGCGGATCCGCTCGATCGACTTGTCGATGTCGGTCTCGGTTACCGCAGCCACCGGCTTCTCAAGCGCGATCTTGCTGAAATCCATCAGCTCAAATTTCGGGAGCACCTCGAAGGAGAGCGTAAAAGCGAGGTCGCTCATGCCGGCGAAGATCTTGTCGATCTCCGCCTCGTCCTCGGGCAGCGCGACGGTGGGCTGAAAGGCCGGCCGCTCCTCACGTTGCGACAGCGCCTCGCGGCTCGTCTCGGCGACCGCTTGCTGCACCACTTCGGCCATGACCGAGCGGCCATAGACTTTGCGTAGGTGCTCCTTTGGCACGCGACCGGGCCTGAAGCCCTTGATGCGGGCTCTCCCTTTTAGCTCGTCGAGACGCGCCGAGAGGCGCTGCTCGAGCTCCGCGGCACCGATCACGACCTTCAATTGGCGGCGCAAACCTTCCACACTCGTTTCCGTGACATTCATTCGGCATCAATCCATTGGCTTAAGCACCGGGGCGGCGCTTCGATCAGACCTAAGACCATCCAACGGCGTTGCTCCAACGGCGTTGGTTGGTGCGGGCGGAGGGAGTTGAACCCCCACGGCCGAAGCCACCAGAACCTAAATCTGGCGTGTCTACCAGTTTCACCACGCCCGCTTTGAGGGTTGCGTCCCGCTTCGACCTCGCGGTCTATAACATTCGGATTCCTTGGCTGCTAGCCCAAGGGATCCGGCATCAACCCCTTACTTCCCCTCGCGCCTCTCGTCTATGATGCGGCCCCTTCATTTATGCCGCCCCCTCGCTCCCGGCAAACCCAAGCAACGAAGAGTAGGCTATGCACGCCCAACCAGCTTTCGCGCGGCTCTTTGCCCTGCTCGTCGTGCTGGCCTTGCCCAGTTTCGCGCGGGCGGCGGAGGACTCCGGCCCGGTGGGCATCGTCAACAAGGTCGAAAACCAAGCGCAAGTCGTTTCGGCCTCGGGCGCCACGACCGCCATCATCGGCACGCCGGTGCATATGCGGGACGAGCTCCGCACCGGCGCCGACGCGCGGCTGCAAATCATTTTCCGCGACGACACCGTGCTCACCCTCGGCGAGCAGGCTAGCGTGGTGATCGACCGTTACGTCTTCGATCCCGATCAAGGCATCGGCGAAACCGTCTTGCAGGCAACCAAGGGCGCCTTCCGTTTCGCCACCGGCCGGATCAAGGAGCTCAGCGACAGGAAGATCGCAGTCTCCACGCCCGTCGCCGATATCGGGGTCCGCGGCACCGAGTTCTGGGGCGGACCGCTCGATGCCAAATATGGGGTGCTTCTGCTCGACGGGGAAATCATTGTCTCCAACCAGGCGGGACGCGTGATCTTGTCAGGGCCGGGACAGGGCAGCGACATCCCCTCCCCGCTCGACCCGCCGGGGCCGGTCAAGGTCTGGAGCACTGAAAAGATCGCGCGCGCCGTCGCCACCGTCGCGCTGCATTAGGAGACGGCTGATGAAGAGATTCGGACTGATCTTGGCGTTGATCGTCGTGGGGCTCGTGACCTGGGCCGGTTGGACCTATGCCACGACCGAAGGGAGCGTGCGCGATATCGCCTCGCGCCTCCCGTCGGAAGAGACGCTGGACTCCATGCCGCTCGAACAGACCGGGAAAGCGCTCAAGCTCGCCATGATCCAGTGCGATCGCGTGGCAAGCCTTCAGGCGAACCCTTTGGCCCGGCTTCTCAGGGGCGACGAGATCAAATCCCTTGCCGAGCACTGCGATCTCATCAAGTCGCGCCAGGACGCGCTTCAGGGACCGTAAGGCCGATTCTCGGCCATCGATTCGCATGGAAAAAACGCTCAGTTTGCGTCCTTCCTTGAAATTTCCGCTTCTTGCGGGCATTCCTCCCGCTCATTAGGTTGCCGCAAGACCACCCGAGACTCCCTGAAGGCCCCCCGTGCCCTACCGCAACGGCATCATCGAGGCGATCGGCAACACCCCGCTGATCAGGCTCAAGCGCGCGTCGGAGGAGACCGGGTGCACCATTCTCGGCAAGGCCGAGTTCATGAATCCGGGCCAGTCGGTGAAAGACCGCGCCGCGCTCTTCATCATCCGCGATGCGCTCAATGCCGGCCGGCTTCAGCCCGGTGGCACCGTGGTCGAAGGCACGGCCGGCAATACCGGCATCGGGCTGGCGCTGGTCGGCAATGCACTGGGGCTCAAGACCGTCATCGTCATCCCCGAAACGCAGTCTGACGAAAAGAAGGACATGTTGCGGCTGACCGGCGCCAAACTGATCGAGGTTCCGGCCGTCCCTTACAAGGACCCCAACAATTACGTGAAATATTCGGGCAGGCTCGCCGAGGAGCTCGCAGATAGCGAGCCGAACGGCGCCATCTGGGCCAATCAGTTCGACAATGTCGCCAACCGCCAGGGCCATATCGAGACGACGGCGCAGGAGATTTGGAACGATCTCGACGGCAAGGTCGACGGCTTCATTTGTGCGGTCGGGACCGGCGGCACCCTTGCCGGCGTCTCCATGGGTCTCAAGGAGCACAATCCGGGCGTGGTGATCGGGCTTGCAGATCCCATGGGTGCCGCGCTCTACAATTTCTACAAGCACGGCGCGCTCAAGGCCGAAGGCAGCTCCATCACCGAGGGCATCGGCCAGGGCCGCATCACCGCCAATCTCGAAGGGGCGACAATCGACGAGGCCTACCAGATCCCCGACGCGGAAGCCCTGCCCATCATCTTCGACCTCTTGAGCGAGGAAGGGCTGTGCCTCGGGGGGTCGAGCGGCATCAATGTCGCAGGCGCCATTCGCCTTGCCCGCGACATGGGTCCAGGTCATACGATCGTCACGGTGCTGGCGGATTACGGCACCCGCTACCAAAGCCGGTTGTTCAACCCCAAATTCCTACGCGAGAAGGGGTTGCCGGTCCCCGCCTGGCTCGACCAGGGGCAGGCCGCCGCTCCTCGCGTGTTCGTCTAAGCTCGAACTTGGAGATTGCGATTTGTTGCAGACGAAGACATGGCTGACCGAGACCGAGGAGCTCGCCCGCGAGCTCGATGCGCCCGACCTCGTCATCATCGATGCCTCGTGGCACATGCCGAGCGAAGGCGACGCGCATGCCGAATATCTCGCGGAGCATATTCCGGGTGCGCTGTTCTTCGACATCGACGAGATCGCCGACACCAAGAGCAGCCTGCCGCATATGCTGCCGCCGCCGGAGAAGTTCTCCTCGCGCATGCGTAGCATGGGTATCGGCGACGGCTCGCGCATCGTGATCTACGATTCGCGCGGGCTGTACAGCGCCGCCCGGGTGTGGTGGACCTTCCGCGTCATGGGCGTCGAAGACGTGAGCGTGCTCAATGGCGGATTGCCGAAATGGAAACGGGAAGGCCGGCCGATCGAAAGCGGTGAGCCGAGGAGCCGCACCACGCGCCACTTCACGGCGAGGCGTAACGCCGACCTGGTGCGCGACGTCTCCGATATGAGGGCGCTGGTCAAGGACAAGTCTGCCGAGGTGGTCGATGCGCGCGCCCCCGAGCGGTTTGCCGGGAAGGCGCCGGAGCCTCGCCCAGGGCTTCGCTCGGGCCATATGCCCGGTGCCCACAATCTTCCCTTCGCAAGGCTCCTCAACAAGGACGGCACCCTCAAATCCGCGGCTGAGATCGAACGGATGTTCGAGGAAGCCGGTGTCGATCTCAGCAAGCCGGTGGTGACGAGCTGCGGCTCGGGCATCACCGCGAGCGTGCTGGCGCTTGGGCTTGCCCAAATCGGTCATCGCAAGACCTCCGTCTATGACGGATCCTGGTCGGAATGGGGCGCCGATCAAAGCCTTCCCATCGAAACCGGCTAGCCCCTCGCCTCGCCGAGGCTCAATGAGCAAACGGACAAAGAAAGAGAAGGATCTAACCCGGCTCGTGCATGCCGGGCGCGAGCCCGCGTGCCAGCACGGCTTCGTCAATACGCCGATCTATCGCGGCTCGACCGTGATCTTTCCGACCGTCGCGGCGCTTGAGGCGAACGATCAGGCCTTCACCTACGGACGCCTAGGTACGCCCACGGTCAGGGCGCTCGAAGAGGCGATCGCAGAACTTGAAGGCGGCTACCGCACGCTGCTCACGCCGTCTGGCCTTTCGGCCATCGCCACCTCGCTACTAGCTTTCCTTGCCGCGGGCGACGAGCTGCTCATCGTGGACAGCGTCTATCGCCCGGCGCGGCGATTTTGTGACAACGTGCTGAACCGGCTCGGCGTCACGATCACCTATTACGACCCCCGTATCGGCGCCGACATCGCACGACTCATCACCAAGAAGACCAAGGTCGTTTTCACCGAATCTCCTGGCTCGCAGACATTCGAGGTGCAGGACGTTCCGGCCATCGCCAAGGCCGGGCATGCTGCCGGAGCGGTGGTCATTCTCGACAATACCTGGGCGACGCCGCTCTATTTCAAACCGTTCGCCCATGGCGCCGATGTCTCCATCCAAGCAGCGACGAAATATATCGGCGGGCATGCGGACATCATGCTGGGCGCCATCACCATGAACGAGCGAAGCTCGGCGGCGATCGCCAAGACGCATGAGGACCTCGGCCTTTGCACGGGGCCGGAGGACGTCTATCTCGGCTTGAGGGGCTTGCGCAGCCTCGGCGTGAGGCTTGAGCGCCATCAGCGCTCGGCGCTTGAGATCGCGCGCTGGCTTGCCGAACGGCCCGAGGTGGCGCGGGTGATCCACCCCGGACTCCCGTCCGACTCCGGCCATGCGCTGTGGAAGCGCGACTTCACCGGCGCCTCGGGGCTGTTCTCGATCGTGCTGAAGCCCGCTTCTCACGAAAGCCTCGCCGCCATGCTCGACGGCCTAGAGCTGTTCGGCATGGGCTATTCCTGGGGCGGCTTCGAGAGCCTGATCCTTCCCTTCGACCCAAGAGCCTATCGGACCGCCACGACATGGCAGGCGGAAGGCCCGGCGGTTCGGCTGCATATCGGTCTCGAGGATGTCGATGATCTGAAGGCCGACCTCGATGCCGGCTTCGCCAGGCTCCGGGCGTGACCCCTACTCCAGCGCGTAGGCGACGAGCGAGTTGTTCAGCATGATCGGGATCAGCGCCGTCTTCTTGTCGGGGAAATAGATGAAGTCGGCGCTGGCTTTGCCGAGCTTGAGCAGGCGCTCGGCCTTGCCCTTGGCATCGACGCGATAGAGCCCGCCCGCCGCCCAATCGGTGACGAGGTAGATTCCGGGCTGGAGCGCCTGAAGACCGTCGAGATTGCCGATCAACTCACCGTTGGCGAGCTTGCTTAGCGATTGGTCCTCCACGTCGACGGCAAATAGCCCTCCCAGCTCCTGCTTCTGCCCTTCGCCCGGCAACTTGCCGAACGCGGCAACGATGAGTTTGCCGCCCTGCACGAGAAGACCGTTCGGTCCGTTCAACGCGTCGTTCGCCAGCCACGGCTCGAAATTTCCGTCCTTGAGGCGCCAGATCGTGTTCATCGGCGTGTCGGAGGCGTACACGGTCCCGTCGTCGCCAACCGCAACATCGTTGAGGAAGATTGCGCCCTTCGCTTCGTGGCGCTTGGCGATCTCGCCCGAGGCCACGTTGATCTCCACCAGCTCGTCGACGTCGGCCACATAGAGCGTGCGGTCGTGGAGCGCGAGCCCGGTCGGAGCATTCAGTCCCTTGACCCACTCCCGCGTGATGACCGTCCCGTCGGGCCTCAGCTTGGCGATGAAGCCGTTGCCGTCCTTCTGCATGATGGCGCCGGCGATATTGCTGACATAGATGGCGCCCGTGGCCGGATCCTGGACGACCGATTCAGGTTGCGCCAGGCCCTTAGCCTCCCAGAGCAGTCTGGGAGCAGCGGCGGCGGCGGCACAGAAGATCAGCGTTACGAAGAGCCCGACGACAAGGCGCATGAATTTCCCTCGCCTGCGTGAGATGAGGCTTGGCCCAAGCGGCACTGAAGCGAATGGCGGTCCCGGAAGGATTCGAACCTTCAACCCTCTGCTTAGAAGGCAGATGCTCTATCCCTTGAGCTACGGGACCACTTGAAAGATCGCTCCAGACTATAGAACGAAACGATGACGGTCAGTGCGTCCAGCGGTCGGGCCGGCCGAACTTGAAGTTCTCGGCGTAAGACTTCGGTCTCAGCGCCGTCTTTTGCGGCTCCTCGAGGCGAAAGACAATGCCGTGACGCGTGGCGAACGCCACCGCCTCCTCCTTGGTGGCGAAGCTCAGGCGCACCTGCGACTTGGTGTCGGCGGAGCTGGTCCAGCCCATCAAGGGCTCGATCAGAAGCGGCTGCTCCGGCTCATACTCCAAGATCCAGTCGCGCGTTGCCGCCAGGCCCTGCTGCATCGCGGTCTTGGCGGGCTTATAGATGCGGGCGGCCATCGAGCCTCCTCGTTGATTAAGCAAGCGATGGTCGGGGCAGCAAGATTCGAACTTGCGACCCCCTGCTCCCAAAGCAGGTGCGCTACCAGACTGCGCTATGCCCCGATCACATCGCTGGACGATACATAATTCGCGCCGGGGCCGTAGGCTAGTCTTTAGCCTTGAGCAAAACCCTAATGGCGCGGCCTCTTCTACCGGCCCTGGCCGTTGGTGAGCTCCGGAGAGACGACCTTATCGCCCCGTTTAAGGCCGATCTTATCGGCCTGGCCGGCATTCAGCTCCAGCACGGCAGAGATGGTCCCTTCCGATGGAATCAACGACGTGGAGAAGGGCTCGGCACCGCTCTCGATCCGATGCACCCTGCCATCAGGAGAGATGAACACGATGTCGAGCGGGATCAGCGTGTTCTTCATCCACATGGCGGCGGGCTGGGGCGGGTCGTAGAGAAACAGCATCCCGGCATTTTCCGGCAGCGAGCGGCGAAACATCAGGCCAAGCGCGCGGTCCTGGTCGGTGGTGGCCACTTCGATATCGAAGCTGTGATCGCCGGTTTCGGTCTTGAGCACGAGCGTGGCCGCGCCCGCCGCCAGGTCGCTCGCCGCGCAGAGCGCAAGCGCGAGCAGACACGCCGAAGCGACGCGGGCGAACCGGTCGATCCCGCGCAAGATCAGTGCGAGGACGGTCCTTGCGAGCCGTCGGGCTTGAGCTCCGCAGCCATCAGCCCTTTCGGTCCCCTGCCATAGCGCACCAGCAGCGATTGGCCGGGCCGGAGCTCGGTGAAGCCGCAGCGCCGGAGCGTCTCCATGTGCACGAAGATGTCCAGCGACTGCGTACCGCGGGTGAGGAAACCAAAGCCGCGCAAGCGGTTGAACCACTTGACCGTGGCGCGCTCCCAATCGCTCTCCGGGATGACGACGACATGGGTCCGCTGGGGCAATTGCGACGGATGGATCGCCGTCGAATCGTCCATTTCGCGGATGCGAAACGCCTGCAGCCCCTTCGGCCGGCGCAACACCTCGCATACCACACGCGCCCCTTCGTAGGCGGTCTGGAAGCCGTCGCGGCGCAAGCACGTCACGTGCAGGAGAACGTCGGGAAGATCTTCGTCCGGAACTATAAATCCATAACCCTTTGACGCATCGAACCACTTGATCGATCCTGACACTTCGAAGACATCAACTGTGACTTCCTCGTCGCGTTGGGTATGGCCCTCTACCAGTGGCGGTTCTTTCGCCCCCATGCCGCATTCCCCCGCATATATACTTCTGACGCAGCCGACCGACGCCCCACACACGAATCGGCTGGAATACACTCGTTGCGAACATAGCATTGCCGCTTAACGAGGCCACTGGAATTTTCCGCATGCTTCCGCCTTCTCCACAATCGCCGGCC
>DASWJG010000175.1:0-9820 GCA_036397315.1 Methyloceanibacter sp. | reverse complement strand
ACGCCGAGACCCTTCGCCTCGGCGTTGACCTGCTGGGTGATGTCCTGCATCAGCGCATGGCGCTTGTCGCGCACAACGGCTTCGAAACTCGAGGAGCCAAGCACGCGCCTGAGAGACGCCTCAAGGACGGCACCAAGCCGTGAGCGCGCCACGCGCTCGTCTCCCACCGCCTGATAGAAGAGCAGCGGATCGGCGATGCGCCAGCGGGCGAAGGCATCCACAATGAGCCGCTTCTGGTCGGAGGCAATCACCTCCTGCGGCGCCGAATCGAGGTCCAGCAACCGTTTGTCGAAGAACTCCACGTTCTGGATGAACGGGATCTTGTACTTCAGGCCCGGGGTGGTCACGAGTCGCTTGGGCTTGCCGAACTCAAGCACGAGCGCCTGCTGGGTCTGATACACGGTAAACAGCGTGAGATAGGCGGCAATCGCGGCCAGGCCGATCAACACGAGAATGAGGGTGAGACCGCTGCGCCTCATTGCTGCCCCCCTTCCTGAGTGACGGGCGGGGCCCGCCTTTGCAGCTCGTTGAGCGGCAGATAGGGCACGACGCCGGCGCCTCCCTTGTCGTCGATGATGATCTTGTCTGTCTTGGACAGCACCTCCTGCATGGTGTCGATGAAGATGCGCTGGCGGGTGACACCAGGCGCCTTTTGATATTGCTCGAGCACCTTGATGAAGCGGTCCGCCTCACCTTTCGCCTCGGCGATCACCTTATCCCGGTAGCCCTGGGCCGCTTGCAGGATGCGCTCGGCCTCGCCTCGCGCTTCGGGAATCACACGATTGGCATAGGCCTGCGCTTCGTTCTGCAACCGCTCCTGATCGGCGCGGGCTGCCTGCACATCACGAAACGCGTCGATCACCTGTGCCGGCGGATCGACCTTCTGAAGCTGCACCTGAACGACGCGAATGCCGGCCCCATAACTGTCCAAGATGCGCTGAATGAGCTGCTGCACGGAGGCCTCGGTCTTGGCACGGGCAGCGGTGAGAATCGGCTCGATGTCGTTTTGGCCGACAATCTCGCGCATGGAGCTTTCGGCCACAGCCTTCACCGTGCCTTCCGGATTTTGGATATTGAACAGGTAATCCGGCGCGTCGTTGATCTGCCAGAACACGACGAAATCGATATCGACGATATTCTCGTCGCCGGTGAGCATCAGGCTTTCCTCGGGCACGTCGCGCACCGTGGTCGTGGCGTCGCGCGTATCCGAGGAGCCGCGCATGCCGACCTCGATGCGGTTGAGGCGCGTCACCTTGGGAAGCTCGACCTGCTCGATCGGGTAGGGCCAGCGGAAATTAAGGCCGGGAGGAAGCTGGCGGATATATTCGCCGAAGCGGAGCACGATGCCGAGTTCGTCGGGGTTCACCCTGACGGTGAAACCGAAAAAGCCGACCAGCGCGATCAGCACCACCGCGAGCAGCACCGCGAACGGGCCGCCGATGCGGCCGCCCGGCATGGCTTGGCGAAGCCGGTCCTGGCTCCGGCGCAAAATCTCTTCCAGGTCGGGCTGCTGGCCGGGGCTGGGGCGCGGGCCCCACGGCCCTCCGCCGCCCTTCCAACCGCCGCCGCCGCTCTGATTGCTCCAAGGCATGATGAAATTTGGTCCTGATGTCTTGTGAAGGGGTGGCGCGGGGGGACCCGCCTCAAATGGTGAGCTGCTAGCCGACAAGACTAGCCGCATCAAAATGGCGGTCCTGCGACAAGGATCACGAGGGTTATAGGCCACTCATCCTTGGGGCGCAATGTGGGCCGGCGGTCAGTCTATGCGGTCGAGGACGACAAAGCTGAAGGCGTGGTCGTCCTTGGGACCGGCCGCGTGCGCCTCGCGGGACACCTCGCGCCATTCGCTCAAGTCGAGCTGGGGAAACCAGGTGTCGGCATGGGGGGCGGAATGGACTTCGGTAAGATAGATGCGGCTTGCTTGCGGCAAGACCTCGCGGAACACGTCCTCGCCTCCCATCACCATGATCTCGTCGACGCCTGCTGCCGCGGCGGCACGGCGTGCCACATCGATACCCTCTGCGAGGCTATAGGCCATGACGGCTCCCGGCGCGATGAAGTCGCGATCCCGCGTGAGCACGATGTTGACGCGACCATCGAGGGCGCGCCCAAGCGACCTGAAGGTGAGCCGCCCCATGATGATGGGCTTGCCCATGGTGACCTTGCGGAAATAGCGCATGTCGCTGTGCAAGTGCCAGGGCAGGTCCCCGCCCCTGCCGATGGCGCGGTTCTCGCCCATGGCCACGACCAGCGCGATGATCGGCGTGCCAGCCCCTTCCCGATCAGGACTCACACCGCCACCCGGGCATTGATCGCGGGGTGCGGATCGTAGCCCACGAGCTTGAAGTCCTCATAGGCGAAGTCGAAGAGCGAGCGGATGTCGGGATTGATCTCCATGCGGGGAAGCGTGCGCGGGGTCCGCTTGAGCTGCTCATCGGCCTGGTCGAGATGGGTGAGATAGAGATGCGCATCGCCGAAAGTGTGGATGAACTCGCCGGGTTCGAAGCCCGTCACCTGCGCCATCATCAAGGTGAGCAGCGCATAAGAGGCGATGTTGAAGGGCACGCCGAGAAAGACGTCGGCCGAGCGCTGATAGAGCTGGCAGGAGAGGCGCCCCTCCCCGACATAGAACTGGAACAGACAATGGCACGGGGAGAGCGCCATCTTGTCCAGCTCGCCCACATTCCAGGCGCTAACGATGTGGCGGCGCGAATCGGGGTCGCGCTTCAGCCCTTCGACCACTCGGGCGATCTGATCGATGTGCCGTCCGTCCGGCGCCGGCCATGAGCGCCATTGCCGCCCATAGATGGGGCCCAGCTCGCCATCGGCGCCGGCCCACTCGTCCCAGATGGTGACGCCATGCTCGTTCAGATAGCGCACATTGGTCGAGCCTTGCAGGAACCACAGGAGCTCATGGATGATCGACTTCACATGCAGCTTCTTGGTGGTGACCAGGGGGAATCCCGCCTGAAGATCGAAGCGCAGCTGGTGGCCGAAGAGGCTGAGCGTGCCGGTGTTGGTGCGGTCGCCCTTTTCGAGGCCGCGTGTCCGCGCTTTGGCAAGCAGATCGAGATATTGGCGCAACGGGGGTCTTCTCTCCTATGGCTCGGAACGGTCGCCGCCTGAAGGGGTTGTTCCGGTTATAAACTCAAGCTTCCGGCCCCTATCGATAGGCCAAACGAGAAGGTGCTTTCAATGCGTGTCATTCCGGTTTTCCTCGCCCCGAGCCTCGCTCTTGCCGTGCCTGCCGCCGCCGGGCCCCTCAGCATCGACGACGTTCGCGCCCTGGCCTTCGAGAAGGGCATCGTGAAGATCGAGGAGGTCGAGCTCGACGACGGCATCTGGGAGGTCGAAGGCTATGGCTCTGACGGCCACGAGATCGAGATGAAGGTCGAGGCCGCCAGCGGCAACATCATCAAGCTCGAGCGCGACGACTAGCGTCGCGCCCTCGTTTCCCGCCTCGCACCATACCATCCGGGTCGATTCGCGGTGGGTTATCGAAGCATCAATCTTTTTTTTGCCGCCATACCGGCTTATATAGATTCTGTCGGTGCAAGCCGGCTATGGCGATAAATGGCCGTCGTAATAAGCCCATTCGGACCCGGGGGCGGTACCCGGCGCCTCCACCAGGTTTCAGAAGCGTTCCGGCACCTGTCTTCTGAATCCTGGCGGGGGCGAAATAGGATCGACGAGGGTGTAAAGGGTGTGCTTTCGCTCGGCATGGTACCGCCGTTATCGGGCCAACCCTATAGTTGCCAATGACAACTATGCGGAGGCTCGTCTCGCCGCGTAAGCAGCGCGATAGCCTGAAAATAAAGTCCTAGCCGCTTCGCGGCGACTAGGCGCGGTTCGGAGGGCACCGGCCAACAGAAGCCCTCCACTTTACGGGGTGACGAGACTGCCTCACGTCGCAAGAGGGTAGGCGGCGGTTTCCATGGCAGAAGACGAGATCAGATACGACCTTCTCACGCAGGACGCTCTGCGTGGCGTGGTGCGTCAGGTTTTGTCGCGCGTGCAGCGCGAGGGGCTTCCCGGCGAGCACCACCTCTACATCGCCTTCGATACCGGCGCCGAGGGCGTGTCGGTGTCGAAGCGCCTCAAAGAGCAATATCCGGAAGAGATGACCATCGTGCTGCAGTACCAATTCTGGGACCTGCAGGTGACGAACGACCGCTTCGAGGTGAAGCTCTCCTTCTCCAACATCCCTGAGCGGCTCCTGGTGCCGTTCAGCGCGGTCAAAGCCTTTTACGATCCTTCCGCCCAGTTCGGGCTCCAATTCGGCAAGCCGGGGGCGGCCAACGATTCGGCCCGCCAGCATATGGCGGCGGCGCTGCCCGACCTCGTCGGCGAGGCGGAGGAGCCGCGCGGGGCCATCGATCTCGCCCAGGACGAGGGCGGCGAAGGCCAGGGTGCGGAAGTCGTCCTATCGCGCCCGCCGGCCGAGGTCGTGCATCTCGACCGCTTCCGCAAGAAATAGATTCGACAGTTTGCTTCGTCGTTAATCTCCCCTTGCACAAGATTTCAGCAGCGCCTGGTCGCCTCGGTCATTGATCTTGACTGAAGCCGCGAGTTGGACATGGCATGATTTCTGCCTAAAGCTGTCGCCGCCGCGTCGAGCTGTTGGACTTGGGGATCGCGTTGAACAAGATTGATGCCGTCCGACCGGCGCCAGACATCAAGGACCCCGCAGCGCTTGCGCCCGTCCAAGATTATTTGGCAGAGCTGCACGAGCGCGTCTTGGGCGTGAGCGGCGGCAAGCCTGCCGACTACATCCCCGAGCTCGGCAAGGTCGACCCCAATCTGTTCGGCATCGCCATCGCCACGGTCGACGGGCAGATTTATTCGGTTGGCGACGCCGAGGTCGGCTTCACCATTCAGTCCGTGTCGAAACCGTTCATGTACGGCTACGCGCTACAGCGCTATGGCCGCGCGGCGGTGCTGAAACATGTCGGCGTCGAGCCGACCGGCGAGGCGTTCAACTCGATCGTGCTCGACGAGGTGGCGAACCGCCCGTTCAACCCCATGGTGAATGCCGGCGCCATCGCCGTCGCCGAGCTAATGGACGGCGAGACCGGAGACGAGCGCGTCGCCACCATGCTCGCGCTGTTCTCCAGTCTCGCCGGCCGCGAGCTCGCTATCGACGAGGCGGTGTTCCGATCGGAACTTGCCACCGGCCACCGCAATCGAGCCATCGCCTATATGATGCTCAACACCGCCATGATCGAGCGCGACCCGAACGAGGTGCTCGATCTCTATTTCCGCCAGTGCTCGGTCAACGTCACCGGCCGCGATCTCGCCATCATGGCCGCAACCCTCGCCAATGACGGCAAGAACCCGCTCACCGGGGAGGTGGTGTTCGACACCCAATATGTGCGTGACATGCTGTCGGTGATGAACTCGTGCGGCATGTACGACTATGCCGGCGAGTGGGCCTATGAGGTCGGCATGCCGGCCAAAAGCGGGGTGTCGGGGTGCATCATCGCCGTCATCCCCGGCCAGATCGGCATCTGCGTCTATTCCCCGCCGGTCGATTCGCAAGGCAACAGCGTGCGCGGCATCCGGGTGTGCCAGGAGATTTCCAACGAGTTTGAGCTGCACGTCTTCAACAACCGCACCAATGTGCGGAGCGTCATCAGGCGCGACTACCGCGCCGATCTGGTGCGCTCAAACCGTCTACGCACGCCGGAAGAGCGCGAGATCCTGGCGGAGCGAGGCGGCAAGATCGCCGTGCTCGAAGCGCAAGGGGCGCTGTTTTTCGGCTCGGCGGAACAGCTGTTGCGCCGGCTCACGCAGCTCGCCGCCGAGGCAAGTTACGTCATCGTCGACTTCAAGCGGGTGCATCTCGCCGACACGTCGGCGCGCAAGCTGATCATGCGCGCGGCGCGCGCAATGGCGCGAGGAGAAACCGAGCTACTATTCGCTTCGATGGCCCATGACGGGCCGCTCGGCCGCCTCGCCCAGGACTTCGCCGCGTCTAAGAACGAGCATCTGGTGCGCATGTTCCGGGACACCGACGCGGCGCTGGAATGGTGCGAGGACCGGCTGCTCGCTTCCTCCGCGCCGAGCGCGACGAGTACTAAATTCGCGTTGTCGGAGATCAACCTGTTCAAAGGGTTGAAGCCGGAGGAGTGTCGCCTGGTCGAATCCATCGTCCAGCCGCTGGTATTCGAGAAGGGCGACGTCATCATCCACGAGGGCGCCGACGCCAATTTCTTCTTCGTGCTGGCCCGCGGCACGGTCAGCGTCCAGATCAGGGTGCCGGGACAGGGCGACCGCAGGAAGCGCGTGGCCTCGATCGGACCGGGTTTGAGCTTCGGCGAGATGGCGCTGCTCGACGGCGGCAAGCGTTCGGCCGACATCGTCGCCGACGAGCGGGTGATCTGTTACGGGCTTCGGGTCGAACAGCTGCACGAGCTCACGGCGGAGCATCCCAACATCATGATCACCATCCTCAGCAATCTGACGCGCGAGTTCTCCGAGCGCCTGCGCCACGCCAACGAAGAGATCGGCGTTCTGGAATAGTCTTAGACCGGCTCGGTCGCCGCCTTTTGCGACTTCGTGCGCGACTCTTTTGACGGCTCGAGCGGCACGTTCAGCTCCACATAAAGGCCGGTCGGCCTGAACTCGACCTTGGTGTCGCCGCCGAGATTGTGGCGGATGCCCTTGTCGATAAGCTGCATGCCGAAGCCGCTCGAGCGCCGCGCCGGGACCGGCGTGATGTTGGCGGCACGCTCCTCCCAGGTCAGCAGGAGCCGGTTGCCGCGTGCGGTCTTCCAGCTGATGCCGAGTTGGCCCGTGTTCGACGACAGCGCCCCGTATTTCACCGCGTTGGTGGCGAGCTCGTGCAGGGTCATGGCGAGGATCGAGGTGCATTGCGGCGGCAGCAGCACGTCGGGCCCCTTGATCATGATCTTCGGACCGCCGTCGCGCCGATATGGATCGAGCTCGCGCTCGACCATGGCCTTGAGGCTTGCTCCCGACCACTGCGATTCGAGCAGGAGGTCGTGGGCGCGATGGAGCGCCTGGAGGCGCTCGGCGAGCGTCTGGGCCATGGCCTGCGCCGGCCTCGACGTCGCCTGACGCAAACTCGCCTGCACCAGCGACTGCACGATGGCGAGCGCATTCTTGACGCGGTGATTGAGCTCACCCACCAGCATCGACTGGCGCTGCGCGGTGCGCCTTCGCTCGGTGACGTCGCGGAAGATGAGCACGGCGCCGGCGAGCGAGCCGTCAAAGCCCAGAATGGGCGCGCCGCAATGCTCGACCGGCAGCTCCTGTTTATCGCGGGTGATGAGAAGAGCGCCCGATTCGAACCGCGTCACAGCGCGCTCGCGGAGCGCCTTCAGCGCCGGGTCGTCCACCGGCTTGCGGCTGCTCTCGTTGATGACACGAAAGACCTCCCAGATCGGCCTGCCGCGCGCCTTCGGTCCCGACCACCCCGTCATTTGCTCGGCGATCTTGTTGAGCAGCAGCACGCTGCCGTTCGGATCGGTGGCGATCACGCCGTCGCCGATGCTGGCAAGCGTCGTGCTCAGCCATTCGCGCTGACCGCGCAGCTCCATCAGCGCCGCGTTGCGGTCGCGGTCGGCGCGTCTTACGGCGCCGATCGTGGTCCAGGCGAACAGGGCCAGCACCAGGATGCTGGCCACGGCGAAGATGGCAAGGGTCGCCGCGCTGTCGTAATAAGTGTGCGCCTCGGCCTGATGGGCGAACCAGCCGATCACGAGCGGCAGCACGAGAATGCCGGGCAACAGCCGCCGCAGCATCTCGCCGGCCGGCGACTGCTCCACGATGGCGGCGGCGATGCCGTATTCGGGAGAGGCCGCAAGCAGCCCGAGCGCGAGCAGAAAGCCGCAGATCGCGCCGTACATCGACATGTCGGTGAAGGGGAACGGGTAGTAATAGGTGGCAACGCCGTAGGCGTAGCCGGCGAGCACGATCAGGACCTGGGCGAGGATGATGAGCGCCAGGATCTGGCTGAAGGCCGAGGATATGCCGCCCTGCTTGGCGTAAAGCAGCGCCAAGCCGAACAGGATCAGCAATCCGGTGACACCGGTCGCCATGTGCATCTCTCCGGCTTGCGCCGCTCCGGCGGCAACGCTGTTGCCGCGAATGAGCGCCTGATCGATGCCAAGGTCGAAACCCAGCAGGTCCTGACTGAGGACGGCCAGACCGAGCACAACGAGGGCAAAGCCGATCAGCCGGGCGAGCGGGCGGATCGCCCTGAAAGTGAAGCAGAATAGCCCGACGGCAGCGGCAATAATGCCCACGGCTGAGGCAGGCGTCATGCTGGCGAGGCCCGGAAGGGTTTCGGTCCCCGGGAGCTGCCACGCAAGCAGAATGAGAGCGCCGATGATGGCGACGACAAGGGCAGCGCAACGCGCGAGGAGCAACGAGATAAGCTCCGCGCGCGGCGCGGGCAGCGCCATTTTCACTGGAACTTCAGCCACTCGCCTTCCTCACCCAAATTCACGGAAAATGAAACCGGAAGCTTTGGGCGCTCCTCGGTAGAAGGCCGCAACGCATGCGAACCAGCGCGTTCTCCCACCCTTTGACCGTGTTATAGCGTAGCCCCCATAGAGCCGGTAGGGCATTCGGTGCCAGCGGGGCCGGAGTAGAGTGTCCCACTGGCCGAATGCCATCGACAGGAGAAGTGAGCATGCCTCAAGACAGAGGTGCCAAAAGCGGGTCCCCAACTCCCGCGCGGATCGAGACCGATTCCCTTGGCCAGATCGAGGTGGCGCACGACCGCTATTGGGGCGCGCAAACCGAGCGCTCGCGCCGGAATTTCAGGATCGGCGAGGAAACCATGCCGAAGCCCCTGATCCGGGCGCTCGCCCTCGTCAAGAAGGCGGCAGCCGTCACCAATCGCGAAATCGGCCTCATCGACGAGCGGCTGGCGCAGACCATCGCTACCGCAGCCGACGAAGTGATTGAAGGCAAGCTCGATGCTCATTTCCCCCTGGTCGTGTGGCAAACCGGCTCGGGAACCCAGAGCAACATGAACGTCAACGAAGTCATCGCCAACCGCGCGAGCGAATTGCTCGGCGGGACTCTGGGTTCAAAACGGGCGGTTCACCCCAATGATCACGTCAATCTCGGTCAATCCTCCAACGATGTCTTTCCCACGGCCATGCATATCGCCGCGGCTTGTGAAATCGCCTATCGGCTCAACCCAGCGCTCGCCCGGCTTTACCAGGCATTCAAGGACAAAGCTGAGGCGTTTCAGGACATTCTCAAGATCGGCCGCACGCATTTGCAGGACGCAACTCCTCTCACTTTAGGGCAAGAATTCGGCGGCTATGCGGCGCAGATCGACCATGGCATCGAGCGCATCAAGCTAACTCTGCACGGCCTCTACGCGCTCGCCCAGGGCGGCACGGCGGTCGGCACCGGGCTCAACACCAGCGCGCTCTTCGCTGAAGCCTTCGCCGCCAAGATCGCCGAGATGACGAAGCTCCCCTTCGTCAGCGCCGAAAACAAGTTCGAGGCGCTGGCCACCCATGACGCCTTGGTGTTCGCCCACGGCGCGCTCAACACCGTGGCCGTGTCGCTGTTCAAGATCGCGAGCGACATAAGGCTGCTGGGTTCGGGTCCGCGAACGGGATTCGGCGAGCTTATTCTGCCCGAGAACGAGCCGGGTTCATCGATCATGCCGGGCAAGGTGAACCCCACCCAGTGCGAGGCGGTGACCATGGTGGCGGCGCAAGTCATGGGCAACAACACGACGATCACCTTTGCCGGAAGCCAAGGGCATCTCGAACTCAACGTGTTCAAGCCGGTGATCGCCTATGCCATGCTGCAATCCATCAGGCTTCTC
>DASWJG010000174.1:0-1785 GCA_036397315.1 Methyloceanibacter sp. | reverse complement strand
CATTTTCGAGCGCATCGCCGCCAAGCACGGGCTGGAGAAGATCAAGACCATCGGCGACGGCTTCATGGCGGCCGCCGGGCTGCTGCAAAAGGTCAATGACCCGGTGGGCTCTGCCGTTCGCTGCGGGCTGGAGATGACCTCGACCCTGATCGATGCCCATCTCGGCTGGGAGGTGAGGGTCGGCGTTCATGCCGGACCCGTCGTCGCCGGCGTCGTCGGCCAGGAGCGCTATCAGTTCGACATCTGGGGCGACACGGTCAACGTCGCCGCCCGCATGGTCGGCATGAGCGCGCCGGGGAGCGTCGCCGCCACCAAGGAGACCTTCGACCTGATCCGATCGGCTTTCGACGGCGAGGCCTTGGGCGAGCTCGACGTCAAAGGCAAAGGCACGATCTCGGTCTTCGGCCTGAGACTCCGCAGCGCTTGAGTTGGAGAATTGACGATAAGAAGTGGCGCCCCGTAGGGGTTTCGAACCCCTGTTTCCGGCGTGAGAGGCCAGCGTCCTAGGCCACTAGACGAACGGGGCGTGTGCTCCGGGCCAAGATCGAGTGAAAGCTATAGCTTGGCGCAGCGAACGCGATCAAGGCCTATTGATGCGCTACCGCTTCGCTGCTTGAGCGCGGCTTATTCGGGCTTGAGCTTGATGCGGGCGAGCGTCTTGCCGGTCTTGAGATCGATCACGACAATTTCCGGTCCGGCGCTCGACTGCAAATGGAGGGCGAGCCGGTCTCCATCAAGGGCAAGCGTGCTGATACTCGCATCTTTGGGGATATGCAGCTCGGCCGCGACAGCCTCTTCCCCTGAAGGGGTGCTGCTTTGCTCTCCTTTAGAGGCCTGATAGACAATGGCGGCGAGCACGAAGGCGAAGCCGCCCACCAGCAAGAGCCCCATCACGATCACGGCAATTTTCAGCACTCGCACCTGACGCGGGGTGAACACCGTGCCGGGCAACGGGGTATTGTCGGGCTCGTTCACGACCGCCATCGTTTGAGACCTCATGCCTCAGCCAAGTAAAGCACATCCCCTCAAGCGGCTTCACGCCGAAGCCGACGCGAGCCATGCAGGCGTTAGGCTCGACCGCTTCCTCTCCGAGCGCCTGCCGGAGTTGAGCCGCACCCGCGTGCAAAGCCTGATCAAGGAGGGCCATGTCTCCTCAGACCGCGCGACCATAGTGGACGTGAAATACCGGGTCAAACCGGGCGACCGCTTCGCGCTCAGCCTCCCAAACGCCGTCCCGCCTCAGCCGAGCGGCGAGGCAATCGCCTTGAACGTCGTCCATGAGGACGATCAGCTCATCGTTATCGACAAGCCGGCGGGCCTTGTGGTCCATCCTGGCGCGGGCCACGCCGCCGGCACGCTGGTCAACGCGCTCATCGCCCATTGCGGCGCGAGTCTCTCAGGGATTGGCGGGGTGGCGCGGCCTGGCATCGTCCATCGCCTCGACAAGGACACGAGCGGGCTGATGGTCGTGGCCAAGACCGACCAGGCGCATCGCGCTCTCGCCGCGCAGTTCGCCGACCATGGGAGGTCAGGCGATCTCGAGCGGGGCTATCTCGCCCTTGTATGGGGCGCGCCGTCCCGGCCTCACGGCACGATCGACGCGAGCATAGGGCGGCATCCCGCCAGCCGCACCAAGATGGCGGTGCTTCCCGGCAAGGGCCGCAAGGCCGTGACTCATTGGCGCGTGGTTGAGACCTTCGGTCGCGGCAAAGGCGCAATCGCCTCTCTCATCGAATGCACGCTGGAGACGGGCCGCACCCACCAGGTGCGCGTGCATCTGGCCCA
>DASWJG010000173.1:0-2089 GCA_036397315.1 Methyloceanibacter sp. | reverse complement strand
GGTGGAGAACAACGGGGGAAGCACGATCATGTCGATCGGCCTGAAGCGGGATCGCCTGCTGCACGACGACCGCGGCGCGGCGATTGCGTCGGCGACCCGTACCCTCCAACTCGAAGCCGCAGGTTTGAGCGCCCTGCATGCAGCGCTTACCGCCGACCTCGTCGACAGCTTCGCCGAAGCGGTTGAGATCTTACGCGCCTGCCGCGGCCGGATCATCGTCACTGGCATGGGCAAGAGCGGCCATGTCGGGCTGAAAGTCGCGGCCACGCTCTCCTCCACGGGCACCCCCGCTTATTTCGTGCATCCGAGCGAAGCCAGCCACGGCGACCTCGGCATGATCACGCGCGACGACATCATCGTGGCCTTCTCCTGGTCGGGCGAAACCGTCGAGCTCGGCAATATCGTGTCCTATTCGCGCCGCTTCGCCGTGCCGCTGATCGCGGTCACGTCGAATCCCGGCTCCACCTTGGCGGAAGCGGCAGAGCTCGTGCTTGCGCTGCCGCAGGCCAAGGAGGCCTGCCCGCATGGGCTTGCTCCCACCACCTCGACGGTCATGCAGCTTGCGCTCGGCGACTGCCTCGCCATCGCTCTGCTTGAGAGCAAGGGCTTCACCGCGCGCGATTTCAAGGCGCTGCACCCCGGCGGTCAGCTCGGCGCGCGGCTGAAATTCGTGGGCGATCTGATGCACAAGGGCGACCGCCTGCCGCTCGCCAGCGCCGACGTGGTCATGGCCGAGGCCATCGTGGTCATGACCGAGAAGGCTCTGGGCTGCCTCGGCGTCGTCGACGAGAACGGTTTTCTCAGAGGCATCATCACCGACGGCGATTTGCGCCGTCACATGGGCGACGGTCTGCTCGCCCGGCGCGCCCAGGAGATCATGACGCCGGCGCCCAAGACCGTGTCGCCCGACCTGCTGGCGAGTGCCGCGCTCGAGATGATCAACGCGTCGGCCATCACCACGCTGTTCGTGGTCGAGGACGGCCGCCCGGTCGGCATCATCCACATTCACGATCTGCTGCGCGCCGGCGTCGCCTGACCGCCTCCACTTCAGCCCGATTCCGCATTAGAATGACGCCTATGGACAAGCAGCCCAAAAAGCCGGGTTCCCGCCTCACCAGCGAGGACTCCTTCGATCTCAAAGAGGCCAAGGCGAGCTACGTCGCCATGCCGACTTGGGAGCGCCTTGCGATTTGGTTCGCGCTCGGCGTGATCCTGCTCGGCATCATCGGCGACTTGATATGGTGATGGCGGCGGCCTCGCTGGCGCAGGATGCGCTTCGTGCTGAGCGGATCGCACACTAGACCTGGCGCGTCGCTTCGCGCCCACCCTCCCCATTGCGGGCAGGGATAGTTGGCCACCCAATCCTTCGATCTGCTCGTCATTGGCGGCGGCATCCATGGCGCGGCGGCCGCTCGCGACGCGGCAGGACGCGGGCTGAAAGTGATGCTGGCCGAGAAGGGCGACTATGCCTGCGCCACGTCCTCGACCTCCTCCAAGCTGATCCATGGCGGCTTGCGCTATCTGGAGCATTTCGAGCTTGGCCTCGTGCGCGAGTCCCTGGTCGAGCGGGCGCAATTGCTCAAGACCGCGCCCCATCTTGTCGTCCCCTTAAGATTCCTTTTGCCGATCTATCGCTGGCAGAAGCGGCAAGCCTTGACGCTCAGGGCGGGTCTTGCCCTGTACGACGCTCTGTCCTTCGGGGATGGATTGCCGGCAAGCGGCCGGCTGGATGACGACGACATCTCGCAACTCCCCCGGTTGCGCCAAAAGGAGCTGACCTCGGTGCTCCATTATTGGGACTGCATCACCGATGATGCCAGGCTGACGCTTGCCGTCCTGCTCGATGCCCGCGCCCGCGGCGCCGATATTCGCAATCGCCGCGCCGTCACCGCCATTGCCCCGCTCGCCAATGGGTATGGCGTGGAGCTTGACGAGCGTGGACGAAAGCGCCGCATCGAGGCGCGCTTTATCGTCAATGCGGCAGGTCCATGGATCGCAAGCGTCGATGCCATGACGGAAATGGCGCCGCCCGCGCGACCCTTACGGCTCGTGCGCGGCAGCCACATCGTGCTGAAGATGCCCGCGCCGG
>DASWJG010000172.1:0-8423 GCA_036397315.1 Methyloceanibacter sp. | reverse complement strand
AACGTTCGCAACCAGCGGAAACAATTCGATCGGGGCCCTTTCCATGTGGGACGACATACTTCTTTACGTCATCATAGGCTTCGTCGCGCAAATGATCGATGGCGCGATCGGCATGGCCTATGGCGTGACGGCCAGCTCGGTGCTGCTCGGACTCGGTGTTCCACCAGCCACCGCGAGCGCTTGCGTCCATGCAGCCGAGACGTTCACCACCGGCGCCTCGGGCTTCGCCCATTGGCGCCTCGGCAATGTTGACCGCAAGTTGCTGGTGCGTCTTGCCATACCGGGCATGATTGGCGGCGCAATCGGCGCCTATGTACTCGTCGGGCTTCCCGGCGAAGCCTTGAGGCCTCTCATCAGCCTCTACCTCCTTCTCCTGGGCGTGTTCATCGTATGGAAAGCGCTCACCACCCGTCCCCTTGAAGCACCTGCTCCGCGCGCAGTCGCCCCCCTGGGATTGTTTGGCGGCATGGTCGATGCCATCGGCGGCGGGGGATGGGGCCCGATCGTGACCTCCACACTTCTTGGCCAGGGCGCGACACCGCGCTACACCATCGGCTCGGTCAACATTGCCGAGTTTTTCGTCACTCTGACCATATCAACGACTTTCTTTCTCACCGTTGGCCTGAGCCTGTGGCCCATCATCGCCGGTCTCATCATCGGCGGCGTCATCGCGGCGCCATTTGCAGCGATGGCGACCAAACACATCCCGGATAAAATCCTAATGCTTCTGGTCGGCTGCGTTGTAGTGCTCCTAAGCCTCCGCACGATCCTCATGGCGCTCGCACCAGGTCCGTGACAAGTCGCGGCATGGATGGCCGGGACAAGCCCGGCCATGACGCTGTTGGAGGTGAGGCCGAAGCCCTTGCATTTGGCGCGTCCGGCCATATCTCTTAGGGGTCGGTCCCCCAAAACCCGACCCTTTACGGGGAATTGCAATGGCGAAATGGCTTCTGATCCTGGTCCTGCCTCTCGGGCTTGCAGGCTGCGTCACCGAGCAGAATTCGATGCTGCCCATGACGTTGGGGCCCAGCGATGCCGCGCAGGCCACCTGCCTGACCTATGGCGACACCCCCGCCTATGGCTGCAAGGGCCAGGGCGCGGTCTCCATCTCCCAAGACACGAAATAGCGTAGGCGTCACACCGCGTCTTTGGCAGCCTTCACCGGACGGACCTTCAGCGTCTTCCGCGCCGGTTTCGCCTTGAACACGGTCGGCTCCTTGGTGAACGGATTGATGCCGGCGCGTTCCGGGGTGGCCGGCTTCTTGACCACCATGAACTTGGCAAAGCCGGGCAAGACAAAGACGCCGGCCTTCTTCAGCTCCTTGTAGCCGACGGCCGCCAGCGACTCGACGACCGCCTTCACGTCCTTCTTCGCCACCGAGCACTCCTCGGCGATTTTTTGAATGAGTTCGGATTTCGACATCATGGGATTGGTCCTCCTGAAAAAAGTCGTCGGCCGGTTTGGCGGCTGCTTTTGCCCCTATCTCCCCTGACGCTGGCCGATTCGGGCCTAATTGTCTGCAAATATGCCACCGAATCCTGTGCGTAGCGCAAGATCCGGGGTCTGCGGGAAGGGGGGCGCCTCGCGTCTTACTCGGCCGCTTGGGTCTCGGCGGGGCGCTTTGTTTTGCTGCTCGGGCGGCGTTCCAGCACCTGCTTGAGATAGTGGCCGGTGTAGCTGGCAGGGTTGGCGGCGATCTCCTCCGGCGTGCCGATGGCGACCACATATCCGCCGGAATCGCCGCCCTCGGGGCCGAGATCGATAATCCAGTCGGCGGTCTTGATCACTTCCAGATTGTGCTCGATCACCACCACGCTGTTGCCCTGGTCGACCAGCTCGTGCAGCACGTCGAGCAGCTTGGCCACGTCGTGGAAATGCAAGCCCGTGGTCGGCTCGTCGAGAATATAGAGTGTGCGGCCGGTGGCGCGCTTCGACAGCTCTTTGCTGAGCTTGATGCGCTGCGCCTCGCCGCCCGACAGCGTGGTCGCCTGCTGGCCGACATGGATGTAGCCTAAGCCGACGCGCTTCAAAGTCTCCAGCTTGTCGCGCACCGACGGCACCGCCTTGAACAATTCGGCCGCCTCCTCCACCGTCATGTCGAGCACGTCGGCGATCGACTTGCCCTTGAACTTGATCTCCAGGGTCTCGCGGTCGTAGCGCTTGCCCTTGCACACGTCGCAGGTGACGTAGATGTCGGGCAGGAAGTGCATCTCGATCTTGATCACGCCGTCGCCCTGGCAGGCCTCGCAGCGCCCGCCTTTGACGTTGAAGGAGAAACGTCCGGGCTTGTAGCCGCGCGTCTTGGCCTCGGGCAGCTCGGCGAACCATTCGCGGATGGGGGTGAAGGCGCCGGTATAGGTGGCGGGGTTGGAGCGCGGCGTGCGCCCGATCGGCGACTGGTCGATGTCGATGACCTTGTCGAGCAGCTCGATGCCCTCGATCTCGTCGTGCTCGCCGGGCATCTCGCGCGCGCTGTTCAGCCGGCGGGCGACCGCGCGATACAGCGTCTCGATCAGGAACGTGCTCTTGCCGCCGCCCGAGACGCCGGTGACGGAAGTGAACAGGCCGAGCGGGATGTCGACGGTGATGGATTTGAGATTGTTGGCGCGGGCGCCGACGACCGTCAGGCGGCGGCCGCGTGTGGGCTTCCGCCGCTGTTTGGGCGAGGGGATCTGCTTGAAGCCGGTGAGATATTGCCCGGTGAGGCTTTCCGGGTTGGCCATCACTTGGTCGGGCGTGCCTTCGGCCACCACCTCGCCGCCATGAATGCCGGCGCCGGGCCCCATATCCACCACATGATCGGCGGTGAGGATCGCCTCCTCGTCATGCTCGACCACGAGCACGGAGTTGCCCATGTCGCGCAGCGATTTCAAGGTTTCGAGCAGCCGCGCATTGTCGCGCTGGTGCAGCCCGATGGACGGCTCGTCGAGCACATAGAGCACGCCGGTGAGGCCGGAGCCGATCTGCGAGGCGAGCCTGATGCGCTGGCTCTCGCCGCCCGACAGCGAGCCTGAGGCGCGGGACAGCGTGAGATAATCGAGCCCGACATCGTTGAGGAAGGCGAGCCGCTCGCGGATCTCTTTGAGGATGCGGGCGGCGATCTCGTTCTGCTTGGGCGTGAGATGCGCCGGCAAATCCGCGAACCAGCGCGCCGCCTCCCTGATCGACATGTCGGTGACCTGGCCAATATGCAGGCCCGCGATCTTCACGGCCAGCGCCTGCGGCTTCAGCCGGTAGCCCTTGCAGGCCTCGCAATATTGGTCGGACTGATAGCGCGACAGCTCCTCGGTGACCCAGGAGGATTCCGTCTCGCGCCAGCGCCGCTCGATATTGTTGATCACGCCCTCGAACGGCTTGGTGGTAGAATAGTGGCGCACGCCGTCGTCATAGGTGAAGGTGATCTCGTCCTCGCCCGAGCCGTACAGCACGATGTTGCGGAACGCCTCGGGGAGCGACTTCCACGGCTTGGTCATGGGCTGGCGATAGGCGCGCGCGAGCGATTCCAGCGTCTGTTGATAGTAGGGAGAGCTGGCGCTGGTGCGCGCCCAGGGGGCGATGGCGCCGCGGGCGAGGCTCAAGGTCTCGTCGGGCACCACCAGGTCCGGCTCGAAGAACAGCTCGGTGCCGAGCCCGTCGCATTCCGGGCAGGCGCCGTAAGGGTTGTTGAAGGAGAAGAGCCTGGGCTCGATCTCCTCGATGGTGAAGCCCGACACCGGGCAGGCGAACTTCGCCGAGAAGATGACCCTTTCGCCGTCCTGGTCGGCGAATTCGGCGATAGCAATGCCTTCGCTCAGGCCGAGCGCCGTCTCGAGACTATCGGCGAGCCGCGAACCCATGTCGGGACGCACCACGACGCGATCGACGACCACGTCGATATCGTGCTTTATGTTTTTGTCCAGCGCCGGCGCCTCGGCGATCTCGTAGAAGCGCCCATCCACCTTGACCCGCTGGAAGCCCTTCTTCTGCAGCTCGGCGAGATCCTTCTTGAACTCGCCCTTCCGCCCGCGCGCGATCGGCGCCAAGAGATAGAGCCGCGTGCCCTCAGGCAGCGCCAGCACGCGGTCCACCATCTGGCTCACGGTCTGGCTCTCGATGGGAAGACCGGTGGCCGGCGAATAGGGCACGCCCACGCGCGCCCACAAGAGCCGCATATAGTCGTAGATCTCAGTGACGGTGCCGACCGTCGAGCGCGGGTTCTTCGAGGTGGTCTTCTGCTCGATGGAGATGGCCGGCGACAGGCCGTCGATATGATCGACGTCCGGCTTCTGCAGCATGTCGAGGAACTGCCGCGCATAGGCCGACAGCGACTCGACATAGCGCCGCTGGCCCTCGGCATAGATGGTGTCGAAGGCGAGCGATGACTTGCCCGAGCCCGACAGCCCGGTGATCACCACGAGCCTCTCGCGTGGCAGGTCGAGCGAGATGTTCTTGAGGTTGTGCTCGCGCGCGCCGCGGATGGAGATGAATTTGGAGGTCATTCTTTGGGCAATGTCGGAAGGACCGGGGCCGAGCGCAAGGCTTAGCCTTCCCGGGGTGGAGCGGCAAGGGGAGGGGCCTAGACCCCTAAATCAGCGCCAGCTTCTTGAGGCGGGACCGTATGGCGCCGGGCTTGCGGCCGAGGCTTGCGGCAATCGCCTCCACCGTCTCGCCGTCATCATGGCGGCGCTTGAGGTCTTGCTCCTCGGCTTGAGTCCACGGGGCATAGGCGTTGCCATGGGTTTTCCTCATGGCCGCCACATCGTAGCTCTTGGGGTAGCCCGAACCTCTGGGCTGGCGGGGCAGGGCCGCTTCGCCCGGCTCGGCGCGCGCGCCACAGGCGGCGCGGAAAGCCTCGTGCCTCCGGCCGAGCTCGGCAAGATCGAGGCGCGACGCGGCCCCGCGCGCGGCCTCCGACGCCGCACGGAACTCGGCGTCCTTCGCGACCGCGTTGGGGTGCACGCGCAGCGCCTTCTCGTTCAGGCCCAACAGGTGAAGCCCCGCCAGGCTGCGCAAGCGCGATAGCGCGACATAGCCCTGGCCATATTCGAAGGCGCGGGCGAGGTCGATGACGGCTTCATCGAGCGACATGCCCTGGCTCTTGTGCACTGTGATCGCCCAGGCGAGCCGGAGCGGCACCTGCGTGACGCTGGCCCGCTCGTGGCCTCCCTCGTCGATCTTCCAGGTGGTGGGCTCGGCCAGGATGCGCTTGCCGCCGCGCGTCCGCACCATGGGGTAGCCGTCATCCGGGTCGAACCCCTCGACCACGCCGAGCGTGCCGTTGACGAAGCGGCCGGCCGGATCGTTCTTGGTGAACATCACCACGGCGCCTTGCTTGAGGGCGACGATTTCGGGCGACAAGCAGCCGCGCTTCAGCGCCTCCACGAAGGGCGCCGGGCCCTTGGCGAGCATGGCGAACTGGTGCATCTCGCCGCCGAGCTTGGTGAGTTCGCGCTGGTTGATCTCGTCCACCGCGGCATTGTGCGTGAAAAGCCGCGTGCAGCCGCCTGGCAGGCAGTCCTTGTCGATCAGCCGCGCGGCGAGGTGCTCCCGGTGCAGGCCGGTACATGCGTTGGAGCGGATGGCGGCGAGCACTTCCAGGAACGACGTGTCGCTTTGCCGATGCTGCTCGGACAAATAGCAGACCGTTGGCAAAAGATCGCGCCAGGCGGACGAGGCATGCGCAAACTCGGTACCGAAAGCATCGGAGCCGTCGCCAAGCGGAAGCATTGGCCGCTCGGCGTCGCGGCGGACCACAGGCGGCAGCTGGAAGAAATCGCCGACGAGAACCACCTGGAGGCCGCCGAACGGCGCAGCGCTTCCCCTGATATGGCGGCAGACGGCGTCGACCAGGCTTAGGCTCCGCGCCGGGAGCATCGAGATTTCATCGATGATCAGGACGCTCGTTCGTTCGATCCGGGCGGCGAGGCGGCGATTGGCGGCGAGCGTGTCGAGGTCGCGCCGGTCGAGTGTTTCGCGCACCCCGATCCCGCTCCAGGCGTGAATGGTAACGCCGTGTCCGTGGGTCGCCGCGATGCCGGTCGAGGCGGTGTAAGCGTATTCGATCCCTAAGAGCTGAAGGGCCTTGATGTAGCGTTGGACCGTGTGGGTCTTGCCGCTCCCGGGCTGGCCGGTGAGAAAGATACTGGCGCCGGTCTTGAGCAGAGAGAGCGCTTCGTCCTGCGTCATGATTGCAATGCCCTCTGGCTCAGCGCCCGAAGCAAGCCTAAGCGACCGGGAGGCGCGATGCTACGCTTTGGTTGGCGTCCGATCCTGTGCTAAGGCTGGCCTATGACGAAGCTTATGGAAAAGGCGCTCGAAGCGGTGCGCGACTGGCCCAAGGAGCGTCAAGACGAAGCCGCCGCCCTTCTGCTGGCTCTCGATCGTCTCGGCACGACCCCCTATCGCGCCACGGAAGATGAACTCCGCGCGATCGATGAGGCGCTTGAGCAAATGGGGCGCGGCGAACGGGCAAGCGAGGCGCAAGTGCAAGAGGCGTTCGCGCGCTTTCGCAAGTGAGGATCTCGTACAGCCCGAGGGCTGTCGCAGACTTGGCCGAAATTGGAGGGTATCTCGCAGAGCGGAACTCAAGGGCCGCTGCCGCCGTCGAACAGCGAATTCGCATCATCATTGAGCTCGTTGGACAGTACCCGGCAAGCGGACGGGTGCTTGAGGAGCGGCCGGGCGTTAGAGCAATCCCGCTCGGCAACTACCCCTATCGAATCTTCTACACCGTATTCGGCAACGAACTGATCATCCTGCACATAAGGCATACCGCGCGAGAGCCGATCGATCCAAGCAGGCTTTAGGGCCTCACGCGCCTTCTTGATTCCCGACGAGAGATGACGGCGGGGCGATTCTCGGACATAGATGCGCGCCCGATGAAGCTCAGCCCCACCCATATCGCGCTTCTGGCCGCCATCGTCGCCGCGGCGGCGCTGGCGCTTTACCTGATGGGCCATCCGCTCATCTGCAAATGCGGCTACGTGAAGCTCTGGCATTTCGACGTCGAAAGCGCGGAGAATTCCCAGCACCTCATCGACTGGTACACGCCCTCCCACGTCATCCACGGCTTCATCTTCTATTGGCTGCTCTGGCTCGCGTCGCGGTGGGTGAAGCTGTCGTTCGGGATGCGGCTCGTGCTTGCCGTCGCCATCGAGGCGTCCTGGGAGGTCGTCGAGAACACTGATTTCGTCATCAATCATTATCGCGAGATGACGATCTCTCTCGACTATTACGGCGACAGCGTCATCAATTCGGTGAGCGATGTTCTGTTCATGGTGCTCGGCTTCTTTCTCGCCGCGCGCCTGCCGGTCTGGCTCACCGTGGTCCTCGCCATCGCACTGGAAGTCTTCATCGGCGCCATGATCAGGGACAATCTGACCTTGAATGTGCTGATGTTCCTTTGGCCGCTCGACTCCGTTTTGCAATGGCAGCAGGGGCGGTAGGGCGCAACGCTGCCGCCTCGCGGCGAGGTCAAATCCGAATGGTGATGCCGAACACCATGACGATAATGAGCCAGAGATAGACCGCGACCGTCGGATAAAAAGTGAGGCCGAAGCCGAAGGCCCGCACATATGGATTGTAGTGATACCCCACCCAGAACAGCACGCGCCCCAGCAGGAAGAGCGCCGTGAGGATGATGAGGGCGCGCGCCTCCTCGGCCGGACAATAAAGCGCCAGGCCCGCATTGCCGATGAAATAGGCGATGAACTGCTCGAAGGTGTTGAGGATGAAGCGGGTGTTGATGTCGAGGGCGGAATTGGGCTTGGCCGTGCGGCCGACCCACATCGAGGGATCGAGGCGCTGTGCGGCGACGATGCAAATGGCGAGTACCGCCGGCAGAATGGCGATGACGGCATCCTTGATGACGAGCGCGATACGGTCGCCGAGGGTCCAATCGGTCGGCACCCAGTCCCACAGGAACTTGGCGAGAGCGAAGAAGGCAGCCGCGAACAGCCAATTGCCGACCAGGACGAAGATGAAGGGCCATTGCCGCGCGGTGAAGCCGAAAGACTGGGCGTGAGGGTGACGCCGCTCGCTGAGGCGGCGCTTGGGTGCCTGCCGCTGCTCGACGGACCGCTGCATCTCTTCCGTATCCCCCCGCTTCAGGCGAGCGCGTTGACGCGCCGCCGGTGACCCACCCGGTCTAGTCCCTAAGGCATAGGGCGCGCGTCTCGAAATCTCAAGATGTCAGGGCTAGACGATGGAGAACAAAACGTGTACAAAGACTCTGTGGCTCGTGGCCTGTGGACAGCGATTTTGCCGTCTGGCAGGCGGCGGCTTGCGGGCAGTAGAGTGTGGGGCAGGCGCTAAGCCGCTGAAGCCCCGCATGGAGGTCTCGTCACATGGCCGGATCGGTCAACAAGGTCATTCTGATCGGCAATCTCGGTGCCGATCCTGAAATCCGCCATACCCAGGATGGCCGCCCCATCGCCAATCTACG
>DASWJG010000171.1:0-2806 GCA_036397315.1 Methyloceanibacter sp. | reverse complement strand
AAGCGCATGAAAACCTCCTTGGGGAACTCTGATACCTGTCCTTTGGGGCTAGGTTTAGAGGGGGCTTCCGGCCCTCGTCAATTGAACTTCCGTCCATATTTGCCAAGCCCCTCGAGCCTGTATAAGAGCGACGGGCCGGCGCGTCGCTGACCCGCCAACTGAGGCAAGCGGAGAGGGGCCATGTCGATCCAGGCTATTCTGATGCCGATGCTCGTGCAGGTGGGGCTCACCTTCGTGCTTCTGTTCTGGATGGGTGCGCTCCGCGCGCGCGCCCTTCGCCTCGGCCAGGTCGATGCGCACCAAGTGAGGCTGCGCGAGCCCAACTGGCCGCCGCGGGTGCTCCAGATCGGCAATGCCTATCACAATCAACTCGAGCTGCCGGTCCTGTTCTATGTGGTGGTGCTGCTGGCGTTTCAGACGCAGACCCTCGACGTGGTGCTTCTCGTATTGAGCTGGATGTTCGTGCTATCGCGGCTCGTCCACGCCTATGTCCATGTGACCTCCAACCGGCTCGACCGCCGCACCGGCGTGTTCGGCGTGGGCGCCATTGCGCTCCTGCTCATGTGGGTGATCGTCATCGCCCGCTTCCTGCTGCAAGCCGTCTCCTGATGACGCCAGGGGCGCGGGTGGCTGCGGCCATCGAGGTTCTCGCCGATATCGAGGGGCGTAAGCGCCCGGCGGCGGAGGCCTTGAAGGACTGGGGGGTCTCCCACCGCTTCGCGGGCTCCGGCGACCGGGCGGCGATCGGCAATCTCGTCTTCGATTGCCTGCGCAGCCGTACCTCGGCGGCCACCGCCATGGGCGAAGCCAGTCCGCGCGCGCTCGTGCTGCGCACGATCGTCACGGTCTGGCGCTTGAGCCCTGAGGAGGTTGCCGCTCTTGCCGGCGCCGGCCCCCATGCGCCTGAGCCTTTGTCGGAGGCCGAGCTTGCCGGGCTCAGGGGAGAGATCCCAGCCGATGCGCCCGCTTATGTGAGGGGCGACTACCCGGAATGGCTCGAGCCTGAGTTCAGCCGAGCCTTCGGCATCCGCGCGGGCGAGGAGGGGGCGGCGCTCTCCCGCCGCGCTCCCGTCGATCTCAGGGTGAACACGCTGAAGGCGGATCGCGACAAGGTGCTGAAGGCGCTCCGCCACTTCGAGGCGCGAGCTACGCCCTACTCGCTAATGGGCATCCGCATCGAGCAGGCGCCGGGGCCTGGCCGCAGCCCTCATGTCGAGGCCGAGCCAGGTCACGGCAAGGGCTGGTACGAGGTGCAGGACGAGGGCTCGCAACTCGCGGCGCTCCTATCGGGCGCGAGCCCGCGCCAGCAAATCATCGACCTCTGCGCCGGCTCGGGCGGCAAGACCTTGGCGCTCGCCGCGCTGATGGAGAATACCGGCCAGCTCTATGCCTACGATGTCGACCGCCTGCGCTTGCGGCCCATCTTCGAGCGGCTGAAGCGGGCCGGGGTGAGGAACGCCCAGGTGCTGGCCGCGGGAGACCGGCAGGCTTTGGCCAAGCTCGAAGGCAAGATGGATCTCGTTCTCATCGATGCGCCCTGCACCGGCTCCGGCGTGTGGCGGCGGCGCCCCGACGCCAAATGGCGGCTCTCGCCCCAGATGCTCGAGGCGCGGCTCGCCGAGCAGCGGGCCGTGCTCGACGAAGGGGCCGATCTGGTCAAGTCGGGGGGCCGGCTCGCCTATATCACCTGCTCGGTGCTGCCGTCAGAAAACCGCGATCAGGTGGACGCCTTTCTTGCCCGCCATGCCGAGTTCAAGCTCATTCCCTGGCCGGAGCTCTGGGAGAAGGCGTTGCCGGGGGTGCCAGGCGTCCCCTCAGCCGACGGCTCCACCGAGACCTTGCAGATGACGCCCTTGAGCCACGGCACCGACGGCTTCTTCGTCGCCGTGCTGGAGCGCCGCAGCTGAAGCGGTTAGAGGCAGGATCAGCGAATCGTTCGAATCACTTGCCCAGTTCTCCTTCCATTGAGGTGCAGATCGCAGCCGGCGCCTTCGCGAGCTTGAAGACCTTGTCATCTTCGCCCGGCTTGAGCTCCACTGAATTCTCTTCGTCCCCGCAACCCAGCGTCATGCGGATATACCCGCTTTCGCTGAACCGCATGAGGATAGAGTCCTTGTCGCCGGCAATTGGCTCGATCTCGATGCCGCCGCCGTCGCACTCCACCCCGCAGCCGATCCCTTCCGCCGACGCGCAATCGCCGCTCGCATAGAGCGTCCGATCGTGCTCCTTGGTCTTCGCCGCCAGGGTGAAGTCGTAGTCGAAATACCGCTTCTCGGTCCCGCCGCCCTCGGTCGCCACGATGACCGCCTCCTCCTCGCCGAGGGTGACATAGCGGAGGGAGAAGACCATCTCGGTGACCGTCTGCTTGGGGTGCCGCTTCAGGTGGTCGGGGTCATAGGTCCTGGCGTAGCAGGCCTGCGCGCCCGGAGCAGGCGGCAACAGCGCCTTGAGCTTGATGTAGTCGGGGCCCTGATTTTCGGTCAGGGCCTCTCCGGCGACAAGGGAGCAGCAGCTGAAGGTCACAGCTGCCAACCAGCCTCTCATGTCTTTCGTCCTCTCGCCGCCCCGATGACGGCAGGGCGGGGCAGGCCGTGCACCCTAGCAACGGGCGGCAAAAAAATTCGCCTGCGCCACCTTTACCACTTGAAATTATTGAGGACCTCGATGAAATGACTCGCGCTTTTGACGGACGCTAAGAGTGGCGGTCGGCGCCACCAACGATCCCTCGAAAGCCCGGAGGGGACGCATATCCCATGAAGTTGCTTCAGGTCGAGGCCGAAGAGCCACCCAGTCGCCCGCAGGCGAC
>DASWJG010000170.1:0-13543 GCA_036397315.1 Methyloceanibacter sp. | reverse complement strand
AAGAAGCAGATCACCGGGCCGCTGGCGCAGCAGAAGATCCAGCGCGAGGTTGTGGTGCCCGAGGTGATTACCATCCAGGAACTCGCCAACCGCATGGCCGAGCGGGGCGTCGACGTCATCAAATTCCTGATGAAGGACGGTGAGATGCACAAGATCACCGATGTGATCGACGCCGACACCGCCCAGCTCGTGGCCGAGGAATTCGGACATACGGTCAGGCGCGTCTCGGAGGCCGACGTCGAGGAAGGTTTCATCGGCGCGGAAGACCACGCCGAGGATCTCCAGACGCGCGCCCCCATCGTCACCATCATGGGACATGTCGATCACGGCAAGACTTCGCTGCTCGACGCCATCCGCACGACCAATGTCGTCTCCCAGGAAGCCGGCGGCATCACCCAGCATATCGGCGCCTATCAGGTGGTGACGCCGTCGGGGCAGAGGATCACCTTTATCGACACGCCGGGCCACGAGGCCTTCACCGCCATGCGCGCCCGCGGCGCCAAGGTGACCGACATCGTGGTGCTGGTGGTGGCCGCCGACGACGGGGTGAAACCGCAAACGGTCGAGGCCATCAATCACGCCAAGGCCGCAGGCGTGCCCATCATCGTCGCCATCAACAAGATCGACAAGCAAGGCGCTGACCCTCAGCGGGTGCGCACCGAGCTGCTCAGCCATGAGATCGTGGTGGAAAGCCTCGGTGGCGATACGCTCGAGATCGAGGTCTCGGCGCTCAAGAAGACCGGCCTCGACAAGTTGCTCGAGGCGATCGCATTGCAAGCCGAGGTGCTGGAGCTCAGAGCCAATCCCGAGCGCGACGCGGAAGGCGTCATCGTCGAGGCCAAGCTCGAGCGCGGACGTGGCCCGGTCGGCACGGCGCTGATCCAGCGCGGCACGCTTCACGTCGGCGACCTCGTCGTCGCGGGCTCGGCCTATGGCCGCGTGCGTGCGCTGATCAACGAGCTCGGCGAGCAGGTGACAAGCGCCGGCCCTTCGGTTCCGGTCGAGGTGCTCGGCTTCGACTCCGCGCCTGAGGCAGGAGACCAGTTCGCCGTCGTGGAGAACGAGGCCCGCGCACGCGAGATCACCGACTACCGCGTGCGCGAGCGCCGCAAGCGCCTGGCGGTCGCCGGCGCCCGCGGCAGCCTCGAGCAGATGATGACCAATCTGAAGGCCGCCGGCATCAAGGAGTTCACTCTCCTAGTCAAGGGCGACGTGCAAGGTTCGGTCGAGGCCATCGTTGCGGCACTCGACAAGATGGGCACCGACGAGGTGCGCGCCCGTATCGTCCATGCCGGCGTGGGTGGCATCACCGAGTCCGATGTGGGGCTCGCCGCGACTTCGGGCGCGGTCGTGCTCGGCTTCAATGTGCGCGCCAATACCCAAGCCCGCGAGGCCGCCGAGCGCGACGGCGTGGAGATCCGCTATTACGCCGTCATCTACGACCTCGTCGACGAGGTGAAGCAGGCCATGTCCGGCATGCTGGCGCCCACGCGGCACGAGACCTTCCTCGGCAATGCCGAGATTTTGGAGGTGTTCACAATCTCCAAGGTGGGCAAGGTGGCCGGCTGCCGCGTCACCGAGGGCAAGGTGGAGCGCGGCGCTCAAGTCCGGCTCATCCGCGACAATGTGGTGGTCCACGAAGGCAAGCTGTCGACCTTGAAGCGCTTCAAGGACGAGGTGCGCGAGGTGACCGCAGGCCAAGAATGCGGCATGGCGTTCGAGGGCTATCAGGACATGCGTCCGGCCGACGTCATCGAGTGCTTCGAGGTCGAGCACGTCCAGCGCACGCTGTAATCCGCGATCCGCCGGCCGTAGCCGGTACCAATTCAAGAGCCAAACACATGGTCGCGCGCGACAAGGGCAAACCGCCCTCCCAACGCCAGCTGAAAGTGGGCGAGATGATCCGGCATGCGCTGGCCGACATCTTCTTCCGCGGCGAGATCGTGGACGAGGTGTTGGACCGGCATTCGATCACCGTGCCGGAGGTGCGCATGTCGCCGGACCTCAAGCTCGCCACGGTCTATGTCCTGACGCTCGGCGGCAGCGAGGCGGACGAGGCGGTCGCTCATCTCGAAAAGCACAAGCGGTATTTGCGTGGGCTCCTGGCGAAGCGGGTCAGCATGAAGTTCATGCCTGAGCTCAGATTCAAGGTAGACACCTCGTTCGAGAAATCTGCCCGCATCGACGAGCTGCTCGCCTCGCCCAAGGTCGCCCGCGACCTCGACGGCTAGCGCAAGAGAGCGGGCGAGAAGCGATGGCGCGGCGGCGCAAAGGCTTACCGGTCCATGGCTGGCTCATTTTCGACAAGCCGCAAGGCATGACCTCGACGCAAGCCGTCGCCCGCGTAAAACGGCTCTACGAGGCCGCCAAGGCGGGGCATGCGGGCACGCTCGATCCGCTTGCCACGGGCGTGCTGCCGATCGCGCTCGGCGAGGCGACCAAGACCGTTCCGTTCGTGGTCGAAGGCTCTAAGGAGTACCGCTTCACCGTCCGCTTCGGCGCCGAGACCGACACCGACGACGCGATGGGCAAAGTGGTGGCGAGAAGCGACCGCCGGCCGACGCGCGCGGAGATCGAGGCCAAGCTTCCCGACTTCACCGGCGAGATCGACCAGGTGCCGCCGCGCTTCTCGGCGCTCAAGGTGGACGGCGCCCGCGCCTACGACCTCGCCCGCGAGGAGGAGGAGTTCGAGCTTGCTCCGCGGCGCGTGTCGATTGCCAAGCTCACCCTCGTCGATCACCCCGACACAGACCATTGCGTGCTCGAGGCGCGGTGCGGCAAGGGGACCTATGTGCGGGCGCTCGCCCGCGACCTCGGCCGGGCGCTCGGCTCATTCGGCCATGTGGAGGCCTTGCGCCGCACCCGCGTCGGCGCCTTTGGCGAGGAGCGCGCCGTGGCGCTCGCGACCCTCTTATCGCTCGCCGAGAGTGGCGGCCACGAAGCCTTGGTCGGCGCGCTCGAGCCCATCGAGACCGCGCTCAGCGACATCCCGGCGCTTGCCCTGTCGGGGCCGGATGCGGATAGGCTGAAGCGCGGGCAGCCGGTCTTGTTGCGAGGACGGGATGCCCCGATCGTCGAAGGCACGGTGTACGCCACGGCGCGGGGCACCCTGGTCGCCGTCGGCGAAGTGAGCCAGGGAGAGCTCAAGCCGCGACGTATCTTCAATCTGCCGCGCCACAGCGTGGAACGGTAACCCGAAATTCCGCTAGCCTCGGGCCCGATAATCCCTATAGTGCAGCGGTTCGCGCGAGCGCCGTCTTCACGGCTCGCCCGCGCGACTTTAGCCGACCGTGCTGGACGACATCCCGGCCCGGCCCCCGAAAAACCCCTAACAGCAAGGATCACCCGATGTCGATCAGCGCTGAGCGCAAGCAAGAGCTCATCAAGGAATATGCGACCAAGTCGGGCGATACCGGCTCCCCGGAGGTCCAGGTCGCCATCCTGACCGAGCGGATCACCAATCTCACCGATCATTTCAAGACGCACGGCAAGGACAACCATTCGCGCCGAGGGCTGCTCAAGATGGTCAGCCAGCGGCGCCGGCTGCTCGATTACGTCAAGTCCGCCGACGAGGACCGCTACCAGAAGCTCATCAACCGGCTGGGCATCCGCCGGTGATGGCCATCGTCATGGCGGGTCATCCCGCGGTCGAGCTTGCAAATATTGTGAACTGGCCAGCCCTCGCGCCATGCGGCGACAGGAGCGGCCTCATCCTTCCCCAAAACATTGGGACACCAACATGTTCAAGACACACACTGTAGAGATCGAATGGGCGGGACGCCCGCTCAAACTCGAGACCGGCCGCATCGCGCGGCAGTCCGACGGCGCCGTGCTCGCGACCTATGGCGAGACGAGCGTTCTTGCCACCGCCGTCGCCGCCAGGGAGGCCAGGGCGGGCATCGACTTCTTCCCGCTGACGGTCAATTATCAGGAGAAGACCTTCGCCGCGGGCAAGATCCCAGGCGGCTATTTCAAGCGCGAAGGCCGCCCCACCGAGAAAGATACGCTTACCTCTCGTCTCATCGACCGGCCGATCCGGCCGCTGTTCGCCGCCGGCTTCAGGAACGAGACGCAAGTGATCGCCACCGTGCTCTCGCACGACATGGAGAACGACCCTGATGTCGTGGCGATGATCGCGGCCTCCGCCGCGCTGACCCTTTCCGGCATCCCGTTTCTCGGGCCGATCGCCGCGGCTCGCGTCGGCTATATCGGCGGCCAATACGTGCTGAACCCAATGATCGACGAGATGTCCGAGAGCGGGCTCGACCTCGTCGTGGCCGGCACCGCCGACGCCGTGCTGATGGTCGAATCGGAAGCCAAGGAATTGCCCGAAGACATAATGCTCGGCGCGGTGATGTTTGGGCATAAGGGCTTTCAGCCCGTGCTCGGTGCCATCGTCAAGCTGGCCGAGCGCGCCGCCAAGGAGCCCTGGGAGGTCAAGACCGACGATGGCGCCCATGACCTCGTGAGCAAGGTGCGCGCGGCGGTGGAAGCTGAATTGCGCGAGGCTTACACCATCGCCGCCAAACATGAGCGCCGCGATCGTGTCGCCGCCATCAAGGAGAAAGTGCTCGTCGCGCTTGTCCCTGCTGATGACGACGGCACCATGGCCGCGAAAGTGGCAAGCGCCTTCAAGGAGGCCGAGAAGGAATTCGTCCGCTCGGCTATTCTTGAGACCAAGAGGCGCATCGACGGACGCGATTTGACCACGGTCAGGCCGATCGTGTGCGAGGTCGGCATTCTGCCGCGCACCCATGGCAGCGCGCTGTTCACCCGCGGCGAGACGCAAGCGCTCGCCGTGGCCACGCTCGGCACCGGCGAGGACGAGCAATATGTCGACGCGCTCCAGGGGACCTACAAAGAAACCTTCATGCTGCACTACAACTTCCCGCCCTACTCGGTCGGCGAGGTGGGCCGCATGACGGGCCCGGGCCGGCGCGAGGTGGGCCACGGCAAGCTCGCCTGGCGCGCCATCCATCCGGTGCTCCCCGACCGCGAGAGCTTTCCCTATACCATCCGCATCGTGTCGGAGATCACCGAGTCGAACGGCTCCTCCTCGATGGCGACGGTATGCGGCTCCTCGCTCGCCATGATGGACGCGGGCATTCCGCTCAAGCGCTCGGTGGCGGGCATCGCCATGGGCCTGATCAAGGAGAGTGAGCGCTTCGCCGTGCTATCGGACATCCTCGGCGACGAGGACCATCTCGGCGACATGGACTTCAAGGTCGCCGGCACCTCCGAGGGCGTGACCTCGCTGCAAATGGATATCAAGATCACCGGCATCACCGAGGAGATCATGAAGGTCGCGCTCAATCAGGCGCGCGATGGCCGCATGCATATCCTCGCCGAGATGAACAAGGCGCTCAACACGGCCAGGCCGGAGCTTGGCGAATACGCGCCGCGCATCGAGACCATCCACATCCCGGTCGACAAGATCAGGGAAGTGATCGGCTCGGGCGGCTCGGTGATCCGCGAGATCGTGGCGGAGTCCGGCGCCAAGATCGATATCTCCGACGACGGCACGGTGAAGATAGCCTCGGCCAATGCCGAGTCGATCCGCGCCGCGATCAACCGCATCAAGTCCATCGCGTCGGAGCCGGAGGTCGGCGAGATCTACAAGGGCAAGGTCGTCAAGGTGATGGAATTCGGCGCCTTCGTAAACTTCTTCGGCGCCAAGGATGGGCTCGTCCACATCTCGCAACTCGCCGAGGGCAGGCCGAAGGCGGTCACCGACGTGGTCAAGGAGGGCGACCAGGTGTGGGTGAAGCTGCTCGGCTTCGACGAGCGCGGCAAGGTCAGGCTGTCGATGAAGGTCGTCGACCAGGCGACCGGGAAAGAGCGGGAGAGAGCCGAGGCGAGCTAGGCTCGCGAGGATCGGCGCTTGGCGGGGCCGTTTCGCTTTAAGCGAGACGGCTCTATTTTTTCACGCACCTCCAGCCGATAACAAAATACTGGCTATTCGACTTCTGCCACTCGGTGGCCTTGTCTGCGCCCTGCTTGATGCAGCTCACCACGTCCCCGGTGTTAGCACCGGGCACTGACTTCTCGGTACATTGCTCCGGGGTCGCAAGCAGGCAAACCATTACTACAAGCTCGGCCATCGCCCTTTCTCCCACTGAACTTAGATCAAACTACTGCGCGGCTTCCCTCTGCGCCTTCTCGACGGCCTCCTCAAGCGCCTCGCTTTGCTCCATCGCCTTAAGCGAAGTGAGATTCGGCATGGCGATGGTCGAATAGCCGCAATCGACGAAATGCACCTCGCCGGTGACCGCTCCCGACAAATCCGATAACAGATAGAGCGCGGCGCCGCCGACCTCGTCGAGGGTGGGCGAGCGGCGCATCGGCGCGTTCTTCTGCTGGAAGTGAAACAGCGTGCGCGCATCGGAGATGCCGGCCCCGGCCAGCGTGCGCATCGGCCCGGCCGAAAGGGCATTCACCCTGATCGCTTGCGGCCCGAAATCCGAGGCGAGATAGCGCACGGAAGCCTCGAGTGCCGCCTTGGCGACGCCCATGACGTTGTAGCACGGCACCACCCGGTTAGAGCCGCCATAAGTCAGCGTGAGCAGCGAGCCGCCTTGCGGCATCAGCTCCGCGGCCAATTTGCAGATCTCGGTGAAGGAGAAGCAGGAGATCACCATGGTGTGCTCGAAATTGGCGCGCGTCGTGTCGCAGTAGCGCCCTCTCAGTTCATTGCGATCGGAGAAGGCAAGCGCGTGCACGACGAAATCGAGCGAGCCCCACTTCGCTCGGATCACGTCAAACACGCGCTTGACGCTGTCCAGATCCTCGACGTCGGCCTCGACGATGATCTTGGACCCGATGGCCTGAGCGAGCGGTACGGCGCGACGTCCGAAGGCGCCGCCCTGATAACTGAAGGCGAGTTCGGCGCCCTGCCCGTGCAGCACCCGCGCAATGCCCCAGGCGATCGAGCGGTCGTTAGCGACCCCCATCACCAGCCCCCTCTTCCCCGCCATCAACGGCGCAGGCTCAGCGATATCTCTTGTTGTTGTCATGATGTTTACTCTGGTTATGGGTTAAACCCGCATCGCTCCCGTTCTCTCAGCTATCCAGACGTCGAAATACCAGTGTGGCGTTAGTGCCGCCGAACCCGAAGCTGTTCGACATCACGGCGTTAATGGCGACATTGTCCCGGCGCTTGCGCACGATCGGCATATCGGCGACGGCGGGGTCGATTGTCTCGATATTGGCGGATTCGCAAATGAAGCCGTTGTTCATCATCAACAGCGAGTAGATCGCCTCGTGCGCGCCGGCGGCGCCGAGCGAATGGCCGGTCAGCGATTTCGTCGCGCTGATCGGCGGGCACTTGGCGCCGAACACCTCGCGGATCGCCTCAATCTCCTTTACGTCACCGATCTGAGTCGAGGTGGCGTGGGGATTGATGTAGTCGATGCCGCCATTGACGTTCTGCATGGCCATGCGCATGCACCGCACAGCCCCCTCGCCCGAAGGCTGCACCATGTCGTAGCCGTCGGAGGTGGCGCCGTAACCGACCAGCTCGCCATAGATGCGAGCGCCGCGGGCGCGTGCATGCTCAAGCTCCTCGAGCACGACGACACCGGCCCCTCCGGCGATAACGAACCCGTCGCGGTCGGTGTCATAGGCGCGGCTCGCAACTTCGGGCCGGTCGTTGAAATCGGAGGACATGGCGTTCATGGCGTCGAACAGAACGGAGAGCGTCCAGTCGAGCTCCTCGCCGCCCCCGGCAAACACGACGTCCTGCTTGCCGAGCTGGATGAGCTCGGACCCGTTGCCGATGCAGTGAGCCGAGGTCGAGCAGGCGGATGAGATCGAATAGCTCACGCCCTTGATGTGGTAAGGCGTGGACAGCGTGGCGGAGTTGGTCGAGCACATGGCCTTGGGCACCTCGAACGGTCCCACTTTCTTGGGACCCTTCTCGCGGGTGGTATCGGCGGCCTGAACGATGGCGCGCGTCGACGGGCCGCCGGAGCCCATAATGAGCCCGGTCCGTTCGTTGGAGACGTCCTTCTCCTCAAGCCCGGCGTCGCGGATTGCCTGCGCCATGGCGATGTAGTTCCAGGCGGACCCCTCTCCCATGAAGCGGCGCACTTTGCGATCGATCATCCCTTCCCAATCGAGCTTGGGCGCGCCGTGCACCTGGCAACGGAACCCGAGCTCGGCGTAGGTATCGGCCTTGATGATGCCGGATTTCGCCTCGCGCAAGGACGCGAGCACCTCCTGGGCGCTGTTGCCGATCGAGGACACGATGCCCATGCCGGTCACGACCACACGTCTCATTGGGTCAAAGTCCTAGGAAGCCGGAGCCGCTACGATTGCCAAGGGTCAGACACGCGTTTGAGCATGATCTTATCGGAAAACCGGTTCCCACTTTTCCGGATCATGCTTGCGCGGCTTCGCCCGCCTGGAAGAGGCCGACCCTCAAATCCTTGGCTATATAAATGGTCTCGCCGTCGGCCTTCAGCCAGCCGTCGCCGGTGCCAAGCGTGAATTTCCGTCTGATCACGCGCTTGAGCTCGACGATATATTCAAGCTTCTTCATGGTCGGCAGCACCATGCCGGAGAACTTGACCTCGCCGACGCTTAAGGCGCGGCCCCGTCCCGGTGCACCGAGCCACCCCAAAAAGAAGCCGAGCAGTTGCCAGAGCGCATCGAGTCCGAGGCAGCCGGGCATGACCGGATCGCCTTTGAAATGGCAGGGGAAGAACCAGAGATCGGGCTTCACGTCGAGCTCGGCCACGATACGGCCTTGGCCATGCTCGCCCCCTTCCTCTTGCACTTGTGAGATACGGTCGAACATCAGCATCGGCGGGAGCGGCAACTGGGCGTTGCCGGGGCCGAACAATTCGCCCCGCGCGCAGGCGAGCAGATCCTCGTAGTCAAATTGATCCCGCCGCTCAGACATCGCTTCCTTCAACATTCTCCCGGCCCATCAACGCTGATGAATTCGGGTGGTTTCCTAACACAGACGAGAGCCCTTCAAAAGCCCGCGTCGCACCGGGTCTTTGAGGCCTTTTGGGGCTGGGGGCCTTGTGCTCGATCCTCAAGGGGCCATGTTGACATAGGTCAGGGAAGGAGGGGCGGCGTTGCGGTAGAGGCAGCTTTCTGCCTATATTTCCCTGAGATTGTCGGACAGGGTCACAAAGATGCATAGGCCGCCTCCGGGCCCCCACAAATCGCCAAGCGAGACCACGTCAGGAAACGTCGCCAAGCTCCTGCGCGGCGCGGGCTTGAGACCCACGCGGCAACGCGTGGCGCTGGCCAATCTCCTCTTTGCCGAGGGTGACCGTCACGTCACGGCGGAGACGCTGCATGAGGAGGCTTTAGCCCGCAAAGTGCCGGTGTCGCTTGCCACCGTGTACAACACGCTGCACCAATTTACCGAAGCCGGCCTGTTGCGGGAGGTCGCGGTGGAAGGCGCCAAGACCTATTTCGACACCAATACCTCCAACCACTATCATTTCTTCTGCGAGCCCTCAGGCCAGCTCATGGACATCTCAACCGGCGCAATCCGCATCGAGGGGCTCCCCGATGCGCCGGAGGGCATGGCCATCTCCCGCGTCGATGTGCTGGTCAGGCTGGTCGACAAACCCTAGGGCTACTTTACTTCCTCGCCGCGATAGACGCCCCAGAGCTTGTCCTGCTGCACATAGCCGGAATAGTCGTCGACCGACACCCGGCACCATTCCCCGTCGCAATCAAGAACGCTGCCGAGGACGCCCGACTGAAGCTCCGCCACGGCGCGTGAGCTGGTCGAATTGGAGTTATAGAGGGGGACGCGCTCTTCGCCCTTCGACCACGGGGTGACGAGCACGGTGCGGCGCGCACTGAGGAGGCTATGAAACACCCAGCCGTCGGCCCCTTCGCTGTCGCGCACGCGCCGCCAATTGTCCGATTCGGCGATTACCTCGACGGGGAGGCCGGCACGGGAGAATACCCAGACGATCGACTGGTCGGTGCTCGGCCCTTTGCGCACATTGACCTTGTCGGACTTGAGGCTCACGAAGCGCGGAACCGGCAGCGCCGCCTTGCCAGCGTCCACCGCCGCCTGCCTCACGCTATCCTCCGCGGCGCTCCCCTCGATGCCGGTCAAAAGGACCAGCCCCAAGGCCGCCGCGATCCCGATCGAAGCCCGATGCCACACCCGTCTCACCCCGCCTTGGCGCCTAATGATGCAATCCCTGAAGAGGGGGCGCCCCCCCGAATCGGCTGGCCCTTCGCTGGCCCTGGATGACCCAGAAAAGTGAAAGGATCGTGGCTCTGGGCCAAGATGACGCTTTATCTCGCAAAGCCGCTTCTGTTAGAGAAGGCGGCGCTCTGTCGAAAAGCGCCTCAAAATGACGCGGGAGGCCCCCTCTCGCCCCAATCCTAACTGGGCTTGTAATGGCTGAACGACCAATCGTTATCGTCACGCGTAAGCTCCCCGATGTGGTGGAAACGCGGCTACGGGAGCTTTTTGACGCACGGCTCAATCTCGACGACAAGCCGTTCACGCGCGAGGAGCTAATCAATGCCGCCAAGTCCGCCAACGTGCTGGTGCCCACCGTCACCGACCGCATCGACCGGGGCGTGCTGAGCCAGGCCGGTCCCGACCTCAAGCTCATCGCCCAATTCGGCACCGGCGTCGACAATATCGACCTCGAAACGGCGCGGAACCGCTCGATCCTCGTCACCAACACGCCGGGCGTGCTCACCGAGGATACCGCCGACATGACCATGGCGCTGATTATTGCGGTGCCGCGAAGGCTCACTGAAGGCGCGATGGTGCTCAAGAGCTCCGATGGGGAGTGGCAGGGCTGGTCGCCGACCTGGATGCTCGGCCACCGCATCTACGGCAAACGGCTCGGCATTGTCGGCATGGGGCGCGTCGGCCAGGCCGTGGCCAAGCGGGCGCGGGCCTTCGGGCTTCAGATCCACTATCACAATCGCAGGCGGGTGGCGCCGGAGGTCGAACACGAGCTCGAGGCGACCTATTGGGACAGCCTCGACCAGATGCTCGCCCGCATGGACATCATCTCCATCAACTGCCCGCATACGCCGGCAACCTATCATTTGCTTTCGGCGCGCCGGCTCGCGCTGATGAAACCTAGCGCTTATATCGTCAACACGGCGCGCGGGGAGGTGATCGACGAGAACGCGCTGGCCCGCATGATCGAGAACAACGAACTTGGCGGCGCGGGCCTCGACGTGTTCGAGCACGAGCCTGCGGTGAACCCGAAGCTGTTGAAGAGCAGCAAGGTGGTGGTCCTGCCGCATATGGGCTCGGCTACCTTGGAAGGCCGGGTCGACATGGGCGAGAAGGTCATCATCAATATCAAGACCTTCCTCGACGGCCACGCGCCGCCGGACCGTGTCCATCCCGCGATGTTCTAGTTGGGTTTAAGCTCGGGCGAATGCACGTGCTCGGGGCGAAAGCCCATGCCGACGAGCCGCGCCGGGATCCTCCTGAGAAACGGGAAGCGGCTGAACAGCGTCACCACAAAAGGCGGCCGCGGGCGCTCGGTCATGGTCAGCACGTTGCTGATAATGCGCTTCTGCACGAAGAGCTGGACGGCCTGCATCATCTTGGTCGGCCATTCGCGCCGCGCTTGCACCTTGGCAAGGAGATCGACCGGCGCCTCACCTTTGCGCAGCGCCTCCCATAGAATATTGGCGGCAACGACCGCGTCCTGAATGGCGAGATTGATGCCGACGCCGCCGACCGGCGACATGGCGTGAGCCGCGTCGCCTATGCACAGCGCGCCCTCCCGGTACCAGCGCTTCAGCCGGTCAACCGTGACGGTCAGCAGCTTGACGTCGTCCCAGGATCCGATCTCGTCGACGCGATCGGCGAACTGAGCATTCAGGCTCGCTATCGCCGCGCGAAAAGCTTCCAACCCCTTGCTGCGCAGCACGTCGAAGCCGCCCTTCGGGATGACATAGGCGCATTGCCAATAGTCGCCCCGGTCGAGCGTGACGAACACCACACCGGCTAGGATGCGGCCGAGCGGCTGCTGATCGTCGTGCGCGCGCTTGGGGAGGCGAAACCAGAGCACGTCCATCGGAGCGCCGAAATCCTCGACTTTTAACCCGGCGAGTTCACGCACATCGGAGTGGCGGCCGTCGGCGCCGACCACGAGATCGGCCCTGATCTCGAGCAGGCCCTCCGGCGTCTCGGCATAAAGACCCAAGACGCGGCCATGATCCATGATGAGATCGGTGACGCGCGCCTGCATCCTCAGATGAAAGCTCGGATAGCGGTGCGCCTGATCGGCGAGGAAATCCAGGAAGTCCCATTGCGGCATCAAAGCGATGAAGCGGCACCGGGTGGGCAGATGCGAGAAGTCGGCAAGCACGATTCGCTCGTCGCCGACCAGGCCGGTGAGCTCACGCACGTCTTGATGCGGGCGCTTGAGGAAGGCGTCGAGAATTCCAAGCTCATACATGATCTCAAGCGTCGAGGGATGAATGGTGTCGCCGCGGAAGTCGCGAAAGAAGTCGGCATGCTTCTCAAGCACGACGACATCGACGCCGGCGCGGGCAAGCAAAAGGCCGAGCATCATGCCGGCCGGGCCGCCTCCGGCGATGGCACAGGTTGTGGTGATTTTCTCCGCCGCCATGCTTATCCGCTCGCCTCTTCCATGGCCTTGCGGTGATGGGACAGGTCGTGAAAGCGAGGGGCCCGGCCGTTCAGCGGATTGTCGGGATCCCAGGCATAGGCCACCGTTGAGAACCGCGCCTGAAGCGCGTCGTAGAGGAGCAGCCTGCCGACGAGGCTCTCGCCCAAGCCCAGCAGCTCCTTGACCACTTCGACGGCGGCCAAGCAGCCGATCACGCCGGCGACCGCGCCGAGAATGCCTGCCTCCGAGCAGGGCGGCACTGTGCCGTCAGGCGGCGGCTCGGGGAAGAGGCAGCGATAGGAGGGTCGTGGGTTCCCCGCGCCGTCCGTCTCGAAGGCGCGGAAGGTGGTGAGGTGGCCGTCGAACGGACCGACCGCCGCGAAGACGAGCGGCGTCTTGGCAAAATAGCAGGCGTCGTTAACGAGATAGCGGGTGGCGAAATTGTCGGAGCCGTCGGCGACGATGTCGTAGCCGCCGATAATGCCTGCCGCGTTCTCGGGTACGAGGCGCGTGGTGTAGAGGCGCGTCTCGACATGCGGGTTGAGGCGCTCGATTGCTCCGGCCGCGCTCCGCGTCTTGGCCTTCCCCACGCTCTTCGTGTCGTGGACGATCTGGCGGTGGAGATTATCGAGGCTCACACGGTCGCTGTCGATGATGCCGATCTGGCCTATGCCCGCGGCGGCAAGGTAAAGAATGAGCGGCGAGCCCAGTCCGCCGGCGCCGATCACGAGCACTCTGGCGGCCTTCAGCTTCTGCTGGCCCTCGCCGCCGATCTCCTTCAGCACCAGCTGGCGCTTGTAGCGCTGGATCTCCTCCTGGGTGAGCATGATGGGAATGTATGTCATCAGTTCCATTTCGTCATTGCCGGGCATGACGAACGTAAGGCGAGGTCAGCCGGTGGAGCCGAAACCGCCCTGCCCGCGCACCGTGCCGCCAAGCGCCTCCAC
>DASWJG010000169.1:0-2918 GCA_036397315.1 Methyloceanibacter sp. | reverse complement strand
AAAGTGATACTGGTCGTAGAGGGTGATCGACCAGAAGCCTTTGACCGGCGGCACCTCCTTGAAGGTCACGGTGTAGCTCTTGGCGCCGGTGAGCCGCGCGCCGGTCCGATCGAGGTCCTGATAGAAGTAGCGCGTCTCGTTCGGCCGGTTGATGAAGGTGTTCGACTTGGCCACCGCGGTGCGCGTGTAGTAGTCGGTGCCGAACTCCGCGCTGTTGATGACCGTGGTCCAGTTGTCCGGCAGGGACAAACCGAAATTGCGGAACTCGAGCAGGGGCGCGACCAGCGCATCGTCGGCCGCGGCCGCCGCCTCTTTCAGCGCAGTGCGCAAGGCACGGTCGGCGTCCGCCGCCTCGATCACCGAGCGGACGAGCGCATAGATCGCCTCCTCGCCTGGCAGCGGCGGGCACACATCGAGCGCCTTGGGCAGCGACTCGAAGAAACTCGCAGGGTTCACCCACCGCCATTCCTCATTGCCGAGCTTTTTCCAAGGCAGGGGGATGATGTCGGTCCAATTTTTTTCCTTCATCGTCCCATCGAACTCGGACACGGGATAGGCCATCATCTGGCGAATGACGGGCTGGACCGCCGCCTTGTCGGCGGGATCGTCCTCCTGGAACACGCGGGGGATGATGCATCCGACATTGGTCGAGGCGCGGAATGTGGCGTGTACACCCGGCGGCGCCTTGCCGTGCCAGTCGGGCCCCACGAGCAGATAGAAACCGGGCTTGGTGCCGTACATCGAGCCGATATCGGCATAGCCGTCGGTTCTTTGGTCGGTGGCCTGGAAGACGAAGAAGCGCTTGCCGAAATCCGGCACCTGCACGACCACCGGCTCGCGTCCGAGATCGAGAACGCCGAAGCCGTAGATCAGGTCTTGGCTCGGGCAGGTGATAAAGCGTTGTCCCGGGTCATTGTAGTCGACCAGCATCCCCAGGCGGTTGATTGGCGCCACGGGGGCAACGCCACCAACCAAGAAGGTCTGCGTCTTGACCCAGCCTTGGGTCCAATAGCGGTTGTAGACGTTCACCAGCGGCCAGGCCCAGACATAGGCGAAGCGCCCGACCTCGCGCACGAACTCCTCTGTCAATCTCGAACCGGGCACCGGACCCGCCGGCATAGCGCCGGACCGCTGCGATGCCTTTGTCGGGACGGCGATCACGCGCCAGCGGAGCCCAAGGCGTTCCAAGAGAGCAGCAAGAGACATGAGCGGCCTTGCCGGTTGGGTCAAAGTCCCGAGACGTTGAACAGCGAGCCTATGAAATAAGTCGCGATGGCCGCCGCACTGCCAATCAGCAACATGCGCAAGCCGCCCAGGAGCGCGCTCCGCCCCGAGAACAGGCTCAGTATCGCGCCAACCACAAACAGCGCGGCGCCCGAGATCGTGGCGGCGACGGCGACGCCATACGAGAGCCCGAGGAGGAAGGGAATGATCGGCAAGCTCGCGCCGATCGAGAACGCGATGAAGGACGAGAGGGCAGCGCCGGTCGGCGACCCGAGATCGTCGGGATTGAGGCCGAGCTCCTCGCGGGCGAGCGTATCGAGCGCCTTTTCTGGATTGGCGATGAGATGCGCGGCGACGTCGCGGGCCTCTTCCAGGGGGATGCCGCGGGCGGCGTAGATGAGCGCAAGCTCTTCCGCCTCCTCCTTGGGATAGCGCTCGAGCTCGTCCTTCTCCTGCGCGATCTGATGCTCGAACATCTCCCTCTGCGACAGCATGGAGATGTACTCGCCCGCCGCCATGGAGAAGGCGCCGGCGAGAAGGCCGGCGACGCCGGTCAGGATCAGCACCGAAGGCTCGACCGCGGCGCCGGCCACGCCCATGACGAGGCAGGTATTGGAGACGAGCCCGTCATTGACGCCGAACACCCCTGCCCTGAGCGTGCCGCCGCCATAGGATTTGTGGCGGCGTCCGACCTCCTCGACCGAGGTAGGCCAGGGATGGCCCGTCTCAACCTGGCCGCTATAGACTGAGACGCCGCGGACTTTCGAGGCCGAGAGCACCGGCCGCATGGCGTGCGGACCGAAGATGCCGATGAGGAAGACGGTAATCCGCGACCTGAGCGACGGCGTAAAGGCCGGGGTTTGCGGCAGCTCTTTGGCGAGGATACCGGCCTGCTCCTCGGCAGCCACGGCCATCTGGCGGAAAAGCCGAGCCTTGGCGGGATCGGACTCCGCCGCCGCGACGGCGCCTGAAAGATAAGCGGCGGTCTTCTCCGATCGCCAGCGCGCTAGAGCGTCCTCCATCGCGTCCGCTCAGATCAAATTCACCTTGCCGGTGGCAATATCGTAGACGCCGCCCGCGATCGCAATCTTCTTGGCGGCAAGAGCATCGGAGAGGACCGGCACGTCCTCTATCAGGTGCTTCACACTGAGGCGCACATTCTCCTCGATGGCGACGGCGAGGAGATCGCTGGGATGTCTGCCATGCGCCGCGATGACCGCTGGCTCGATAGCTTTGACGAGCTCAGGCAGATGTCCCGGCAGCTCGGCGTGTTCTTTTACCACCTTGATCGCGGCGCCAACGGCTCCGCAGTTCGAATGCCCAAGCACCATGAGGAGCGGCACGCCGAGGAAGTGCACGGCATATTCGAAGCTCGCCAGCCCATCGTCATTGACGAAGTTGCCGGCTACCCGGATGACAAAGACATCGCCTGGCCCCTGATCGAAGGCGAGCTCAGGCGCCACGCGACTGTCGGAGCAGCTCAGCACCGCCACAATAGGGTATTGCGCGGCCACTCGCTCGGCGCGGCCGACCGAGTAGTCCTCCCATTCGGACTCCCCCGCGGCATAGCGGACATTGCCCTGCATCAGCCGGTCGAGCGCCTCAGCCGGAGGAATAGCGTTCGGCGCCGGTCCCGACGATATCGGCTGATCGGCGCGGGCGAAGGTGAAAGGCACGGCGCTGGCGGCAAGGAA